>CAXTSI010000029.1:0-33369 GCA_964246695.1 uncultured bacterium
TGATGTGTTTGTGTTTGGTGAAGCCGAGGTTGAACAAGAGTGAAATTTACGATCTCGGTCAACCTCTGTGTTCAATAGTTCAAATTTAATGACCAGCACCGAGAATCAATGCGTTATTAGCAGTGGTGTTCTTGCGGATAGCGAGGAAATCAGATGTGGCAACACTACCGTTTTCACCGGAAGCTGTGAACTGATGACCTGCGGTGATATTCTCTTTCAAAGCTGTACTTTGTAAAGAAAGATCTACACCGCCTGCGACTACATCTAATTCTTGTGCGGACAATTCGATAGCAACATTGGTTTTGGTGATTTCAACTGACATTTTTTTACTCCTGAGTTAGTGATGTGTTTGTGTTTGGTGAAGCCGAGGTTGAACAAGAGTGAAATTTACGATCTTGGGCAACCTCTGTGTTCAATAGTTCAAATTTAATGGCCAGCACCGAGAATCAGTGCGTTATTAGCAGCGGTGTTCTTGCGGATAGCGAGGAAATCAGATGTGGCAACACTACCGTTTTCACCGGAAGCTGTGAACTGATGACCTGCGGTGATATTCTCTTTCAAAGCTGTACTTTGTAAAGAAAGATCTACACCGCCTGCGACTACATCTAATTCTTGTGCGGACAATTCGATAGCAACATTGGTTTTGGTGATTTCAACTGACATTTTTTTACTCCTGAGTTAGTGATGTGTTTGTGTTTGGTGAAGCCGAGGTTGAACAAGAGTGAAATTTACGATCTCGGTCAACCTCTGTGTTCAATAGTTCAAATTGAGTTATTAGCTTAAGCGCCGAGAATCAGTGCGTTATTAGCAGCGGTGTTCTTGCGGATAGCGAGGAAATCAGATGTGGCAACACTACCGTTTTCACCGGAAGCTGTGAACTGATGACCTGCGGTGATATTCTCTTTCAAAGCTGTACTTTGTAAAGAAAGATCTACACCGCCTGCGACTACATCTAATTCTTGTGCGGACAATTCGATAGCAACATTGGTTTTGGTGATTTCAACTGACATTTTTTTACTCCTGAGTTAGTGATGTGTTTGTGTTTGGTGAAGCCGAGGTTTGGAACCCAATTTTTTATTTATTTGTTTGGGTGTTCTCCGCTCCGTTCTTTTCTGAACTGTATTCATCCTATAAATTTAAAAAGGGATAAACATCTGAAAAACGTCTCTACTCTTGCCTCAACGAAATAGATAACTTCACTGGGACTTTCGTTGAGTCAATAAGTAAATATGCTTACAACTAAAGTCAGGGACGCTAAGTAAAAATCCAACCCAATCCCTTGAGGTTTTTGCTCTATACCAAATGGGTAATGCTTGCCAGCTATGTTCAGGGAATACCAAAAAATAAATTATCCATTTTGTAGGGTGCGATCTACTCACTCGGGGAGACGAAGATCGCGAACGACAGCGTAACGCACCGTCTTAGTCTGTTCTGGTGCCGTACTCTCGTCGTAAGAGCGCACCCTACTACTACTGCATTGGAGATTTTTTAATTGGAAGTCCCTCATCTGCTGTAAAAGGCAACTTTTACCTGGGATCTGAGCCAGGATCTGGTGATCTGAGAGTTGTTGAGCTTCCCTTATGAGAGTTTCCCAGAAGGTGGTAGGATCTTAGAAAGGCAAATACATATGCGGCGCAATCCGTAAAGCTTTGACTTAAGTCAGTAGTATTCAGCGTATCCCACAAAAGTGAAATGCACTCGCCTATGATTCGCTTGTTATTAGTAGACGACCAGGCTCTGATCCGCAACGGTATCAAGGCTATGCTAAATTTGGAGCCGGATTTGGAAGTGGTGGGAACTGCTGATAATGGTGAAAACGCTATTGAACAGGTAGAAGCGTTACAACCTGATGTCGTCTTGATGGATATGCGGATGCCTGTGATGGATGGCAGAGATGCCACCCGCATTATCTCTGAGCGGTTTCCAAATATTAAAGTAATAGTCCTAACTACATTTGATGACGATCAATACATCACCGATGCAATGCGAGCAGGAGCAAAGGGGTATTTACTGAAAGATATGCCGTCTGAGGAGCTGGCACAGGCGATTCGGTTTGTCCATAAAGGGTACACCCAGATGGGACCAGGGCTGTTGGAAAAGATGATTGCTAAAGCCCCAGTTTCAGAGACTGTTAGCCCAAAATTACCAGTTCAGAAGGAATTGAGTTCTCTGACTAATCGGGAACAAGATGTGTTGCGCTTGATTGCTATCGGCGCTACTAACCGCGAAATCGCGCAACAACTCTATATTTCGGAAGGGACAGTCAAAACCCATGTCACCCACCTCTTTAACCGCCTGAATCTGAAAAACCGAGCGCAACTAGCGATTTATGCTAATTCTGTTTATGGTAATTAATATGACAAAGACGATAAATTGCGAATTTCTTCCCGCACACTCATGAGAATTCTACCAAGATGGTTTTGACCAGTTTTCTCCTCACCACAACCCCAGAAATAATCGGTTGGTGAGTTTTCCACAAGCCACTGGTCACCCGTGCTTAAAAGCACTTCTCTGATGTCGGCATGAGTCAGAAACTTTTTCAGTACAGCCGATCGCATGAGTGTTGTTTTAACCACCTCCCAGTCGGGACGGAGTTGACGAGTGCGATCGCGTCCCATTGCCGCAGCTATTTCAGGCGTCTCGGCGGCATGGATTAGGGGTATAATAACCGCATCTTTTGTTCCGACAAACTTTTGCGCTTGATAATAATGCTCCACCGTTGACCAGTAAACGTCCTGAATTTTAATTCCGTGGGGAGAAAAATTGGAAAAACAGCCATACGGTTCGCAAGCCTTATAAAAGTGAATAGTCATTGTAAAATTACTCTTTATATATCAACTTCTATAGTATTCGTCACAGTAGCCTGAGAGTGCAGCCCGAAAGTCCAGTCAGATTGTGGAGAAAAAAATCATCGCTGCTCGTTTTTTCTTTTCCAGGGGAAACATAATAAAGAACAGACCTGTTTATTCCTGGGTGTTATGATACAGCTTGGTTCATTGGTGCTTTCTCAGACTAACAACTTGGGGGTAGGAAAGGTTATTGACATATCCAATACCCAAGCAACCGTCGAGTATTTTTGCTCGGTTGGACAACGCATCGAAAAATCCTTACCTTTAAGTTCGCTCTTTCGTGTTAGACTTGAGCGCCAGACTCGATGCTACATTTGTTTGGACCAAGCTACATGGACTATCGGCAGAATTTACGAATGGGATGAGGAAATTCGTAAGTATCAAATTGACCTACCTGATAGTAAGACAATTGTGGCAAGCGAGCAGGAAATTTCCGTGCGTTGCAATCAGCCGCAAGCAGATCCAATCGAAACCCTAGCAATGAAGGGTCAAGAAACGCCCTACTTCCACGACAGAAGATTGGCGCTTTACAAATGCTTGATTAAGCAACGCGCTGTGAGTCGCGGGATTACGGGACTGATTTCCGCGAACATTAACTTTTATCCTCACCAAGTGGAAGTGGTTCGGCGTGTACTGGAAGATCCGATTCAACGCTACTTGCTAGCAGACGAGGTGGGACTGGGAAAAACTATCGAAGCAGGTGCTATTCTCCGTCAATACCTTCTGGATGAACCGAATAGACGTGGGGTGGTGATAGTTCCGCAATATTTGCTGGCACAATGGCGTCAGGAATTAGAAAACAAGTTTTACCTCTCCCATTTTCCAGACCGGGTCGTGGTGCTTGCTGTTGAGGATATCCATAAAATCAACCAGAAAGCGGATATCGGCTGTTTAATTTTAGATGAAGCCCACCACATTGCGGCGATGGCAACATCTTTAGATGCTGCGCAGTCTCAGCGGTTTGAAATTTGCAAACATCTCGCCCATAAAAGCGATCGCCTGCTTTTATTGTCCGCCACCCCTGTTGTCAACCACGAGCAGGATTTTTTGGCAATGCTGCACCTACTCGATCCAACAACTTATCAGTTGAATGATTTGGCAGGTTTTCGCAAGAGAGTTCAAAATCGCTCCTCAATTGGTAGACTTCTCCTCTCATGGCGAGAAGGTGCGAATCCTTTTGTCCTCAAAACCAACCTGAAGCAACTGCAAAACCTGTTTGCTGAGGATAAGTATTTACTGAATCTAGGGGAGGAGTTGGAAAAATCTTTACAAGCAAATGCTGCCAACACAGATAAAATTGTTCAAGCGATTCGCACCCACATCAGCGACACCTATCGGTTGCACCACCGAATGCTGCGCAACCGTCGCGCTGCAGTGGAAGATGTGATCTTTGACCGTAATATTACGCCTAAACAGGAGTATGACTTAGACGAGCGATCGCCTGATATCCACGAACTCATGGATGAATGGCGTAGTGTCGCGCCTAAGAACGAGCAGTATAAACGAATTTTTTTGCTGTTATTCCAGGCGAACGGTACTTGGTTAGGCATTTTAGAACAGGTAATTACCGCACGTTTAAGCGGTATATCCCCTAAAACCGGGGAGTTTGGCGAAAACGATCTCCGCATCCTGACTCAAACCCCGAAATTTTCAGGGGAAGAAGAGATTCTGCAATCGTTACTGAAAATTATTCGCCAACCTGTAGAAGACGGAGAACGGATTGACCATTTGAGAACAGTGCTGTTGAATCAGCTTGCTGTGTACTTCAAAATTTCGACAGTTGTGCGTAGGAATAAGAACGAATTGCTGAAAAGGATACAGCAGAGAATTCTTAGACCTATTCCTGGTGATATTCTGCCCAAATTTGTTGTCTTTACAAGTTTTGTGCAAACCTGTGCAGAAATTGTGCGGTCTTTGTCTGATACCTTCGGTGAAAAAGCGGTAGCTAGCCATCAATCTGGGGAGTCGCGAGATCGGGTTGAGGAAAACATTAGTAGGTTCAAGGAGAACCCAAACTGCTTCGTTCTCGTATGCGATCGCTCTGGGGAAGAAGGACATAACCTTCAGTTTGCCGACTGGTTAATTCACTTCGATCTCCCTTGGTCGCCTAACCGACTAGAGCAAAGAATCGGAAGAGTTGACCGCATTGGCAGTAAAATCGGAGTCCAATTCTCTGTATTTCTTGGTCCCTACTTAGAAGATAGCCCTCACAATGCTTGGTATCAACTCTTAAAAGATGGGTTTGGTATCTTTCAGCAATCAATTGCCAGTTTACAGTTTTATGTAGACGAAAAACTTTCAGAATTGGAAACTGTTTTGTTCCAATCGGGTGCTGCTGGATTATTGGAGATGATTGAGCCGATCAAGGAACAAGTCAAAGCCGAAACAGTGAAAATTAGCGAACAGAATGCACTAGATGAAATTGATGCTCTCGATGATAGTGCAACTGAATATTTTCAAGAGCTAGATAATTATGATGCCTGCCATCAAGAAATGCAGAGTGCAACTGAAGGCTGGATTTGCCAAGCGCTGCATTTCTGGCAGCGTCAAGATCCGAATACGCCTGGGGTGGTGCGTTATCAATCCACCAAGCACACCTTGGTTTCACCTGATGATTTGAAGACTCGCTTTGCAACTTCATTAGACCAATTCGGTACTTATAACCGCCGGGTAGCGAACCAAAACTCCGGTGTCAAACTCTTCCGGATTGGAGAGGAATTGGTGGAAGCACTCTTAAGCTATATCGACTGGGATGACCGGGGTCAAACCTTTGCCATGTGGCGAGTTGAAGATTCTTGGGACTCTGGGGAAGGTATGGAGTGGTTTGGCTTTCGATTCAATTATGTCATTGAAGCAAATTTAGCAAATGACATGCAAGATGCTACATCCAAAATTTTCCTTAGACGCGCCGATGGGTTATTTCCCCCAATTGTAGAGAGTATATTTATTGATGCACGAAATGAGCCAATGTGTGCTGTTGAAGATGAAGTACTCTTAAATATCCTGCAACGTCCTTATAAAGAAAGAAGCGGTAAATACCGAGATTACAACTTGGCAAAAAGTCGTTTGCCGATTCTGGATAACTTTGTTGAACCGGACAAATGGCAAGATTTTTGTCGTCAAGCGCGTAGTACTTCTTTAGAATTACTCAGTCAGCGCCCGGAATTTATGGAATTGTGCAAAAAAAGTGCAAAACAAGCAGAACAAAAACTAGGTAAGCGACTGGATCAATTGCGCCTGCGGTTCAACAGACTAACTGAACAGGAGCAAATTTATGATGCGGTACTGGCGCGGGAACTTAGTCGTGAAACAGCGTTAAGCAAAGCGATTGTAGAAGGAATTCGTCATCCTCGCATTCGCCTTGATTCTGTTGGCTTCATTATTGTTTCTGGGCGACCTCTAGTTCAATCTGAGGAAAAAGGGGATGAGTGAGAAAATAATTACTAATTCGTAATTAGTAATACTGTACATTCGCTCATTTTTAAAGTGCGATCGCTGATCTTGTAGGGTGCGTTAATGAAATGTAACGCACCTCCGTAATGTCAATTTTCGGTGTCGTACTCGAGAGCGCTAACACACCCTACGAAAAAGTGCGATCGCTTGTAGGTTGGATTGAGGCAACGAAACCCAGTAAATCTCCTATAATGGTTCTAAAGCTAAGTTTTTATTTACTTATCAAAGACAGCATGACTAAACTGTTACAAAAAGCCTTCCAAGAAGCGCAAAAGCTTTCCGAAAATCTCCAAGACGAAATTGCTCAACAACTGTTAGCAGATATTGAGAATGAGCTAAAATGGCAGGAAACCTTAGCAAATTCCGATCTTAATCTAGATATTCTCCGAAAAATGGCTCAATCAGCATTAATTGAAGACCAAGAAGGTAAAACCGAAGAAAAAGGTTTTGGTGAGGAGTAATGAGATCGTCTAGAACTAGGGATTTTCGGCAAAGGTTTGCGGAATTACCGCCACGAATAAAGGAAACTGCCAAAAAGAACTACGAACTCTGGAAACTAAATCCTTTGCATCCCAGTTTAGAATTTAAAGAAGTTAAGCCTAAACAGAACATTTGGTCAGTCAGAATTGGAATCGGATGGCGAGCGTTGGGAGTGATGAAAGCTGACGAACAGAAAATAGTGTGGTTCTGGGTGGGATCGCACGCCGAGTATGACAAGCTTCTGGGTAAAAAATAAAAGTGCGATCGCGGATCTTGTAGGGTGCGTTAATGAAATGTAACTCAGCATCTATATGCTGATTTCCGGTGCGTTACGAGTAGCGCTAACTTTTCAAAGCAACCCTGAGAGAAGCGCTGCTGGATGCCTGGGTACAAATGTGTCCTTAAAGAAACTTGACGGGAAACAAATTCCCGCCCCTCGTTCCTGGCGTTTCTAGTACACAGTAACTTCACTGGAGTTTAGACTAAATTAGAGCTAGTTTCTATGCTTCAGTCCATTACCCAATCCTCAAAAAGCTTGTGGAATCGACGGTGTAGTAAAAACTATCCCATGTGGTCGGAGATTACAGGAAAAATTGAAGAGTTGGGGCAGAATTGTATCTGTGACCAAACCCTCAATAAATCGGTAAACCCACCGAAAACAAACCTTGAACAATGCAAAGTCCTGCTTCTAGCCCTAGGGTTATGGAATAATTAGTCTAAACTCCAGTAGGTTAACGCTAGGTAAACAACTACTGAACTGTATTGGCAAAGGGTAGCATTGAAAATGAATAAGAGGCAATGAGAGCGCTGGCAAACTATGCGAGTCTTTGATGTGACTGCTATTGCCCAATTTTACTTCCGAACTGATGCAGACTACGGGCAAATGAAAGCTGATATTCGGACGCTAAATTACTTGCGCTTGCTGATTCTTGAAGATCTGCAAACACATACCACAACAATACCTGCTGAGAATATTCTTGAAGGGTGCGATCGCAATCACAAATTTCTTCTACCGAATCAGATAAATCAGGACGAATTTCAAACATGGCTCTACAATTACAAGCCTTCTACATCTTAAGAGCAATACCCGTGAATGAAATTAGTCAGATCTCCCAAACGCTCTCTGGGTTTATTCTGTTTTTCGCATAACACCACTGTTATCCGTAGTTTTGGCTTAGGATTCATGGATCGGGTGTCAGTAGCGACGGGCAGTAAGCACAAATACTACTTTAACCAGACTGCCACCAGTTTTTGCAACACTACCATTTCTACTATCTGGTGAAGGTAAGGGTTGCTATCTTCTCCGTTTAATTTCTCTCCACAACACTTACACGTCTGTAGATGGTAGTCTAAAACCTATAACGTAAAGACATGACACGAGCATCAACTTGTAAAGTCCCATTATGCAAAAGATTATAAAAATAGTCAGGAGTCTCAGGTTAAGACAGTTCGTTCGACAGATTGCAGTAGGCTTAGCTTTTGTATTGGTGTACACAGGTCTAAACTTTTTAATCAATGATAGCCGTGCTACCCCGATACAGCCGTTCAGTTATATTATGCTCGATCAGTTTGGCTATCGCCCTCAAGATACCAAAGTAGCGGTTATTGTGGCTCCGCAAGCAGGATTTAATGCCAATCAGGGTCTTACTCCTTCTAACACCCTTGTCGTTAAAAACACGAAAACAAATCAGATTGTCTTCTCTGGTGTTTCTTCTCCCTGGCATAATGGCGATACTCACAAACAGTCTGGTGATAAAGCCTGGTGGTTTGACTTTTCAACTGTTACCACTCCAGGGTCATACGTTATTATTGATCCAAAAAAAAGCGCCCACTCAGCCCCTTTTAAAATTCGGAATGACGTTTACAAAACCCCGTTGAAGATCGCCACAAAAATGTTTTTTTATCAACGGAGCGGATTTGCCAAGAAACTACCATTAGCCAATGCTTGCTGGACTGACAAAGCAAGTTTTATGGGACCAAGACAAGATCCTCAAGCAAGGTTGGTCACTGATAAAAACAATCCAGCTAAAGCTAGAGATGTCAGCGGTGGCTGGATGGACGCTGGCGATACTAACAAATACGTTACGTTTGCCGAACCTGTTGTGCATCAACTGTTAACTGCTTATCAGGACAATCCTTCGATCTGGACTGACGACTTTAATATTCCGGAGTCCGGTAATAGCCTTCCCGATCTCCTCGATGAGGTCATGTTTGAGCTTGAATGGTTGAAGAAAATGCAGGACAACGACGGTGGAGTTTTTATCAAAGTCGGGACACTCGATTATCATGATGCGGCGAGTCCAGGCAAGGATACCCGTCCTCGATACTATGGTTCTAAATGTTCTTCTTCAACCATTGCGGCAAGCGGTATGTTTGCCCATGCTAGCCTTGTTCTTGGCAACTTTCCACAACTTCAAACTTATAGCCACGATCTGGCTCAACGTGCCCATTCAGCTTGGAACTGGTTTAAAAACAATCCGATCAACACAAATTGCGATAACCAGGAAATTAAGGCTGGTGATGCTGACCGAAAACCGGAGGAGCAAATCGGCAGTGCGGTTGTTGCTGCAATTTATTTATCCATGTTGGAAAATCAGCGCGAGTATACCGACTACATCCTAAGGAATATGAATCAACTCCGTCCTTTCAAGGATGATACTTGGTCGCGGTACGATCCCCATGAAGGCGATGCCTTGCTGCAATACACCCATTTGAAAGATGGAGATGCTGAACTTAAAAACAAAATTAGCAGCAGGTTTACGCAGCTCGTCAAGAACAATCCCCAAGCTTATGGGGATACAAAAGACGACGAAACAGATCCCTACCGAGCTTACATGCCGGACGATCAGTATCATTGGGGTAGCAACCAAATCAAAGCTAACATTGGCAATACAAACTTCGATGCTGTTTTGTATGGAGTTGACCCAGAACACAGGCGATCGTATGAAACTAGGGCTTTAGATCATCTGCATTACCTTCATGGGGTCAATCCTTTCGGGATAGTTTACCTGAGTAATATGTATAAATACGGCGTCAGTTATTCTGTTAATCGGTTTTACCATGCATGGCTGGGGCAGAAAGTGTTTGACAAAACCCCTGGCGATCGTCGCTGTGGTCCTGTTCCTGGTTTTGTTCCAGGAGGACCTAATAAAAACTATAGCGGTTCAATACATCTTGATAAAAACCTGCCGATGAAAGCTTATGTTGACGACAACAGCACGAGTGGAACTCCTCCCGATGCTAATATTTGGGAACTGACTGAACCTGCTATTTATTATCAATCTGCGTATCTCAAACTCTTATCTCATTGGATTGCGGTCAAAAGTATTCGCTAGAACAGAATCGTTTGTACTATAGCGGTTCTCGTTTGAGTCACATACAGCCCCGGGCACTACAGGTTTAACTGAGGCGACTATTGCCACGCTCAAAGCTTTTGGGGCACTTTATAAGCCTTTTGCAAGTTGGCTCAGCCGTCGATAAACAGGGATCAGGCGATCGCCTTCGATTTCAACAGTAGCACCAGGATAGTTGCGAATGGCTCCCAGCAGCGTAACTTCACTATTTTGACTAATCGATCCAGCCAAAGCTGAACGTAGCGCCTGCTTATCTAGTTGTTTTGCCGGAGGATGAACTACTTCACCAACTTGGTCAACCAAAATTGGTCCAGCCCAACTGGACAGCAGGCTATTTAGAAAGGCGGTTGCGTTTTTATTCCTGCTTTCAGTGCCTTACGAGCTAATGCAGGCTCTTGTTTGGCTGCCTGTAAATAAGCCTTTATGGGAGCGGTGGTCTTGCCAGTTTCCACGAACTGACTTAATTCTCTCACAGAGACTGCCTCCTGAAAGCTACCATATTTTAAAATAACCGTGTCAGCAGCATTGGCACTAGTACTTTTGAGTAAAAAACCCGCGCTCATGCTTAAAACGACTATTTGACCAAGTATAAGAGTGAAGTTCAAGTGCTTTAGTCGATTAAAAAGTTGAAAAATCTGCATCTTTTTGATAATAATCTAGAACTTTTGTTTGTATTCCTCATTGATGATAGACATAAACTACCGTTGTTTACCTCCGCTATCTGGAGCGATCGCTCACTTCAACGTTTGCTACCAGGGTAGGAGATGCCTAGACATATAGCGGTTTGCAGTCGAATGAGGTACTAATTTAAATTAGTAAAACTTCTTGTGGGGTGGGCATCCTTGCCCGCCCCTATGTACCCGATCAAAACCGAAATCGCGATAAATGCCCTGCATTCAAATTCCGATGTTCCCATCAATCAGAACCGAGAGCGCACTTTAAGCCAACGTTGCTCCTTGTTGCCATCATGTTAGATTTAAACACTGAAGATAATTTGACAAAAATGAAAGTTAATGATATAATTAATGATGGTTTGTAGCCCGATTTAAGCTATTATAAAGGCATTCAAGAACGCAGTTCAAATGCCCATGTCTCGTTGGTTTAATACCGCAGGTCCTTGTAAAGCAGACATTCACTATATGCTGTCACCAACCAGTCGGTTGCCAGACTTAGAGCGCTTGATTGCCCAAGAAAGCTATTTTGTGATTCATGCGCCTCGTCAAACGGGTAAAACTACTGCAATGCTGGCGTTAGCTCAACAACTGACGAATAGTGGACGCTACGCAGCAGTAATGGTGTCGGCAGAAGTGGGGGCGCCTTTTAGTCACGATCCGGGAGCGGCTGAGAACGCTATGCTGGGAGCATGGATAGCGCGTGCCCAGTTGCATTTACCCGAAGACTTGCACCCCCCCGCCTGGGATGAAGCGAAGCCTGGACAAAGAATTCAAGCTGCTTTGCAGGCATGGGCACAAGCTTCGTCGCGACCTTTGGTGCTGTTTATTGACGAGATTGATGCTCTCCAGGATGAAGCCTTGATATCCGTTTTACGACAGTTACGCGGAGGGTATCCCGACCGCCCCAAAAATTTTCCGCTTTCTGTGGGATTGATTGGCTTACGAGATGTGCGGGATTATAAAGTGGCTTCAGGGGGTAGCGAGCGCCTGAATACGTCAAGTCCCTTTAATATTAAAGTGCGCTCCCTAACGTTGAGAAATTTTAATGCCACTGAGGTAGGACAATTATACCAACAACATACCGACGATACCGGACAAGTCTTCACAAACAAGGCAATTCAGACGGCGTTTGATTTGACTCAGGGACAACCTTGGTTGGTGAATGCCTTAGCTAAAGAAGTTGTCGAAGAGATGGTGACGGATATAAACATAGAAATTACACATGTAGACATTTTTCAAGCAAAGGAAACACTGATTGCACGTCAAGATACCCATCTCGATTCTCTTGCTGAAAAGCTCCGAGAACCAAGGGTCAAGGCAATTATTGAACCGATGCTAGCAGGAGGAGCGTTGGGAGACACCCCGAATGACGATCGCCAATATTTGATTGATTTGGGGTTGTTACGGCGTGACCCAGCAGGGGGACTGACGATTGCTAATCCCATTTACCGCGAGGTGATTCCCCGTGTCTTGGTGCAGGGTACTCAGGATAGTTTACCCCACATTAGTCCTAGTTGGTTAACTAAAGGTGGTGAGTTAGACACCGATGCTTTGTTGCAGGCGTTTCTGGCATTCTGGCGTCAGCATGGCGAACCGTTGCTTGGTAGTGCAGTTTACCATGAGATTGCACCTCATTTAGTGCTGATGGCGTTTTTACATCGCGTGGTTAATGGTGGTGGAACTCTTGAACGCGAATATGCGATTGGGCGCGATCGCATGGATTTGTGTCTGAGATATGGTAATGTTACATTAGGGATTGAGTTAAAAGCTTGGCGCGATAAGAAAGGCGACCCATTAGAAGCGGGTTTGTCACAGTTAGATTCCTATTTGGCGCGGTTGGGAGAAGATTTTGGTTGGCTAGTTATTTTCGACCGACGCACCAATGCACTACCCCTAGAGGAACGCTTGGCGGTTCAAGTTACAACTACGAAAAATGGACGCTCTGTCACCGTTGTGCGTGCATAGGTGGTTAAGAACTGCCTGTTTCCTTTTAACAAATTTTATAATTAGATGTTACAGCAGTTTTCAATTGAACCCGTGCCACATTGTCAGGGCGGGGCACGTCGCTTCGCTCCAAGTCAAAAGTCAAAATTCAAAAGTCAAAAGTAATTAAATAATTCTTAATTTTGACTTTTGAATGAGTGATTTTTGATTTCCCCGAAGGGGTATCCCCGCCCCTACGGTTATATTGTGGTCAACCTGAATGAAATCTGCTGTAATTAACTAGTACATAACGGCGGAAATAACGCTACCATCTCAAACAGCCAAAACCCTTGTATTTCAAGCTTTTTAATTTTTAATTTTTAATTTTTAATTCCAAGGGAGCGGTACTAGGGCAGGGAGTTGCATGAGCGTTTTTGCTAAAAAAGACTTGGAGCCGTCAGACCCCAAGTCTTAAATTTCACTATACTTGAATCAGTGAGCTAGGGCTATAGTGTCAAAGATTGAGGATTTGTCTCAATCAACTTCGCCAAATCTTGCAAGAACGCAGCAGCGTGGGCACCGTAAATAATACGGTGATCGCAGGTAATATTTACCTGCATTTGTTGCCGTACACCAAACATGCCGTCGGTTGCTACCATTTGCGGACGGGATGCACCAATCGCGATAATTGCACCTTGTCCGGGTGGCAAAATCGCATCAAATCTGTCTACGCCAAACATTCCCAAGTTTGATACTGTAAAAGTACCGCTGTTGTATTCTTCCGGTTGCAGTTTTTTGGCTCTAGCACGCTCTACCAAAGACTTCCAATCACGTGATAGAGAATAAATATCCACCATGTCGGCTTTTTGTAACACTGGTGTAATCAAGCCGCCATCATCCATTGATACTGCTACAGCAACGTTAATACTGGAATGATACACAATCCCCTGCTCTGAGTAGCTGGCATTTAGCAGTGGATGTTTTTGCAACGTCACCGCTACGGCTTTTGCTAGTAGCGCTGTCATCGTCACGCCTTTAGATTTAATCTGCTTGTAAAGCTTATCCAGATCATCAGTAGTAATTGTGTAACCTACATGAATGACAGGCACGGATAAACTCGCAACCATATTCCGCGCTACGGCATTTTGCAAGGTAGTCAGTGGCACTATTTGACCAGGCACAGCTGCTACCATTGGCGTAGGTGTAGGTGCAGTTGGGGTAGCGAGGAGTGCAGCTTTTGGCGGTACAACGGGGGCGGTGGCGGGTTGCTTACCAACCTTGGCAGTTGCTTCTACATCCTCGGTGACGATGCGACCGTAGGGACCACTACCAGAGATCGTACTCAAATCTACTTTCAGCTCCTTCGCCAATTTGCGGGCGCGGGGTGAAGCCACGGTTCTCCCATCTCGGTGAATGGAACCATTTTGAGACTGGGCGCCAGGTGTCCGCGCAAGCGTGGTTGTATCTGCTATCTGTCCGGGAGATGTGGTTGCAGGAGTTTCAGGTACACCAACAGGAGCGCTCTCGTCGTTGACTTGAGCAAGCGCAGTTTCGATTTCAGCTTCGGTTTCTGCAAGCAGGGCGATCGCTGCTCCCACGGGGGCAGTTTCACCAGCTTGCACTATGATGTGGGCAAGATATCCTTCATAGAAGGATTCCACATCCATATCTGCCTTATCTGACTCGACAACCACCACTGTTTCGCCTTTTCCCACTTTGTCGCCTGGAGATTTTCCCCAAGATACGATTTTACCCTCTGTCATGGTGGAACTTAACGCCGGCATAAATACTTCGTGAATGCTCATAGTCGGGTTTGGCGAATCGATAATTTATCAACTTTTACAGCTAGTGCCAGATCGAATTGTATCTTGACCAACGGGAGTGAGGAACTATATTACGACCACTAGGTCTATTAAATTTGTATTTCCGATCGCGGCGACCAAAATCACACTATTGACCCAGAAGCAAAACGCGCAGGAGTAAGACCTCAATTTAAAATTCCAAATTGATATTAACTGTTTGAAATTACTATGAAGTTTTATGTCGGCAAAGTTGAAATTGTTTTTGATTGTGATTTTTAGTATCTTTGCCACCACTGCCACTGGAGTTTATATTTCCCGGCGTCAGCCATCTACAGATGTTTCAGGCATGAGCAGTGGACAAACGCAGCAGTCAGCGGCGGCGACTCAAGCTCATGAGATTGTGGAAAACCCAGAGCGAGTCAATTATAAACCTATACCTTTAGAAAGTATCAAATCTGCTCTCCAAGGTCGCGATCCTGCTGACCTCGCCCTGAATGCCTTTGAAGATCTGGAATTAAACACAGTCCCCCGCAAGGTAGAGGTAGCTTATCCCGAACAAAATCAGGCAATGGTGACGATTACGCAAACAAAGCAGGCGAATGATTCTGTTAGTGCAATTAAATATCGAGTTGAGTTAACAACCTTTGGGCGATCGCTTTTTGTTAGCTCACCCCGCGTGTGGCAAATCGTTTGGGCTGGTTCTCAGGTACAATGCTCACCTGAGAGTAGCTCTAAAAAATGTTAGTTGTTGGTTGCTAATTGCTAATTGCTAATTGCTAATTGCTAATTGCTAATTGTAGCGGAGTGCGCCTATGAGGGAAACCCTCGTGTCGGCTCTGGTGAGACAGCCCTGAATTTCGGTTTCCGACGCCCTTACGGGTTCGCCCTTCGGGTCAATTTTTACCATTAGCGATTAGCGATTAGCGATTAGCCACTAACCACTAACAAATTTAAATGTCGCCGTGAATTTCTTCCACAACGCCATCACGTAGGACGATTTCGACCTGCATTTTGCTAATCAGGTTATCACCCAGTTCTACCCTAAAAAAGCCTTCCATCTGGAATTGGTTGACTTGCTGATCCAACTCTAGAAACTGTACTTGTTGGAGATTTTGCAGACTTTGATTTTTTTGCTCTAGCAGTTCACTTTTCTTTTGATTGACTTGGAGTTGGATATTGTCAATTTGTTGCAGGGTCTGAGGACCGGGGGGTTGCAGACTCTGCTTTTGAATTTCTGCGACCGCCCGCTGTCCTTGGATGTCCAGCTGTTGCAACTGCTGGTCAAGTTGATTGATCTGAGCTTGTAGTTGCTGCTGCACTTCCTCTTTCCAAAGGCTAGTGACGATGGCTTTGACGTTAACAACACGTTTTAAGAGCAGTTGAGGTTTAGAGACATCCATAAAAGGTTTTAGGTTCACAAAGTTTGCAGTTGAGAGGATCAGGAAAACATCCCGTTAATAATATCGCGATAGCGTTCCATCACGACGTGTCGCCTAATTTTCAGCGTTTGTGTCATCATGCCATTTTCAATTGAAAATGGTGACACGGTAAGCTTGAACGGACCAATGCGGTCATCCTGTCGATAGCCTGGACGGTCTTGCACTTCCCGATTCAATTCAAGCCGAAATAGATCCTGGACAATTTTACTCTCTAGGTCTACTTCTGTCTTGAGTGTTGAGTCCTGGCTTTGTGCCTGAGAAGCTTCATCTGGTAGACGTAGATGCAGATTTTGAGTTTGAACCCATTTTTGTAGGGCTTCCAAGTTGGGGACAATCAAAGCACCGAGACTGCGCTGGTCTTGCCCAACGAGCATAATTTGATCGATGTAGGGCGATCGCAAACACGCATCTTCAATTGGTTGCGGTTCGATATTTTCCCCATTGGTTAATACAATCGTATCCTTTTGTCGTCCGGTCAATACCAAGTCGTTTTGCGATGTTACCCAACCTAAATCCCCGCTATCAAACCAACCTTCGGTGTCAATTGCTTTCGCTGTAGCTTCAGGATTTTGGTAGTAACCTTGCATAATTTGCGGTCCCCGCAGCAGAACCAAACCGCGCTTTCCTGGTGACAAAGTTTTACGAGTTTCCGGATCTAATATTTTAGTTTCTGTACCCGGTAATGGTTGCCCAGCAGAACCACGCAAATTGCGCCAAGGACGCCGCACATGAGTGACAGGACTCGTTTCCGTCAAGCCATAGCCTTGCAAAATCTCCACACCAATAATTTCAAAAAAGTCATCTATATGCTTGGGAAGCGCACCACCGCCGCTAATCATTTGCTTAATTCTTCCCCCCGTCGCTTCCCTGACCTTGCTATAAACTAGTCGTTCTCCCAAGGCATGGAAAGGAAACAAAGCAGATACTTGTATACTAGCTGCTAATCGCTCAACCATCGAGGGATTGAGATTTTCTAAACTCAATCCCTGAACAATTCGCCGCGCTTTAATGTATTTCTCACTCATTTCCAGTAAGTAGTTAATTAAGCGTTGCTTGTTTGCTGGTTGTTCGCGGAACTGCTTTAAACTTCCTTCATAAATCGATTCCAATAAGCGCGGTACACATATCAGATAATGGGGTCTAATTTCTTTCAAATCCCGCTTGACAGACCGCAAGTTAGTGTATGTTTGGGTGCAACCTTGAGAAAGTAAGAAATATTCACAAGTACGTTCATAGGCGTGCCAGCTTGGAAGAATGCTGAGGGCAATGTCTCCTAGTTGGGGTTGTACTACTGTGCCCATCGCTATCAATTGGTGCATGAAGTTGCCATGAGAAAGTAACACGCCCTTGGGTTTCCCTCCAGTGCCAGAAGTATACATTAGGGTTGCCAAAGTATCACGGGTTTGCAAAACTTGTTCCAGAGTATGCCTTGCCCCAGTTTCCATCAACTGGGTGAAGTTCACAGTCTTTATTTCGTCTGTTGGTGGTGCTTCATCCGAAAGCAAAATTACCAGTTGAATTGGCAGATCCTTAATACCCTCCTGTAGCTTCTTGAGTGTTTTTAAATTTTCTACTACTAGCGTTGTGCTGCCACTATTTGCCAAAATAAACAGTAGCTCTTCCCGTTCCGCTTGGGAGCTACGCACTGCATCAACTGCCCCAGCAGTCATTATGCCTTGATCTGCAATCATCCAACGAGGAGAGTTGTCGGAAATGAGGGAGACGCGATCGCCTGCTTTCACTCCCAACGCCTGCAACCCGGCGGCAAATTGCTGAATTTGCTGAGCAAGCTGGTTATAAGTAATCACAATCTCTGGTTTAGCGTGGGGGTCACGCAGGGCGATCGTCTCACCAAATCGCTTTGCTACCAAAGACCAAATTGAGGAGAGCGACTCTAGATTGGAGTAATCTGCCAAACACTTTAATTTCTGGCGTTCTCGCTCGTCCATGTTAGCTAATAAAGAAGTTTCCCCAGATGTTTTCGACATAACACGTAGCCCCAATCGTGAATCAATTGTTTTCTCAGCATATTCCGCTTTATAGCTAAAATAGCTGACCTTAAATGACACAATTCCTTCTGTCTATAGTAATGTCGAAACATCTCCTAGATATTTACAAAACTTTATGATATAGTTAGCTTATATAAGTCAAAAGCAATGAAAATTTTTGCTTTTAGCTTGTTGTGTGACTTGTGCTTACAACTAAAAACAGTCAGCACCTATTTTACAAAGGAAGTGATTACCTGTGACTTTGGTGACCGCGCTACTCTTAACACTAATCAACATTGTTGCCTGCCTTGCGTTCCCCAGGCTTCTATCTATGTTTCTCGCTCCTAAAACCAAACGTACTGAAGCATCACATCCAAATTCAACAGTACGAAAAGTTCATGCAATTACCAGTTTTCCTTATTGTACGTCTTACACATTAACTGGAGGAGCATTGTGTAAATTCAGTCCTAATTTCTGTGGAGAGTGTTATCCAAATTGATCTTATACCTAACGGTATAAATTTATCTGTACCTTAGACCAATTGGTAATTAACTCTTCAGAATGGATGAATTCTCATTGCGTCAAATCTCTGAGGTACAGATAAATAAATTGAGTTTTATTGTGTTTGGATTTGTAATTAGCATATGCATAAATGCAGGCGCTTGAAATAATGAAGCATGTGCATTTTTTGTTTTCTATAGATTAATTTATACGAATTTGAAAAAAGAATGCGACACAGGTCGTAGGGGCACGGCACTGCCCATTGGTGTCAACTTAACGTAAAAGCTAAGTAAGCCAAGCATTTAAAGGTTGCCCTCATCCCCTAACCCCTTCTCCCAAATTGGGAGAAGGGGGATAAGAGGACTGACTCCCCTCTCCCAGACTTGGGAGAGGGGACAGGGGTGAGGGCAAAACCGTGCAGCGAAACAGATTTCGTCTTAAGTTGACACCAATGGGCACTGCCGTGCCCCTACCAAGCGATTCGTTTATCGCCATCATTTTTAGAATTGGTATTAGTTGCAAGTTCCCAAAACTTACGAATTACGTTAGCGTAAGCGTTGCGATCTTCCGGTACTCCGGCGGAGCGCGATCTTCGTAAGCGTTGCGTTAGCCTGTACTCCGGCGTCGGAACGAGCGTCATTACGAATTAGTAATTATTCGCTCAACGGTGGCAGTTGCGCTGGAGAATAATGCGATTATTCCGGTAAACTTCTAGGGTTCCTAAGTTCTTATTATCCAGCGTTCCATCCCATACCCAGTATTCAGTATTGCCCTTTTTAAATTTAATCACCCGGACACCTTCGGTGTACTTTGCACTTCCATTCCCCAGAGCGAGATTGCCTTTTGGGCTACGAGATTGATAGAAAAAAGATTTATCTTGATACTGGTTCAGTTTTACATTGTATTCACCACAGTAGTAATTGCGTGACCAGATAACTGGAGCACTGGCGTTAACTGGCAAAGCTGCTGTTATCAACCCAGTTACTAGGGCAGTTGGTAGTGTAATTTTTTTGATTGGGTTACTCATGGTCGTTTCTTCGTATAAGGGAACACCAAGAAATAAATTGTCCCAAATTGTAGGGGCGGGGTAACCCCGCCCTTACGAATGATACGATTGATCGCGATTTGGGTGGGATATTTTATTTTCTGGAAGTCCCTAATAAAATGAAGGTCATCTGTTTGTAGCTCAGGCTCTGTAAGCATGAAGCGACTTGAAGCTGTTGCTGATGGTTGATCCCATAAGCTTCATAAATGTGTTTCGTAGCGCCACGCCAAAAGGATTATGTAATTCACCCATTTTCCCTGACCGCAAGGACTGCTCAACGATCAACTTCGTGCGAGGAAACCGCTCTGACTCATACTGTAGGAAAGCATCTGTCGGATCTGCTTGCTCTTTTAGACACTTAGCAACCACAAAGGCATCTTCTAATGCTGTACATGCTCCCTGTCCCATAGTTGGCAGCATTGGATGTGCAGCATCACCTAGCAGCGTAATATTTTGCTTGCTCCAAGGTTGAGTCGGAACACGATCGTACAAATCTGTCGTTATAATATCAGCCTCATCAGTCGCTGTAATCAACTCAGGAACAGAAGCAAACCAATCTTGAAACATAATTTCCAGCTCTTTTTTCCGACCAATTGGAGCATCCGCCTGTGCCTCAGGTGCAGTCGCTGCTGCGTACCAATACATCCGCTCCTTGCCCAGCATCATGAAGCCGAAGCCTTTACCACGCCCTAAAAACTCCTGAATGTAGCCGGGACGGTATGCCCTAGGAACGTAATCTGTTAGACCACGCCAAGTTTTAAAGTTGCGATAGATGGGTGGTCGATCGCCCTTGAGGACAGATCTTACCCGCGATCGCATACCATCAGCCCCGATTAAAGCATCCCCCTTGACAGTGAAGCCGTCCGTGAAGTAAGCGCGAACTTTCTCTCCTTCAATCTCAAATCGCTCGAAGGTTTGCCCTAAAAAAAAATTTTCACCCTGTACATTACGCCACAATAGCTGATGCAATTCAGCCCTATGGATGCCAACAACGGGTAAATCAAAGTTATCAAGGGGTACATTGACCAACTCCTTGCCGCTTTGCGAATTGAATTGGTAGTTTGTCGTTAGATAACCAACGCGGATCGCGTCCGACAACAAGCCTAAATTTTTCAGGACATGTGTAGCATTTGCCCAAAGTGCAATACCAGCCCCTACCTCCCTTAACTCCTTTGTTCGCTCGTAAACAACTGGTTCAAAACCAGCTCGATGCAAAGCAAGTGCGGTTGCAGCACCGCCAATTCCGCCGCCGACAATGATGATCTTCTTAGCTGTTTGCATCTTTGAGAGTCCTAACTTCTGTATTAGATGTAATTCTTGTGGGGTGGGCATCCTGCCCGCCCAGATAATGCAAATTAGATGCGGAACGCGTGTTGGCGCTAGCCTTGTCGTCAGACCGAAGCGCTCTGTTGGAGGTGTGCCTCTACGCTGCTGCCGGGATTAACGAGAGATGCTTTCAGGCATCCGGGTAAATAAAATCTCTTTCACAGTCGGCTCTAGGGAAACGGTAAGGCTAGTAATATTGCCTTTGGTATCAGTTAAGAAAGATATAAGTTCTGGTCGATCAACCAACTCATATTTGAATTCAAAAATGTCATAGTGGTAGTGTTCTAATTTATAAATATTTGAATTATGAATTGCTGTTAAATGATGATCGTGAATTTCAATTGATAATATTCCGTATGCTGGATGCTCAAAATAACCTGTGTAATCTTCTAGAGGATGAGAAGGGTGGGTTCCAGTTTTACGGGCTGATTCGATTTGCAATGCAGCTTTTGCAGTAGCTTCTTTGACTTGAGCATATTTTTCCTTCATTCGTTCATTCCAAGGAACTTCGTCTAGACCGAGCAGGCGATCGCATACATAATAAGTCACAGTATGTATTACTGGGTTTTGATCCATATTAGTCAGAACTACTATACCAATATTGTCTTGAGGCAGCAAAGTTGTCCGCGCAGAAAATCCATCAATATTACCGCTATGCTGAACTAAATTATGACCTCGGTAAGCGGAAATCCACCATCCCAAGCCATAAAAATAATGGAACAGTTCATTATATTCCAGTGGTTGACCAACCACAAATTGTGGAGAGTGCATCTGAGTCATATGACTTGGAGAGATAATTTGTTTTTCGCCATACTTCCCTTGATTAAGATGGAGTAAAAGCCACTTAGCCATATCAACAATGTTGGAATTTATCGAACCTGCTGGACTGACATCGACATTACAAAAGGGAATTTTCTCAACTTTGTCATCTTTTTCTTGATAAGGAAGTGCAAAATCATCAGCTTTTTGAGATTTCTCTACAGAGAAATTACTATCTCTCATTTCTAAAGGATTAAAAATTTCTTGTTGCACAAATTCTTCCCAGCTACTCTCTGCAATTTCACCAACCAAGTAGCCAGCGGTCATGTACATCAAACTTTGATACTGAAAAACAGTACGCAATTCGTGAGTGGGTTCGAGATATTGTAAGCGCTCGAATATTTCTTGACGGTTGAAAGGACTTTTATACCACATAGCATCGTGACGGGGTAAGCCAGACCGATGAGTTACGAGGTCACGGGGTGTTATATGTTCAGTTGCATAGGAGTCATAAAGTTTAAAAGTGGGCAGATAATTTCTGACAGGTTTATCCCAGTCTAAGAAGCCCCTTTCTACCAGGATACTCATCGCCATTGTGGTAAAGGGTTTTGTACAAGAACCAATGGCGAAGAGAGTTTGTGGTGTAACAATTAAATTTTGTTCTACATCTCGGGTTCCAAAACCTTCACAAAAAATTATTTGACTATCTTTAACGATAGCGATCGCCATCCCAGGTATTTTCCACTCTTGCATCGTCAGGTTGATAAATTCACTCAGACCTTGCATGGTCATGGTATACCTCCCAATAAAAAAGCAGTAAAACGACTTTTAGGCTTAGCTGTTGTGGACTGGTTCTATTAATGGTATTCAGTTACAGATTTGGGTGCAATACCGTTCATCGGAACTAGCCCCCTTGTGTTCGTCGTAGGTTGCCTTCAGAGCCTCTTCTTGACTACTGTCACAACAGGTGTGTTATGACATATATAATAGTAATCTCATAAACAAAAAAATATGGAGATAAACTCGATTTCTACCAAACTTACTGATGGTGGCAGGATTGTCATCCCTGCCGAGTACCGACGAGCACTGGGACTGAATGTGGGTGACGATGTAGTACTCTCGCTCGAAGCAGAAGAGATCCGTATCCTTTCCCGGAAGGAAGCCCTGCGACGAGCAAAAGCACTCGTCAGACGCTACGTCCCCGAAGGAACCGTACTTTCGGACGAACTTCTTGCCGAACGACGGCGTGAGGCGGCGGATGACTAAGTATGTCCTTGATGCATCGGCACTCCTTGCATTCCTAGCGGGAGAGCCTGGGGGTGACGCCGTGGAAGAGGCGCTGCCCTCGGCGATCGTAAGTACCATCAACATGAGCGAGGTAATCGCAAAACTGCTCGAACGCAGGATGTCGGAAGACGAGGTGCGAGAAGTCCTACGGTATCTCGATTGCGAGGTCGTCGATTTCACCCTCGAACGTGCGTGGCGTACAGCACGGCTTCGTCCCCTCACCCGTCATCAAGGACTTTCACTCGGGGACAGAGCTTGTCTAGCGCTTGCCATCGAGCATGACCTTCCGGTCATGACCACCGACCGAGTATGGGGTGACATCGACGTTGGGATCGTGGTGAACGTCGTGCGGTAACCTACTTTTTGTCTAAGAAATTTCTCTAATCAGTAAAATGCATCCTTGGAGACTTGCAACTATTCTGTCTATCTTATTTGGAGTCATGTACCAAGGTTATAAAAGTACAACGCGCTTGGTTCGATTTGCGGATCAGGACTGTGTGGAGAAAGTCTATAAAACAACAGACGAATGCATTTGATTTCGATTCGTAACCTCCGCGTTGATGCTGCTCAGTTCCCCGATGTGAAAAAGCAAATTGACGACTGGTATGCAACCCTCAATAAGGCTGATTGGTGTAACCTACAGGATGTCCGTAAAATCTACCAGGATGCCGAAACCGTTGGGAATTTTACTGTGTTTAATATTAAAGGCAATGCCTATCGCTTAATTGTCGGTATCGACTATGAAAACCAGGTGGTTTACTACAAATATTTTCTAACACACGCGCTCATACGATAAAGGAAAGTGGAAAAATGACCCTTACTTTTGACCAAAGTGCCTATCGCAATCTGTTAGCGGAAGTTGTTCTGATCGCAATTGACACTGAGTCAGAGTACGAACGTGTCTTGAAAGTAGTAGAACAGCTAACCTTTAAGAAGAATCGCACAACCGAGGAGCAAGCTTTACACAAGTTGCTAGTAATATTGATTGAAGCGTATGAGACACAGAACTATCCGATGGATCGATCTGCGCCTCATGAAATCCTGCAACATATTATGGAAGCCAGTGGTATCCGTCAAGCTGATTTAGTAGGAATTATCGGTTCTTCCGGTGTAGTGTCTGAGGTTGTGAATGGAAAACGTTCAATTAGCAAGGCACAAGCTAAAGCGCTCGGTGATTATTTCAAGGTATCACCGAGTCTGTTTTTTTAAGCGCCTGATTAAATTAAGACCATGAACCAAACTGACAGCACACCAACACCAGAAGCGCTTGAAATATGGCGCGTACTTGATGAAATTGATCAAGACCCATGCATAGGGCACTTAACAGAAGAACAAAAAAATGTTCTCTTCGACCAGTTTTTTAGCAAGTCAGCTAAAATGGAGCGACTACAAAGAGTACGTCAACGTAAGCAAGCTTTAGAAGAACAACTAACCTCATTATTGGCAATCGAAAAACAATTAGTAGAAAGTCTTCAAGACTAAAACCACAATACGGGCTAACAATTTGCACTTCATCTGTCGCTTTTAGATATGCCTAACCCATTTCCTGGAATGAACCCCTATCTTGAACAGTCGGATTACTGGTCAGACTTCCACAACCACTTGATCGCGGCGCTAGCTCTTGACTTGATTCCCCTTCTGCTACCAAAATATCGGGTGGTGACGGATAAATGGGTGTATAAAGTGAGCGGCGATCTGGCGATCGCCATTGGCAGACCAGACGTAACCATTCAGCAGCGCCGGACACGTGAACAACTTACTACTACCGTCGCCACCTCAGAACCGCAAGCTTTACCGATTAAAGTTGCCGTTCCCCTACTTGAAGAAGTACGACAATCTTATATTGAGGTGAAAGATGCAGCGACAAAGGAAGTAGTGACAGCAATTGAAATCCTCTCCCCAGCCAACAAAAGGGGAGACGGGCGGCAGAAGTACGAATCTAAACGGCAGCAGGTGTTGGACAGTTTTACTCATTTAGTTGAAATTGACCTGCTTCGAGAGGGAGAACCCTTGCCGATGCTGGGTAACACTACTAGTCATTATCGCATCTTAGTCAGTCGCTCAGATACTCGTCCCACAGCCGACCTGTATGCGTTCGATCTTGGCGATCGTATCCCTTCCTTTGAACTCCCTGTGCGACCAAATGACACCGGTCCTATAGTGAACTTACAAAAGTTGGTTAATGAACTGTACGAACAGCTGGGTTACGATTACTTCATTAACTACAGTTTTCCACCGCCACCGCCTTGGTCTGAGTTGGATGTGGCAAAATGGTTGCGCGATTCTCATTAACCTTGAATATCAAGATTTTTTCGCGAAAAATTCTAAAAATTCCGCCTCTAAACTTTGTAAAGAATTTGCTCGTGTGCTTTCTTTGCTTCTCCTGCCAAAAACTCCGCCACCTGGGCTTCAATTTCGTCACGCACAATTTGACGGTACTCGCTGAAGTGTTCAATCAGGGCGCAATTGCTTATGTAAGGCACAAATACACCAGGATTGTGACGGATAATTGAGAACAACTGACGCCAAAACTGAAAGCGGGTGCTGCGCTTTAGCCCCTGTCGCCAGCAGATGATCAGCAATGCCCGAACATCGATTAATTCTGGCATCTGAAACTTCTTCTTGTGAGGGTTTGGTTTCAGATCCAGGTAATGTCGATAAATTCGTGCTAAATAACGAGTAGGTTCATAAAGTTCCCAGAAGCATCTGACGTACTCACGGGTTAGTTCTTCCAATGGGCGAGTGGGGATAAAGTTAGTGAGTGTTGTCTGGTGGATATTCGCCTCTTCCTTCCCGGAAATCAGACGCCCTTCCTTTTCGAGTCGATACCACAAAGCTGTGTTAGGCAGGGCTTGAAGCATACTGAATAGTGCCTGCGGAATTGCTGTCGCTTCCACAAAGTCAATGATGCGATCGCCTGCCCCTGTTTTCTCACCATCAAAGCCAATGATGAAACCAGCCATCACGCGCAAACCTGCCCGAGTGATGGTCTGAACTGATTCCATTAGAGAGTTGCGTGTATTTTGGAACTTCTTGGTTAAGGACAGGCTATCTGTGTCCGGCGTCTCAATGCCGAGAAAGACGGCTTGGAAGTTGGCAGTAACCATCAGATCCAGCAGTTCCCGATCTTGTGCTAGGTCTACAGAAGCTTCGGTCGTGAAGCGAAAGGGGTAACCGTGGGCTGCCATCCAAGGACCGAGTTCCCGCAGCATGACTTTGACATTGCGCTTGTTACCGATGAAATTGTCATCGACGACAAAAACCGAACGCCGCCAGCCCAGATCGTAGAGGGTCTGCAACTCAGCCAGCAGTTGTGCTGGCGTTTTAGTACGCGGCTTACGTCCATATAGTACAATAATGTCACAGAACTCGCACTCAAAAGGGCAACCCCGGGAAAACTGCACCGACATTTCGTTGTAAACCGAAAGTTCCAGCAGGTCAAATCTCGGAATTGGTGTGCTTGTAACATCTGGTTTTTCGCCAACAGCACGGAATATCCCTGTTGTTTCCCCCCGGTTTAGTGCCGCCACCAACAACGGCAGGGTAATCTCGCCCTCATCCAACACCAGAAAGTCCGCCCCGGCTTCTTGTGCTGCATCTGGAACGGATGTCACATAGGGACCACCCACCGCCACAAGTACGCCGCGCCGCTTCGCTTCACCAATCAGGTGCAGCAGATCGGGTTTCTGGACAATCATCCCCGATACTATTACCAGATCTGCCCAAGCCCAGTCGGCTTCTGTTTCAAAGCGAACATTGCGGTCTACCAAGCGGAACTCCCAAGTTTGGGGTAAAATAGCTGCAACTGTGATCAAACTTAGCGGCGGCAGCGAAACTTTGCGCCCGATCAGTTCTAGCGCTTTGTCAAACGACCAGAACGATTTCGGAAACAAGGGATATAACAGTAAAACTCGCATTCTATACCAATCCTTACAAATAATTCGTAATTCGTAATTCGTAATTCGTAATTATCTCATGTATGAATGCGGGGGATCGAAACAAAGCGCCTCGCATTTTTCTGGTCCATAAATCAATACAGTTCAGGGTAAGCGATCGAGCGCAAAGAAACCCGGTTTCTTGAAGAAACCGGGTTTCTGGGCTGGTGCTTATTACTCTCTTCTCAATTACGAATTACGAATTAGCAACTATGCAGCTTGATTCAGTACAGACGTTCCGGCGGAACGTCTCTTCCCTTGCAAATTTGCTTCTTCTGCCGAAAATTCCGCCACTTGGGCTTCAATTTCGTCACGCACAATTTGGCGGTACTCAATGAAGTGTTCAATCAGGGCGCAATTACTTAGGTAAGGTACAAATACACCTGGATTGTGCCGGAGAATTGAAAACAATTGACGCCAGAACTGGAAGCGTGTGCTGCGCTTAATCCCCTGTCGCCAGCAGATGATTAGCACCGCCCGCATCTCAATCAACTCCAACATCCGCAACGGTACTTTGTGAGGGGCAGGTTTCATTCCCATGAAGTGCCGATAGACTCGCGACATGTAGCGACTCGGTTCATACAGTTCCCAGAAACAACTGGCATACTCACGTGCTAGTTCTTCCACAGGTCGGGTAGGAATAAAGTTAGTCAGCGTCATCTGGTTGCCATGGGTTTCTTCGCTTCCCAACCGTAGACGACCTTCCTTCTGGAGTCGCTGCCACAGTGCCGTATTCGGTAGGGCTTGTAGCATACCGAACATTGCTTTCGGGATAGCCGTAGCTTCCATAAAGTCCATGATGCGATCGCCTGCCCCTGTCTTCTCTCCATCAAAGCCAAGGATAAAACCAGCCATCACACTCAGACCTGCACGATTAATAATCTGAACCGATTCCACTAGAGAGTTGCGTGTATTTTGAAACTTCTTGGTCAGGGACAAACTATCTGTATCCGGCGTCTCAATGCCCAAAAATACTGATGTGAAGTTGGCATCGATCATCAGATCTAATAATTCCCGATCTTGTGCCAAGTCTACAGAAGCTTCGGTCGCCAGACGGAAGGGGTAACCGTGGGCTGCCATCCAAGGAGCAAGTTCCCGCAACATGATCTTGACATTGCGTTTGTTGCCGATGAAGTTATCATCCACGACAAAAACCGACCGCCGCCAGCCCAAGTCATAGAGTGCTTGCAACTCAGCCAGCAGTTGTGCAGGCTTTTTGGTACGCGGCTTGCGCCCATATAGCACAATAATATCACAGAACTCGCACTCAAAAGGGCAACCCCGCGAAAACTGCACCGACATCTCGTTGTAAACCGACAGTTCCAGCAGGTCAAATCTCGGAATTGGTGTGCCTGTAACATCG
Organism: uncultured bacterium; assembly: GCA_964246695.1. GTDB lineage: Bacteria > Cyanobacteriota > Cyanobacteriia > Cyanobacteriales > Nostocaceae > Stigonema. The sequence continues at coordinate 28,178 of CAXTSI010000029.1, forward strand.
GGTTTTTCACCGCCTGCACGAAATATCCCTGTTGTTTCGCCCCGGTTTAGTGCCTCTACCAACAACGGCAGGGTAATCTCGCCCTCATCCAACACTAGAAAGTCTGCCCCGGCGGCTTGTGCTGCATCTGGAACGGATGTCACATAAGGACCACCCACCGCCACAAGTACGCCGCGCCGCTTCGCCTCCCGGATCAGGTGCAGCAGATCGGGTTTTTGGACAATCATCCCCGATACTATTACCAGATCTGCCCAAGCCCAGTCGGCTTCTGTTTCATCGCGAACATTGCGGTCTACCAAGCGGAACTCCCAAGTCTGGGGTAGAATCGCCGCAACTGTGATCAGTCCTAGAGGGGGGAGCGAAACCTTGCGCCCGATTAGTTCTAGTGCTTTGTCAAATGACCAGAATGATTTCGGAAACAGGGGATATAGGAGTAAGACTCGCATTTTATACCAATCCTCACAAATAATTCGTAATTCGTAATTCGTAATTATCCCATGCATGAATGCGGGGTTGGGAACTCAATTACGAATTACTCCCGAACCGCTCGAAGAATACCTATTTGAATGAACCGCAAAGACGCGAAGTACGCGTTCGCGCAGCGTCTCCGCTACTGAGAAGAAAGAAGAGAACAAGATCGGTAATCTTATGGTGGGAAGGGAGTAGGAATTAACTAGACATCTGGTGAAAAACAATGTATGAACGCGCGGCGTTCTACAAGGGTTGTAGACAACGCATAATTAATTTTCACTCCATGTCTACTGGCAAAATTCATTGTCAGGAAAGAACAAATGCTGATAGAATATACTAGAATATCTATGCCAAGGGACTTTGACATTGCTTCAATACGACTTTCTATCTCGCTTTCTGAAAATCGCTAGTATCAACGTAGTGTCGAATATTACAATACCCTTGTCGGGTGCAATCAGCGTAGCTTTCCTAGGACACCTGTCAAGCATTAGTTATTTATCGGGGGTGGCATTAGGCGCTATTTTGTTTGATTTTCTCTACGAGAGTTGTTCCTTTATCAAGTCAGCAACAACTGTAGTTACATCTCAAGCCACTGGACGAGATGACCGAGAAGCAATACTTCTATCAGGACTACAAAATGCCTTAATCGCTTTGGGATTGGGTATGCTTTTTCTGCTACTGCAATACCCTATAGGGAAGCTAGGTTTTATGTTGTTGAACGCTACTCCAGATGTGGAACTTGCCGGTATTGCTTATTTTAATAGCCGGATTTGGGGAGCACCTGCGGCTTTAGTCAACTTAGTCTTATTTGGATGGTTTCTTGGACGAGAAAAAAATCGCAAAGTCCTTTTACTTACTATTGTTGGGAACGTTGCTAATGTTGTACTGAATTACCTTTACATTGTTCTTTGGGATTGGTCAAGCATGGGGGCTGGATTGTCGCAAGCTATTAGCCAGTATATAACCTTGTTTGTAGGGCTTGTGATGATTAGCCGTGAAGTTACGTTAAAAGAAGTAGGTACTTTAACAGGGAAAGTCCTCAATTTGTCCGCCTTCCAAACTCCTTTTATTCTGAACCGCAATCTATCTGTTAGGTCTGTAGTTATCGTATCTATTTTTGTCCTCTTCTCTGCTTTTAGCGCCACATTGGGAACTAGTGTTCTAGCTGAAAATGTTTTACTTCTTCAAGTAGTAGCATTAAGTATGTATATGTGTGATGGAGTAGAATACGCTACTGCAACTTTAATCGGTAACTTTCAAGGTCAAGGAGCAACACATAAATTTGTCCCACTTTTGCAAGTTGCATTAGGAACTAATCTGGTGATTGGTTTAGTAGTTGGGTTGGTTGCTGTCTTTTTTCATGACTCTATATTTCATATATTCACTAGCCATTCTGAATTGGTAGAAGCAATTAGAGTTTATGTCCCCTGGGTGCTTCTTGTTGTAGTGGGCGCGGGATTTGCTTATATTCTAGATGGATATTTTGCTGGCTTGGGTGAGGGAGTTGCTGTACGCAATACGTACTTGATCAGTGGCTTTGTGGGATTCATCTGTCTATATTTATCAACCTTCTATTTTCATAGCAATCATTTTTTATGGTTGGCTTTATTCATATTTATGTTGTCTTGCACTTTCACGCTGGGGATACAGGTACCTATGACTTTGCAATCAAATGAGGAAAAGGAAGCTGTTGCCAACTCATAATTTAATTATGCCTACCTACTTATATTCATTTTTTCGTAAATAAAGATAAAAATACCAGTGAAATAAGAAATACAATGAAATACAGAAAATTAGGTAACAGTGAATTGCGTGTTTCTGAAATCAGTCTTGGTTCCTGGGGTATTCATGAGGGTGTAGAACAGCAAAATGCAGAAGCTTGCATTTACAAAGCCTTTGACGTTGGTATTAACTTCATTGACACTTCTAATTCTTATGCGGCTGGTGGGGCTGAGTCATTTCTGGGGGAAGTATTACAAGGAATTGAGCGATCTTCGTATATCTTAGCAACCAAGGTCTTCTTTCCCATGTCACCTATCGATCAAGGACTGTCAGCAGCCCAGATCAAAAAACAAATTGATGCTTCCTTAACCCGATTGCGTACCGATTATGTTGACCTGTATCAATGCCATCGCTACGATCCGAATACACCTTTGGCGGAAACAATGACGGCACTTACTGAGGTAGTGCGTCAGGGAAAAGCTCGTTACATTGGCTTTAGCGAGTGGAGTCCAGAGCAAATTCAGTCGGCGCTTCATCTTGCTGATGTTGAACGCTTTGTTTCCAGTCAACCTCAGTATTCTATGCTGTGGCGCAAACCGGAAGCTGAAGTATTTCCATTGTGTGCAGCTAATGGTATTGGTCAGATTGTTTGGTCGCCATTAGCTCAAGGTGTACTTACAGGCAAATACCAGCCAGGACAAGTTCCACCTCAAAATTCTCGCGCTGCAAATGAAAAAATGAATTGGTTTTTGCTGGAGGAGTTGTTTAGCGATCAAATTCTAACAGCAGTACAGAAACTGAAACCAATTGCCCAAGACTTAGGGTTGAGTATGCCACAGTTAGCTCTGGCTTGGGTACTAGGTTCTGAGTACGTATCTTCAGCCATTATCGGTGCTAGTTGTCCGGAACAAATTGTTGACAACGCTGCTGCATCAGGAGTAAAACTGGATGCGGACGTATTGGCAGCAGTTGACCAGGTACTTGTATCAGCAGGACTTACGCATTTGTCACAGGCGATCGCTACCCAGAACTAGACTAAGGAAATAGGAATGGTGGGACGTTTAAGTTGTTGAATGAGGTAGTTTGACAGTAACCCATGCTTGAGTTGATCGGAGCAAGCAAAATTTCCAACATGAGAATTGTTGTCGTTCACCAATGATGTTGAACTAAGTATTCTAAGCCCAAGCGAGAGGAAAACATTAGAGAGCAAGGACCTTGCTCTCCGGGTAACAGTCCATATTCCAGTAGAGCCTCAGCTTCAGCTTTACTGCGAATGCGAACCAAACTTGAATGCTCCTTCCACTGACCCGATCGAAAATGGCGATCGGGCATTTCCGTTTGCACCACAAAGACCAAATCAACTTCCCCTGTGATCGGGTTGCCAGACATACCAACAAACCGAGTATTCGTATCATTTAAGGTCATGGCAACATTCACTTCTTCCCACAACTCCCGTTGAGCATCTTGATAAAAATTGATGTCTTGAACTGTAGGAGAAAATGTAGCCCAACCCGCCACAAAATTGAGAACGTCTGTGTGATCCGATGAATTCAATCGCTTACCAATGTAGACATTACCATCCGTAGTCAGAGGAACTACCGCAACCCCAATTCCTCTGGCAAAATAGGCGTAGGGATCATGGTAAGTTGTCAGACCACGCATCATCAGCTTTAATGCTGACAACGAACTACGAGTCAAATCCAGATGACAATGTGGGTAGCTAGTGGGTCCAACTTCTAGGGTGAAGGTGTCTTGAATGCGAGACCAGAATCCAGCCACTCCAGCCCCAGACCAGCGGACTTTGCGATCGTCATAACTTCCGGGTTTGGTGCCATCTGCGAGGAAACCAATACGAATCTGGGGATTAATCACAGCTTCCAAGTAAGCATGGAACTGCGTGTCAAGCGGCTCATCATTGAGATGAGGAGGACCATGCCCCTCCTGCACCTGAATTTTAGTTACACCTGCCACCTCATCAGGATGAATCAAGTGAAGAAAGTCGCAACCTGCAATCAGCGCCTCAGATAACGCCTTACCCTGGGGCAAATCTGCCAGATCTGCAACTACCGCATCACGACAGGCAAAATATTCGGATGTTTGAGAAAGAAGAGATTCAAGCACTTTCCAATTGCTCGCAAAGCTGATAGAAATGGTGAATTTTGGCGATGATAAAATCTAGTTCTTCATCAGTCAAACTATAGGATGACGGCAAAGAAATTCCTCGCTCATAAGCAGATGTACTGACGGGATAAGTCATGCTTGGATTGATCCAGCCTTGATAGCAAGGTTGAAGATGAAGCGGACAGAAAAAGAGTCGGGTTTGAATTCCCTGATTGGCTAAATAGTCAGCCAGTTCAGCCCGGTTTTCAGCGTAGAAAGAGGTAAACCAGTGGACGGGCTGACAGCGTGGGTCTATAAAGATCGGCTTCAACTGCATCACATCTGCTAAACCAGCCATGTAAGCTTCATAAATTTGCTGTTTGCGCTTAATAATTGCAGGTAACTTTCTGATCTGGGCAACACCAATGGCTGCCTGCATTTCTGTCATGGAAAAATTAAAGCCAATATGTTCATGGACAAAGGTGCCACGACGCGATCGCCCATGATTCTTAAGCCGACTGCTGGTCTGGGCAATAGTATCACAGTCCGTTAGAATAATCCCACCTTCACCACAGGTGATAGTTTTATTGCCGTAGAAGGAAATGGCACCTGCGTCTCCGTAATAGCCTACGTGACGATCGTTGAACTCTACTCCGATCGCTTGTGCTGCATCTTCAATCACCTTCAACTCAAACCGTTTAGCAAAAGCGAGTACCGCATCCATATCTGCACTTTGACCGTACAAATGGACAGGCATAATCGCTTTGGTCCTGTCATTAATAAGAGAGAAAGCTGCCTCTACATCAATGCACAGAGTATCTGCTCTAACTTGGCAAAAGACGGGCTAAGTACAGCTTTGCATAAGTTCGTAGCGAATTGACAAAGGAAAACTTTTGACG
>CAXTSI010000030.1:0-32954 GCA_964246695.1 uncultured bacterium
CCCCCACTCCCCTGCCCTTCTGCCTAAATTGCAAGGGTATGTCGAGTTACGGAATATCACATTTGGCTATAACCGAGTTGCCCCTCCTTTGATTTCTAACTTTAATTTCTCGCTCAAACCAGGACAGCGAGTCGCTTTGGTGGGTGGGAGTGGTTCTGGTAAGTCTACCATTGCTAAACTGGTGACTGGGCTATATGAGCCGAATGAGGGAGAGATCCTTTTCGATGGTAAACCCAGAACGCAAACTCCTCGCCAAGTGCTGGTCAATTCTATTGCCTTGGTGGAGCAGGATATCTTTCTGTTTGCAGGCAGCGTTAGAGATAATTTGACACTCTGGGATACCACTGTACCTGACAGTTACTTAGTACGTGCTTGTAAAGATGCGGCAATCCACGATGTTGTGATCTCAATGCCAGGAGGCTATGATGCCCAACTTCTAGAAGGCGCTACCAATTTGAGCGGGGGTCAGCGACAGCGGCTGGAAATTGCTCGAGCTTTGGTAAATAATCCCGCCATCCTGGTGATGGATGAAGCCACTAGCGCCCTCGATACCGAGACGGAAAAAGTCATTGATCGGAAACTCCGCCAGCGAGGTTGTACTTGCATTATTGTGGCGCATCGCCTTAGCACTATCCGGGATTGTGACGAAATTATTGTCTTGGAGCGCGGAAAGGTAGTTCAACGGGGAACCCATGAAGAATTAAAGCTTGTCGAGGGTGCTTACTTGCAATTGATTCGCAGCGAGGGAGGAGCCGTTTAAGCAATTAAAAATTAAAAATTAAAAATTATTTTTGGGAAATTTGAATTTTAAATTGGAGCAAAGTAACTGATGCTAAATCAAATCAGGCTTGTCATTCCACAGGGAGAGCAGTATTTTTTAAAAGGCAATGAGCCAATACTTCTCAATGACCCGCAGACGGTTTGGGTGGTGAAATCTGGTTCTTTGGGGCTATTTGCCGTCAAGGTCAAGGATGGCATTCCTGAGGGTGTTCGTCGTTATTTATTTACCATAGGTGATGGGGGAGCGGTGTTCTCAACTTCCCCAAGTTCAGTGGAGGAACAGCGCCAGATCCTAGCGGTGTCGATGGAAGAGACAGAACTGATCAGGATTTCTACAGAAGATTTTAGTAGATTGATTGCCAACGGCGACCGTCCGTATGCGCAAGAGCAAAGCTGGGGGGAGTCCCCGAAGGAGAGTCAGGCGCAGTCAGCGCTTCGCGATCGCGAGGCAGTCGTTTTGGTAGAGAACTGGATTAATCAACTAGGCTTGGCACTGTCTCTTATTACCACTCCAAAGATGCCAGTACAACTTGAGGGCATCAACTACTTCTCCTTAAGCAGTGGTGATATCTTTCAGCCCCAGCAAGACGCTGTATCTTGGGTGCAAATCCAGTCAGGATATGCTAGATGGATGGGGATTGAAGAACTACAACTGAGTCCTGCATCCGGAATGTTCCCCCTGAATGCAGATATGTGGTTGCAGGCTGATGATATGGTTGAGCTTGCCATTGCCAACACCGCAGAAATCCAAGCAGGGGATGACTTATTAGAAAGTTTATCCCAACTTACGACTTATTTCCTCCACGGCATCGACTTAATAGAGCGGGAGGAAAACTCTGTAGAATTACGTAGATTTCAGGAGAGGGAAAGTCTTAATTATTTTGTCATGGAGGAGGCATTGGGAGAACTGTCATCCGTGCTGCAACCACGGAAAACAGCTTATTCCCAAATGGTGACACCAACTGGTGACCCAGACCAAGCCCTACTCATCGCTGCTGGTGCAGTGGGACGTGCTTTGGGAATTACGATTCATCCCCCAGCCAAATCGGAAGACCTCAGACGAGTTCAAGACCCACTAGAAGCGATCGCCCGCGCTTCACGAATCAGGATGCGTCGAATTGCCTTGACTGATAAGTGGTGGAACAAGGACTCTGGTCCAATGCTTGCCTACACTCTTGAAGACGACCATCCTGTGGCACTGTTACCAGTGTCTGAAACCCGCTACGAGATTTTTGATCCTTTAGAACAGACTCGCACTCCCGTAAACACTCACAGTGCTATCAAGCTGGCTCCGACTGCTTACACATTTTATCGACCTTTTCCGGAAAAAGAATTCAAAATCCTGGATTTGTTTCAGTTTGCGCTGCGGGGACACGTAAAGGAACTGATTTTCATTTTGTTGGCAGGAGTTAGCACCACCCTACTCGGGATGATCACGCCGCAAGCCACGGCTGTCCTGATCGACAACGCCATCCCAGATGCTAACAGCGGATTAATCGTGCAAATCGCTTTAGGTCTGTTGGCTGCAACCTTTGGGCAAACGATGTTTGAACTCACCCAGGCATTTGCCATCATTAGACTAGAAACCTTTGCCGAATCCTCCACGCAAGCAGCAGTGTGGGATCGGCTTTTGAACCTGAAGGCGTCTTTTTTTCGTTCCTACTCAATCGGTGACCTGAAATCTCGGGTCACCGCCATCTCTGGTATCCACCATAAAGTGAGTAGCACTGTTCTCAAAAGTATTTTCTCCAGCTTTTTTTCGTTGCTAAACCTAGGACTGCTATTCTACTACAGTTCAACACTCGCCCTGTTAGCTTGTTTTGTGGCTGTTGTGAATATTGCCGTCACCATCGTCTATGGCGTTCTCACTGTACGTAAGTTTCGCCCGTTGCTGGAGCAAGAAGGACATATTTTTGGTCTTATGGTGCAGCTAATTAATGGAGTTTCTAAAATCCGTGTTTCAGGGGCTGAAACACGAGCTTTTTCCTACTGGAGTAAACAGTATACTCATCAACTGAAGCTGATGCTGAGTACCCAGGGCATTGAAGACATCGTTACCTTCATCAATAAAGTACTACCACCTTTAACGAATGCCCTCCTCTTCTGGGTTGCTGTTAGCATGCTTCAGCAGTCCCAACTTCAAGGAAAAGGCGGCTTGTCTACAGGCATGTTCTTAGCGTTCAACGCTGCTTTTGGCAGCTTTATTGGTGGAGCAACCACTCTTAGTACCACAGTGGTGGACATTTTGCAAGTCTTGCCTTTATGGAAGCGTGCCGAGCCAATTCTCAAAGCCATACCAGAATCCAATTCCAGCAAGACCGATCCTGGTAGGCTATCGGGCAAGCTGCTTGTAGACCATGTGATTTTCCGCTACCGGGATGATGGACCCCTAACGTTGGATGATGTGACTATCCGCGCTGAACCTGGTGAGTATATTGCCCTTGTGGGACCTTCAGGTAGTGGCAAATCAACCTTGTTCCGCTTACTACTAGGGTTTGACTTCCCTGAGTCTGGCACTATTTACTACGATGGACAAGATTTGGCTGGGCTGGATGTCAATGCTGTGCGCCGACAATTAGGCGTCGTGATGCAAAATAGCCGGATGATGGCAGGTTCCATCTTCGATAATATTGCCAGTGGTGCCTTGATTAGCATGGATGAAGCAATGGATGCAGCCCAAGCCTCTGGCTTTGCAGATGATATCGAAGCTATGCCGATGGGTCTGCACACTGTCGTCAGTGAGGGAGGTAGCAATCTCTCAGGCGGACAAAGACAGCGGCTATTGATTGCTCGGGCGCTGGCTTTAAAACCACGAATTTTGCTATTTGACGAAGCCACTAGTGCTTTAGATAACAGAACCCAAGCGATTGTCAGTGAAAGCCTAGAGCGGCTACAGGTAACTCGAATTGCGATCGCCCACCGACTTAGCACTATCCGCAATGCTCACCGCATTTACGTGCTCCAAGATGGTAGGATTGTCCAGCAAGGATCTTTCGATCAACTGGCAACTCAACAAGGTCTGTTTGCCCAACTCATGGCTCGGCAGATGCTTTAACATAGCTGGGTTATGATATACAGCAGCCACATTGTAAGGGCGCGGAAACCGCGCCCCTACGGTTTAATGGTGCTGTAAGGCCTCACATCATTGGAACGGACACCTGTTGTATCACGTTCGCAACTACGAAGTTTATCCGAACTTGATATTACACAAGTGCTTGGAATAAGGTTTGGGTGTTGCCGCCAGATATTATAACTAATCAATCGGACTTGATATTAAAGGAATAATCTCAGAGTTGGAAAAAAACGTGTATCAAAGTTTCGCTCTAAAAAACCAGAACACAGAGGTACTGGACAACGAGTAGAAGCTCTTGACACTCCCCATGCCTAAAGGCAAGGGGATTCTGTAAGAGGTTTAGCCATATCTCTCACATATCCGACTGTCGGAGTTTCCCACACATGGCGGTGATTCCCGTAGGCTTGGTTCCTGGACTCAACCCACAAAGGATTGATAACTTCCGAGGCGTGACTTTCCCGCAGTCCGCAGGTAGGGTCATTGCGACCTGTTTGTTTTATTGTAGCAGAAAAAGAATTTTTTGACGGGGAATAAATTCCCGCTCGTGCTTACCCCATGCATGAATGCAGGGGCTTGCGCCCTACGATTTTCGGTCAAAATAATTCGTAATTGATAATGACGCTCGTGCCTCGAAGATCGCAACGCTTACGTAATTCGTAATTATTACGAGCCAAAATGCGGTTCGCTCGTAAGGCATCTTTTCGGGGGAAGTTTTGAACGTAAAATGCCGTGCCGGACAGCATTATTGGCGTCCCCATGCATCAATGCACTTGCTCTGCAGTAAAGAAGATCTCGCTTTTTTTCTTTTTCATAATTGAAATTACTTGCTCTGTACCCTAAATGAATTAATTATTAATTAATTTAGGAATTTTTAATTACGAATTACGAATTACGAATTATTCGGTCACTTCCCTATCCTCAAAACAACTTATTTTGCGATCGTGATCTGCTTGGCGATCGCACTCACTTCATGTGTCCAAGGATGATCGGGGTAGCGCAGGCTGAAAATATCGCTGCTACCTAGCTGAAACATCTCTTCACAAACTGGCAGGATACCTGCTACAGTTGTGCCGTAGGTTGAGGCTACCTGTTGCCGTAAAGCCCCAAAGTTCAAAGCTGGCAGTGCCTTATTGACCACTAGCATTATGTTAGGAACATCTAACTTGCGAGCGACATCTATAGCTACAGCAGTACCTTGGTAATCCTGGGAGTCTGGACGCAGAATGACAACTAAGATATTGGAAATGATGATCGAGAGCAGGGTTTCTTCATTAATGCCTGGGTGAGTATCAATGAACAGGTAGTCCAGTTTCAAACGGCGGACTAAATCACGGAAGCCGTCGTTGAGTAGGCGTGCATCGTATCCCTCCCGTAGGATGCGAGAAATCTCGCCAGTCTTGATGCTGGAGGGAATTAGGTAAATACTACCGCTCATCCCAAAGGGTCTGTGCTTAATCTTGATCACCTGGCTGACATCGTAAGCAGCCTTTTCAATCGGACAGTGACCCCAAAGATAATCATTGAGAGTATAGCCTACCTTGTCTTCATCAAGACCAAAAAGAATGTGGATTCCAGGAGATTGGATATCAGTATCGACAATGCCAACCCGCTTACCAGAGCGAGCAATCATAGTAGCGATGTTAGCAGTTACATTTGACTTACCAGTTCCACCACGGAATGAGTGGACAGAGATGACTTTAGACATGATACATACCTAGAGGTGAGAGTACTAATAGGGCATGGGTTATGGGGCATAGGGTATGGGGCTAACAACTGTATGGGTGATTCCCTATCTCACCTAACACTCTTGTGCTAATTCCAAAATGACATGTGATATCGTGTCCGATTGAATACTTATACTATCGCCTAGGCTGGTAATGGGAATTAAACGATTACCGCGTTCCCCATTACCAATTACCAATTACCTTTCTATGTTTTATAAGTGATTTACCAAACATGATGTGATTCATGGTCATTAGAAATAGGGACAGCTTCTAAGTGCTATGCCCTATGCCCATACCGCCAATTTACTTGTTTGGTTCTGACCATTGGTTTCTAATATTTTTTGCGTCTTCGCGCAACTTCTGGAAATACTCCGATTCAGCAATTTCCGCCACCTGACGAGCCTTCTTGCCTTCGTCAATCTTGATGCGGAGTTCCTGCACCTGTTGTTTTAAGCGTTGCTCACGAGCGTAGACTTCACGAACCATTTTCTGGAAGACCCATCCCAACTGTCCTAACTCGTCATTGCGCTTGGCGATCGCCCTCAGACTTTTTTGATCAAACTCTTGTGCTTCATCATAACTCATTGTATCAGAACTGATTTTTTGAGCTATCATAGCCATTGGTTTGATGGGCTGGATCACATTCCGCTTCAGCAAATAATTAATTAATACAATCACCAGTGTAAATATCCCCATGAAAATTCCCATGAATAAGGAAAAACTTTGGTGGACACTATCAAAAACTTTACTGGCAGGAACATAAATAATTTGAGTACCAAGAATTTCATTGAGCTTCCAATTAAAACCATTCTCTCTTCCATAGGTTGCTAAAAGATTCTTAGGGGCGGCTTCTGGAGTGCTATGGCAGCGAAGACATTTGGATTCTGTAATTGCAAAAGGGCGAGCGCTATAAAACAGATTCTCTCCAAAAAAATTCCGAAATCCTGATAAATTTTGCAACCCTGGTTCGTTGTGAAAGCGCTTTATAATATCTGTCTCAAATTCGTCAGCTTTATCTCGCAAATTTGTCGGGTTCAGTGTGGCGTCTTTATAAAGTAAATTTCTATATTCTTGGTTTTTCCGGAGAGTCTCAAACACCTCTCTAGCCGCAAAGCTTGGTATTGTTTCTGGAACAAATTTTTCTTGAGTTTCCAGTTTAGGATCTAACAGGCTATTTATATGGCTATTACTATAGTTTCTCACTGAGTTTACCATTTCCATGAGAACCTGTCCTCGATAGTTTATTTCATCTTTCGCTTTGTGTTCAAGTGCCTTTGATAAAGCCAAGCCACTAAATAAGATAGCGCCTATAAAAACTAGCGACAGGAGCAAGGTGAATTTTGTAGCAAGTTTTAAATTATTTAACATTATTTTACAGTTTTTATCTTTAAGACAACGTCTTACGAGTGTGAAGGTAAGGGACAGTTCATTAAGACAGGGAAGGAGAACATCCCAATGCATGCAAAAGCTTGCAAGACTGGAACTCTGAACGCCAGTCGCCGAAGAGTGCGGCGACTGCCACGGAATTTCTAATCATCAGGTATTTGTTCCGGCTTTGGGATACTGTATTCATCGTAGAGATTTAACAATAAACAAACATCTAAAGAACGTCTTGAATCCTGACTCAACGAAATACATAAATTACCTCTGACTTTCGCTCTCGTAAATAAGTAAATCTAGCTATGACTTTAGTCAAGTTCAAGGAAAGAGGCGCTGCTGAAATTCATCTGCCTTTGCGGAGTCTGCAATCTCCACTACCAATTTCTGCACCAGTTCCCCTGGAGAAAGTTGAGGAGAAGATTTCAGTGCTTTCTGAACTAGAATAATTGCGATGGGACCGATTAAATCAGCCAGATCTCGCTGGCACTGAAGCACAAAGCTTTCCTTGAGGGTGGGATTTTTCCGGCTTTGAACGAGCGATCGCTCTGACACGTCCGCACGTAGTGTATTAACCGAGCAACGTACCTCCTGCATAGCCATTGAGCCAAGTTGTTTGGACTGTGCAACAAACTGCTGGGCTTGATCTGGGTCAACTTGCCAGAATTTGAGAGCGCTTTGTAACTGAATGTTCAGGGCAGTCAGAGCGTGCCCAAGAGAATCATGGATATCGTAAGCAATGCGGTTGCGCTCCTGCACCGCAGCGAGGTCTTCAATTTGCAGGGCATACATCTGCAGTTGCTGGTGAGTCATTGCCAGTTGTTCCCGCGTCTGGCGCTCGGTGAGTAGCGTATTTACTACCTGTAGGACAAACAATAATCCCACACCAAAAAGTAGCGTATCAGTCAATTGGTGCAACCAAAATCGACCTTGCGACCATAGAGGCATATACAGAGTGGTGCTGCCGACGGACTGTATCTGTAGAACCAAGAAGAGGAAAAAGACCAAACCAGCAAGCAGGCGGCGTCCCAACAAGTCAAACAGAAAGCAACTGCGGATGACCACAATAATCAACAGGATAGCCCAAAGCTGCAAGTATCCGAAAGCAGCTCCAAATAGAATTAAGCTGATTTCAATACTAGTATAAAGTACTTTATAAACAACGCTGCTGCTGGGTAATATCAATCCCATTAGACCGAATAGCGCCAAAATCAGCAGGGGCGGAATGGATAAATGAGAGGGTTGTGAGAAAACAAGAGACGCCAAGGAGTCAGCTATGGCGCAAGTTGCCAGTAACCCCCATTCGATGTAGAGCAAAAAGCGAAAAGGATTAGGGCGGATGGTTCGTGAGAGACTCATAATAATCGACAATTGCTGCCAAGACTGACCTCATCAATACTTATTTTGAATCTTTTTCATCGCATTAGCATAACAAATCATAACTTCAAGACTTTTGTCTGAGTTTTTGGTTCCACCCTCAACGAAAGTTATAGAGAGATTTACCGATTTAGGAGAGCGAAAGTTGCAGCGCTTCTTCAGCACTTTCGATTAAACGAACAGGCTTGCGAGCGCAACTGGGTAGCAATCAATCTCGACCCGCTCGACTACAGCAATCATGTATTGGTAATCTGGTACTTGTTCGTTAGATACATACCCCACTTCCCCAACCAACTGTGAAGGAAACTCACTCATAACTTTGCGGATATACTCTTGGTGATTGCGTTCTACATTAGGTCTAATCAAAACCACACCGGGCGAAACAAACAGAAACAAACGACGTTAAAATTGCAATGGTGATCCCACAAAAATTTTAATACTGATTTTTAAATCATCTGCTAGATAGCCTACCTAAATTCATTTAGATAGGCTATTATTCCAAGTACATGTGTAAAATCTTGTTTGATAAATTTATGTTAAAAAACTTAAAAATTGGTACTAAGTTTAACTTGCTTTTAATACTAGTTTTTATAATTAGCATTTTAGTGAGTGGCGCTGCCCTATCAAGCATACTTCAGCAGATGGCGCAAAATGAAGTGGTTTCTAAAGCGCAAATTCTCATCCAAACAATGAACTCAGTCAGAAGTTATACACAAAATCACATAAATCCTTTATTAGCATCTAGACTAGAAACAGAATCTGCATTCATTCCAGAAACAGTACCAGCTTTTTCTGCTATAGAGATTTTTGAAGCTTTGCGGAAAAATAATGAGTATAAAAAATTTATTTACAAAGAAGCAACACTGAATCCAACTAACTTGCGGGATAAAGCTGATAATTTTGAAGCTAAACTTTTGGAACGTTTTCGCAATGACTCAAATACTAAAGAAATTTCCGGGTTTCTGACTATTCCTGAAGGCAATGTATTTTACATTGCGCGACCACTAGCTATTAAAGAACAGAGTTGTCTTCGATGCCATTCTACACCAGAGAATGCTCCTAAGAGTCAGTTGGCAACCTATGGAACAAAAAATGGTTTTGGTTGGAAACTTAATGAGATTGTTACTGCCCAAATAATTTCTGTTCCTTCTCAAGAGGTTTTTGACACTGCCCATAGGACTTGGTCTTTGATTATGGGACTTTTAATTGCTATCTTTGTCATTCTCGTTCTTTTAATAAACTTCTTAATTAAAAAAGCCGTGATTCACCGGATTATAAAAATAGAAAAAATAGCTCAACAAGTAAGCATTGGCGATATGAGTGCTAATTTTGATGAAAAATCTAATGATGAAATTGGTGGGTTAGCAGCAGCATTTAATCGGATGAAATATAGTTTAGAAATAGCCATAAAGCTACTTAAGGAGCAGAAAAATTAATTTGAGAATTTAAGAAATTTGGCGCAGATGAAATATCAAAGCTGTTTGCGAGTCGGGTATTTTTGCCGCCAAAATTTTTAAAAATTCTGAGCGAGAAATTTGCCCAGAAGAATTGATAACTTCTTGGACAAAGAAAGAAGCTATCGGACCCATTAATTCAGCTAAATCTCGCTCGCATTGACGCACAAAGCTTTCGGTAATAGCTTCGGGTTCTTTGCTCGGTAAATTATCTGACCTACTTTCAAGCTGATCGGTCGATTCCTCTAATAAGAACCTTGCCTTCTTTTTAAACTCAATTTGTTGAGAAAAAGGAAGGTGAAGCGCCAAATTATCTATTAATTCTTTGTAGCTGGGCACTGATGCCGCAACTTGTCGTAATAGTGTAGGGGCTACCGGACCTATCAGTTCCGCGAGAAGATTTTCTACGCGATTGTACTGTTCTGGGGAGAAGACTAAGCTGGGCTGGGCTTCCGCCTTAGCCTGTTCAGGAATTGTCAACCTAAGACTAGGTTCTTCTAGCTTTTTTTGTTCCCCAACAATCGGCTGCACCAACGGAAGCTCAACAGTTAGCTTACAACCAGATCCAGGCTCAGTTTCAATATTTAAGTTACCTTTTAATGCTGCTACCCGTTCTCCCATTCCTTGGAGTCCAAACCCAGTTTTGTTTTGCGCCAACCTGAACCCTTTGCCATTGTCTTGAATAATCAGGCACAAATTGTTTGGGGTGGCGCTCAGATGAATCTGTACCTCTGTTGCTTCAGCATATTTGCAGATATTTGTCAAGGCTTCTTGCACAATCCTGTGGATAGTTGTGACTACCTTGACAGGCAAAGGAACAGACAGGTTAATTTTGGTAGAAGGTAACACACCAGTAGAGGAGTGAAAATTTTCAACCAGAGAATCAATCAGTGCTTCTAGTGATTGCTCTGGAAGCCCGTCAGAACGCATATTGCTAACAGATTGACGAACTTCCTTGACGGCAATAATTCCCAACCGTTGGGCTTCTGCTAAAAACTGTCCGGCTTGGACGGGGTCGAGATGCCAAAGTTTGAGAGCGGTTTGCAACTGAATGTTGAGAGTCGTCAGCGCATTCCCCAATGAATCATGGATGTCGCGGGCAATGCGGTTGCGTTCTTGCAGTGCTGCGTGGTCTTCAATTTCTAGGATATACTGCCTCAACTGCTCATGGGCAGTTGATAGGTCAATGTTATGCTCAGCTACCACGGTATTCACCTACTGCAACACTAAATAATCAATCACGTTACATATTGCATCACTGGCAATACGTAACTTTCCGGATTTTTGCTAGGATATACATTTTAATTGTGCAAGAGCTATCTAATAATTATATAGTCAGTATCAAGGATTAGCATATAGCATGCCAATTGATTGACGGTTATACAAACTTGAAAACTTGATCAACTTAAAGGAAATTATGACTACACAGCATTCAATGATCTACGATGCCATCATTGTCGGTGCGCGGTGTGCAGGTGCACCAACCGCCAATTAATAAATATCCTTTACTGCCAGGAATTTGGTATAAATTAAAACCATGTCTTAGTGTCAGTCTCGGTCGGCGAGACATGATGACATTCCTGTTTCAAATATCCTAATCAAAAAACTATCGCAGGTTTGGAATGAAGACGCCCAGCAATAGGTGTTACCCGCTTGACCACAGAGATCATATATTGATAATCAGGTACATCCCCGTTCGGTGCATAACCGACTTGTTGAATCAAAGTCAGAGGAGCGTCTCTCATATAATTACGAATCACCTCTTGACGATTTCGCTCAACATTTGGTCCAATCAAAACAGCACCAGGCGGAACATTGTGAAGGTCAGTAAATAAGATGCGAAACTCGACACCACCTAATTTTGTCCTATACAAATTAAATTCCTCCTGGGAAATAGCACCAGCATCTGCTTTTCCTTGTGCCACCCATTCAAGCACTGTTTTCGCTGTGGAAGCAAATAGGATTTCTGCTAATGTTAAACCATAAAGGTTGTACAGTGGGAAATAATATCCAGTGGCAGAACCAGGTATACCTAGGGCAACTGTTTTACCCTGTAAATCTTTCAATTGTTGCAGGGGACTGTCTTTGCGAACAACTAATATAGAGCGGGAATTGACATCTATCTGGAGAGGCAAAATCGGTACATATTGGTAGTTAGCTTTCGCAAATGCTGCCAAGCCGGGAGGAGCAAAGACTAATGACCAAGCAAGATGCTGAATGCGGTACATCGCTATATTTTCATTGAAAGCTGGCTCTAATTGAATAATTGCTCCTGTTTTTTCACCCAAGTAGTCACGAAAGCGATCAAATTTTAAGAGAATTTCTTGTCCTTCTCCATAACTAATCACGCCAACAACTAACTCTAGCTTTTTAGTTGATGTTTTCTCCGCTTGACAGGCTGCGTTCAGGAGTAGCATCTGCAAAATAAATAAACGCCGGGAAAGTTTCAATGACATTAACAGCTTTTAGTAAATATTTTTTCAGTATTATTATCCAGCAATATCAAGCACGATCATTATTTTATGATAAAATAATTTAAAGAAAATTTTCAAAAGCTTCAAAAAGTCAATCAATAAACTAATTAAGTAGGTAGGCATAATAAAACATAACTATATTAACTTCTGTTAAGAGGCTGTTCGCCAACTAACAACTAACAGATAGTTGTGTTTATTTCCGCCGACTTACTTATGTTGTAAATTTTATATACAAGTAAGTGAAAATTCAACAACAATAATAACCATGAAAATCGGCACGAAGGTAAATATCATATTAACGATAGTTTTTATTGGCGGCATTTTAATTAGTGGGATCGCTTTATCAAGTGTACTTCACCAAAAGGCAGAGAATGAGGTAACTTCTAAAGCACTGGATATGATGCAATTTGCCAACTCAATTAGACAATATACCAACGATCGCGT
The DNA here is from genome assembly GCA_964246695.1 of uncultured bacterium. GTDB lineage: Bacteria > Cyanobacteriota > Cyanobacteriia > Cyanobacteriales > Nostocaceae > Stigonema. The sequence goes on from CAXTSI010000030.1 coordinate 12,704, forward strand.
ACAACCTTTATTGTTACCTAAAGTAGAAACTCAAGAACAGTTCATCCCGGAATCTATACCATCATTTTCCCTTAGAGAAGTGTTTGAAATTTTACGAAAAAAACCAGAATATGCCAATGTTATTTACAAAGATGCCACGCTAAACCCAACAAATTTGCGAGATAAAGCAGACAAATTTGAAGCCGATCTTGTTCAACGATTTCGTCAAGAAGCCGGGTTAAAAGATCTATCTGGTTTCCGGACTATTTCTGAAGAGAAAATGTTTTATACCGCCCGACCTTTCAAAATCGAACAACAAAGCTGTTTGCGCTGTCATACCACTCCCGAATTAGCTCCAAAAAGTCAAATAGTCACCTACGGAAGAGAAAATGGTTTTGGCTGGAAGCTCAATGATATTGTTGCCACTCAAATAGTTTATGTTCCGGTTGAAGAAGTTTTTAAAAGTTTTAATCAGTCGTTTGTAGCGATTTTAGGAGTTTTAGGAATTATTTTTACAGTCATCATTATCGCCATAAATTTGTTGTTGAAAAAAACAGTGCTCCTGCGTATTAAAAGAATCGCTACGGTGGCAGAACAAGTGAGCGTCGGCGATATGGATGCTGATTTTGGTAAACAATCCAAAGATGAAATTGGAGCTTTAGCGGAAGCTTTCAACCGGATGAAGTATAGTTTAGAAATTGCTCTCAATATGTTAAATAATAAATAAATAGAGTTCAACTACCCCTGAATCGCGCTTCGTTTGAGGTCGAGGTATTTGAAGACTTTCTGCAGATGTTTTTCCTGAAATTAATAATAAGTTTTATGAACCGACAAATTCTCCAACCAGGATTGCTCGCAGTACTCACCTGCCTATTGGGGCTTTGTGGGGGCAGCTATGCACCCTTATTAGCCAGTTTGACGCCACCAAAAGTTCCGGATAGCTTGAAGGTGCCACCAGGGGAGGTGCTGCGATTGAGGGCACAAGCTAGAGGGGTACAAATTTATCAATGCCAATCTAAAGCTGACAATCCTCGCCAGTTCGAGTGGACCCTGAAGGCACCAGAGGCAGACTTGTTTAACGACAAAAACCAGAAGATTGGCAAGCACTACCCTGGTCCTACTTGGGAAGCTAATGATGGCAGCAAGGTGGTGGGGCAGTTAAAGGCACGTGCTAATGCCCCAGACAATAGTGCAATTCCCTGGTTGCTACTGACAGCTAAATCCCATGAAGGTAATGGTATCTTCAGCCAGATTACCAGTATTCAACGGGTAGATACAGTGGGGGGTATTGCCCCAGCTACAGGCTGTGACCAGTCACACCAAAAAGCGCAAGTGCCAGTAAATTATCAGGCGAATTACTACCTCTATAGTGCCGCAGGTACTTGAATTTATTTATGGGGATCAGTTTCTGACGAATCAACAAGTATACGCTGCTCAAACTCTAAAGCCTGCTTTTGCCCGCGAATTTTCGTTGCCAACTTTTTCACAAATTCTGGTTTTGAAATCTGCGGCTGAGATTTCAAAACCTGTTGAATCATAAAACTAGCGATTGGACCAACTGAATAAGCCAATTCGCGCTCACATTTACTAATAAAGTTGGCATCGATTATTTGATCTGTCGCACTAGGCGAATTAACTGACTTGGTTTGAGGTGAAACAGTGGATGTTTCTAATATAGCCATTGCCTGTTGCTCAAACTGTTGTTGTCGCTCTGGCAATACGTAAGTAGCTAAATTATCTACCAATTCTTGGCAGTTCGCCGCTTGTGTCAAAGCTGTTTGTAATATATTAGGCGCAATTGGTCCTATCGATCGCCTCAGCAACTGTTCCAGTTTTGTGTACTGTTGTGAGTCTACCGCTAAATTGAGTTGTGGTTGTACATTATTTGAAGATTCACCAGCAGGAGGAGAAGCAGGCACCGCTTGAGATGACTGGGGCTTTGGGGAGGCTACGCCTGGGTTTGGTTCCCAAAATTGTGGCGACGGCTGTGGATCGGTGAGGAAATTGTTTATCTCTTTGGACAATTTGAGGTTGTCTTCCTGTTTGTTCTCCTGAATATTAGGTACGACTGGCTCCGGCAATTCTTGGAAAACTGTGGAAATATTTCCAGGTAAGATATCAATGACAGTTTGTGTGCCAGACAGCCAGACATGAAGGTTGATGCCTTTTCCAAGTAAAAGTCTTTGTAGTTCAGCAACCCATTTGGCAACTGACAATCCAGCTCGCGGATTTGCTGCAACAAGGGTTTCTAGAAGCGTTTGGGAGAATAATTCTGGCTCCTCTGCTGTAGAAGCGGCGGCAATTAAACATTGTCCATGGTCTGCGTCAGATTGCAAATCTTCTATCCAGGTATCGAGGGAAGTAGCCTCAGGAAAATCCAGAATAATTATTTGTTGAGCTTTGAGAGAGCGTCGTAACTCTTGTCTTAACCAAGAACGACTAAGGCGCACCTCATTACCTATCACTAACCAAGCTTCTCCATCTTCAATTTCCTCAATGTGTCCGCGTAAGTACAATAAGGAAGTTGGTGTATCTTTGAGTGTTCCCAATTTTGTCAGGGATTTCGTTTCTGATTTACCATGCCAACGAATAAATTCTTGAATTGTTCCCCGGATTTCTGACAAAGCTTTGCCTTTTGAAGGAAAATATTCTACCTCAAACCCGCCAGCCCCTCCAAACAACCGACTCAAGTCAGTAGTCGTTTTGTTATTAGAGAGTCCATCGATAACGAGCCCGCGCCGCTGGTTGTGAGATTCAGCAAAGTCAGGTTTGAATCCGAGAATTAATTCTCCTACTCCTTCGACAATTCGTTTGGGTGTTTGCAGGGGATATTCTGGATGGAGTTTACCGTCCCCACGGTTGAGCTTTTGCTGATTAATTAGACGCAGTTGCTGATTTAATTTATCAATATATTGCAGCGTTTGGCGATAAACATATTTATAAAGTCCATCTGCTTCAATGATGCCATGTGAGTCAGCCGCCTCACCCAACAACCCCCGCATTAAGTAATAGGTAAATACTCCATGCCCTAGTTCTGGAAACTCCCAAGACTGTTGTCCTTGATCGCAAGATAGCAAGGCGCAAAATCCCTTACTTTGAGCAGCGCGTTGTCGCAACACATCCATCATTTGTGGTGCAGGATTAACTAAAGTCTCAGAGATGTTTCCGTCTCTAGCGCTACCACTGTTTCTCCCTAACAATCTCATGTCGCCGCTATGACATGTATCTAAACAAAGTAGCTGCTGGTTAGCGGAACTAGTCCCCAAAATTTGCATTAATTCTTGTAAACCCAACCCTGTAGCCAGCAAGTCGTGTTTGTGGGTATCTGCCAGACACAGTACAGCTTGCTGATTCTTCGGCTCTAACATTCCATGCCCAGAAAAATACAACAGGATGGAGTCCTGGGATTGAGTTTGTGAAGCAATTCGTTGCACACTACCACGAACTATTTCCAAGGTCGGGGGTTGTGCTGCAAAATCGTGATGAATAATGACTTCTTTATTAGGAAATCCTTGGGTAGCTTTGGCTAGTGCTTCCCCTAACGCTTGGCAATCCACAGCCGGATAGCGCAAAGAAGGCAAACCCTCATCTTGGTATTCGTTAACACCTACCAATAAAAGCCAAAGCTTGGCTTCTCCTGTTTTTAATGTATCAGTCGAGTAACTAGAACCTATACCTACGGGAGACATATTTGTTATTTTAATCCTCAAATTAACTAGATGCGGGGCTGATTTAATGTATTATTTTGCTCACATCATCTCTTTAATACTCGAATTCAAATTAAATATCTGCCAAAAGAGCGATTGATAAATAAGCTTAATTTTATCCAAAGTTTAGGGATTGAGGTTGAGAGTCTGTCAACAAAGTATTACTCATGCTCAACACCTTCACTCTTCTCAAGAAGGATTACTGAACCTAAAGCCTAGGAGTCTCATTGTCAAGAAGAGTTAGTAGATAGGACTAGCCCTTTACAAATAGTTTGTTGTGTGCATTAACGACACTGGGGAGTGCAGCGCGGCTGCGTACTCGTCAAAATATGTGGTTTTTCCTGGTCAATCATGACGACTGGAAAAAAGCGATTTTTTCCAGCCTAGTTATACTCTAGCGTAAGTAACATGAGTCAAGCCTTACATTTGCTGTTGTTCAAATACTGCCGCTATCACGACAAGGACGCCGTATTCTTGCCCCAAACATCAAATCTGTGAGCGATTTACTGGCATTGTTTTCATTTCTATCCCAAAAGTGCAGAAGTTAATTTTGTTTACATCTATTTAATTAATAATAAGGATAGCTCTCCAGGCTTTCCGTTTAGCAAATCAGGTAGGTTTTATTGAGGCACACAATCAAACTTCTGTCAATGCCATCGTCGTTGTAAAAACAATTGCGTGTAATAGATTGGATCGGGGCGCTTGTGTCAGAGTACCCCCCATTCTATATATAGGGTTATTTGTAACGTCATTATGCAAGAATGAGTGATTTAATTTATGCGTTCCCGCCAAGGTATCACTGAGTTATTTACAACTTTTTTACAATTAGACACTGACAGGGTAATTGGTTGGGCAATCGATGCAAGACTGCGTCGAAATCTACTAAAATGTCAGGCGAGTCTATCACAACCACAAGATTCGGAAATTTTTTGGGTAAGCTATTGGTATAAAGTGTGGCAAGAACACTCAGAAAGCTTGGCAAAAGGACATTTGTCAGCTTATTTACAAGAAGTTTGCTATTGGGCTGCTCACAAAACAATTGCTAATCTTTCCTCTGGACAATACACTGTGTCCGACTGCTTTCAAATGGCGATCGCTCGTGTCGATCGGGTTTTAAAAGGGTTTAAACCCAACATGGGCTTTAGCCTCAAGAATTACAGCAGTGCGGTTTTCCGTAACGAACTTAAGGAATTGCTGCGCCAACAGCAGGAAATTGATATTTGCACCAATTGGCGATTGTTGCGGAAGCTGACGCAAAAGCGCCTGGTAGAATCTTTACAAAATGTTGGACTCAGTGCCAACACAATACAAAGCTATGTGTTAGCTTGGAAATCCTACCAGTCGTTATATGCTCCACAGCAAGCTACTGGTACCCGCAAACTGCCAAAGCCAGATGAAGCTACATGGCAAGCAATTGCTGAACTTTATAATTCCGAACGCTACAGCCAACTATCTGTACCAGGGGCAGAGTGCAGTGGAGCAACGATGGAAAAATGGCTAGTTGCCTGTGCGAAAGCAGTACGCGATTATTTTTATCCAAATTTTGCCTCTATAAACGCGTCCATAGGGGATGAGGATTCGTCGGGACAATATCAAGATATTTTACCCCAACTTCGGCAGGAATCGTTACTGACGGAATTCGTTGCTGAAGAAGAACTACTTGACAGACAGTCACAGCATTCTCAAGTCAGCACTGTGTTAATCGCCGCCTTGAATGAGCTCGATCAAGAGGCGCAAAAGATCGTACAACTTTACTACAGCAAAAGTTTCACTCAACAGCAGATTGCAAAAGAGTTAGAAATTAAGCAATATACTGTTTCTCGTAGGCTTGCCAAGGCTAAAGACTCGTTACTGCTCAAACTTGCTACCTGGAGCAAAGATTCATTGCATATTCCACTCAACTCGTCAGTACTTAATTATATAAGTACCGTTTTGGAGGAATGGTTACAAGCTTACTATAGCCGTCCTTCTTCTTAATTGGAGAAACTAGATGATTATGTTTAACCCAGGCACGCTAACTTTAACTAACTCTACCCGTTTGTGGTCAGATATTCCGGAAACTGAGCTTTTTAGTCGGAGCAGTAACTATATTATGTTTAACCCAGACACGCTGACTTTAACTAACTCTACACATTTATGGTTAGATATTCCGGAAACCGATCTGGAAAAAATTTGGCAACAAAGTCAAGCTTTTTCGACACCCAGTCGCCGTTGGATGGCATATCTCAACCGCTTGAGCCTAAATACTTTTCTACCTTGGCTGCGAGAAGAGTATGCCCCAGAAGCGACTCCTTTTCCGAGTCTGGCGACTTTACCTAGTATTTGGGAAGTAGCTAATGGTACAGGTATTTCCCTGGGGGAGACACGATTGGCATTAATTCCCACTGAGGCAGCTGATTTAAGCGAACTGCGCGTTCCTCAAGAATGGGTGGATATTCCTAGCTGGACTGCTGATTATTACCTGGCAGTGCAAGTCAATCTGGAATCCGGCTACATCAGGATTTGGGGATACACTACCCACGCGCAACTGAAGAACACGGCTGATTATGATGCGGGCGATCGCGCTTATTGTTTAGATGGAGAGGATTTGATTTCTAATCTCAGTATTCTGTGGATGGCGCGTCAAATATGTCCAGAAGAAATTACCCGCACCTCGACTGCACCACTGCCAGAATTATCCATAGCACAAACAGAAAACTTGCTCAACCGCTTAGGAAATGTCTCAATAATTTCACCACGCACAGCAGTAGCTTTTGAAATGTGGGGAGCGCTCTTAGAACATGGTGGTTGGAGACAACGTTTGTACGAACAACGTCAAGGACTGCAACAACAGTGGTCGATAGCGCAATGGTTGCAAACTGGTGTGTCAGATTTTGCCCAAAAATTTGGCTGGGGAAGTGTCGAGTTACAGCCCAGTTTTGCGGGTTCTCGAGGTTCTGAGCAGACATCCGCATTGCCTACTTTGGTGCGGAGATTAACCATTGCTGGGCAACAATACGAATTACGGCTGCAACCCAAAGGTAATATTGCAGATAGGGTATGGCGCTTTGAACTGCGGAGTGCAACTAGGGGCGAACTGATTCCTAGTGGGGTTAAATTCAAAATTTTGACCGAAGATTTACAGCCATTCGATGGAAACCAAGTGCAAGCTAAAACTCCTGTAGACAGGCTTTACATTGAAGTGGCTCTGAGCAATGCTAGGGAAGGATTGGTGTGGCAGACAGAGCCGACTCCAGAAGACTATGAATCCGAAATCTTGTTTCTTTGAACTACCTACGCCCTTGGCTATGCTTCAGTATGACTACCAACCCGATCGGGTTTTTCCCCCTACTCTCTGTAGGGATAAGCATCTATGTTTATCTATTGTATCCATAACTTCTGCGATCATCCCTAAATCTGTAACTGGGCGAGTGCTAACAGGGATGCCGATTTGGCATCAGTCCTGAGATTGGTCTTGCCATTTCGACATGGACTATGACATACTCAAAAAATAAACTACGTTAAATTAGTAGAATTAGTGTAGATTAAAAATGGAGGAGAAAAGTTGGCTTCTTTGACAGGTGTTTGACCTGCCGCTGCCTTTAATTGACCGTGATGCTAGGAATTAAAAATGCTAGAAGACGCTCAAGGACTTGAAGTAACAACAGACTCAAGAGCGGCGATCGCTGCGATCAACTGGTTTATCGATCAAGCCCTCAGTTACGGTAAAGATGCTGAAGCTGCTATTTTGCAAGGGATTGCGGCAGACCCAACTTGTGCAATGGCTCATGCTTATGCAGCTGCCCATTTCCTCTCAATGGAAAATGCTCTTGCCTGGAAGAAAGCCAAGAGGCATTTGCACACAGCCCAACAGTATTTAGCAGAACTCACTTGCCGAGAACGGTTATATGTACAAGCGATCGCCGCTTGGTCTGTAGGAGCGATCGATCGGGCGATCGCCTTTCACGAGGCAATTGCCCACAAGTTTAAGCGTGACCTCATTTCAGTGCAGCAGGGACAGTATCACTACTTTTATTTGGGAGATAAAGAGAGATTGCTCAAAATTGCGCTGCATGTTATGAGAGACAATCGGGAAAATCATTACCTCTACGGCATGGTGGCGTTTGGTTTAGAACAGTGCCATCAGCTGAAAGATGCGGAAGCAATGGGTCGAATAGCAGTCGCCATGAATCGCCATAACCCTTGGGCGCATCACGCTGTGGCTCATGTGATGGAAACTCAGGGACGAGTGGATGATGGCATTGCTTGGATGGAGAGTCTTGCCGATACTTGGGAAAACTGTAACTCTATGCTTTATACACACAATTGGTGGCATGTAGCACTTTATTACCTTGATCTTGGCGACGAACAGAAGGTTTTAGCACTTTACGATACTCGTGTTTGGGGTCACGCCCAGAAGGAATCTCCTAAAGATCAGGTGGGGGCAATTGCACTGTTGTTGCGGCTAGAGTTGCATGGGATTGATGTCGGCGATCGCTGGCAAAAGTTAAGTGCTTATCTTCTCCCTCGACTCCATGAACACGCATTACCCTTTCAAGACTTGCATTACCTCTACGCACTAGCCAGATCTGGACGCGGTGACTGGGTAACTCAGATGCAGTTAAGTATGCAGAAACACGCTGAAACTGTAAACCCCTACCTCCGGTGGAATTGGTCTGTTGTTGCCATTCCGGCTGCTAGAGGCATGATCGCCCACGCCAACGGTGACTGGTCAACTGCTCAAGCTGAACTGCAACCTGTAATGCCGCAATTGCATAAGATTGGTGGTAGCCATGCTCAAAGAGTTTTGTTTGAGCAGGTTTACTTAGATGCTTTATCGCAAAGCCAAAAGCAGAGCTATTTTTCGATGGTGACTTGCTGAATCTAGCCAGCGTTCAAACTAAAAACACAAACCAACTTAGGTTGGGGAGCCAGCAAGCAGTTCTCAAAGGAGGGTTCTCCTACTGGAGTTTAGACTAACGGCAGGCGATCGCTCTGGTGCATCCTCACTAGGCTTAATAATATATGCAAGCAGGCGATCGCTCTCTATAGAACATTGATTGTCGTTTTCAAGCAAGATAGAGCTGATGCTTTACATCGCGCTCTTATAACAAGGAAGTCTCGTTATGGATGAAACAACGGTGCAACATTTAACGACATTAATTTGAGATAACGACATTTAATCTGCGACTCGACAGAAGGGCGGTTCGAGTCACCAATGACCTAGAAATTGCAAATCCCTCTTGGCGTGGGCTAGAGAGGGATTTTGGGTATTGGGTACTTGGGGCGTGGGTTTTTTGACTGCTAGGTTAAATTACTTGCTTCCTCAACTGCTTTCTTTAACTCTTCAAAGGTAATACTACCGTCTTCGTCTGAATCATACCGTCCTAGTAACTCCTGGGGGCTACTGGTATTTGTTTCTGATGAGATGACTGCACTTAAGCCAGGACTTAAAAAAAGCTCATTAATGGAGACTTTGCCGTCTCGATCGCGATCTAAGGTATTAAAAAGAGATTGAAGTTCTTGCTCGGTTGCCATAAGTTTCTATCTGAATTAATTTTTCAATTTAATATCTCATTAATATCTCATTAATATTTCAAAATTAAACAAACTTATATCCTTAGACGTAGAAACGGGTATCGCTGGGGCTGAGATCAGGTGTACGCTAATAAGATCCCCCAACCCCCTGACCAAGGAGTCCTCGATTTTATTTCCCCCCTTGTTAAGGGGGGATTAAGGGGGGATCAAGACTCGTACCTAAAACATTACATAAATCGAATCATATACCACATCATCGATTTCTTCGGATTTCGTTTTACTTTTGGATGAAAAGCTAACGATTTCTTTCAGCAAAGGTAAAAAAGCTTTTCTGTGGGATAGTGGAATAACGCGCCACGTTTGCAAAATTTCCTCAGCATTCACTTGCCGCGAGGGGGGAAAATAATCTAAATTGTTTGCCAGGTTAAAATCAACCCATGTAGATGCCTTTGGGGATTCGAGTGGGGTTTGGTACAAGTCTGGAAAATATTTTTTATATATTCTTTCTGCCTCAGCTTCTAACCTTTGATTTGTTTTGGATTCTCTGGTCAATTTATTGCTTGAAACAGGTATTTGATGCGGATTGATTTTAGGTTGTTCTGCTTTAAGCAAAAGAAAATTTTCCAATATCAAGACATCCATGTCCGTACTCATAAAGCAATTAACAGCGTCTTTAGGCGTACAAACAATCGGTTCACCATTGACATTAAACGACGTATTAATAACTACACCGTAACCCGTTAGCTTTTTAAACTCTGAAATAAGATCGTAATAGACTGGATTGTCGTTTTTGGCAACAGATTGAATCCGCGCCGAATAATCAACGTGTGTAATTGCAGGCAGGTCGCTTCGTTTTTGATTGACGGTTTGAATAAGATCTTCTTGGTCGGGATGGGTTTCCAACCACCGATCCTTTCGCACATCTGCAATTAACAGCATATAAGGGCTAGGGCGGTCAATGTCAAAATAAGTGCTAATATCTTCTTCTAGAACACTCGGTGCAAAAGGTCTAAAAGATTCTCTAAATTTGATTTTCAGATTGAGAATGGATTGTGCTTTTTCATCACGAGGATCGCCCAAAATCGAACGAGCACCTAAAGAACGCGGTCCATACTCAACTCGTCCCGAAAAATGACCGACAATTTTTCCATCAGCCAAATATTTAGCTACAACTTCATTCCGGTTAGAAGCATCTAACTCCAAGTACTTATACTCATATGTATCTAAATAGCTTTTAATTTCATCCCGGGAATAAGCAGGTCCCCAATAAGAACCGAGTTGAGAACAAGAACGTTTTGCTGCTTGTTTTTCTTGCTCAGTAGCGAACTTAGTATAATACAATTCTAAAGCACAACCTAATGCGTTGCCCGCATCACCTGCTGCAGGTTGAATCCACAAATCCTGAAAAATTCCCGAACGCAATAACTTACCATTCGCCACACAATTGAGCGCCACACCACCCGCCATGCACAAATAATCAGCACCTGTGACATTTTTTGCATGTTGAGCCATTTTCAAAATGATTTCATCGGTGACAACTTGAATAGATTTGGCAATATCCATGACTTTCTTCGTAATTCTTTCGCCATTTTTGCGACTGCTTCCTCCAAACAACGTTTCAAACTTTTCATTAATCATGCACAATTCTTCATTGAAAGCAAAATATTCCATGTTTAACGTAATTGAGCCGTCTTCATGGATAGTAATCAGCTTTTCTTTTATCAGTTCTACATAAGTAGGTTCGCCATAAGGAGATAAACCCATCAATTTATATTCGCCATCATTGACCTTGAAGCCAGTGTAATAGGTGAAGGCTGAATATAATAAGCCTACCGAATTTGGGTAGTGCATCTCTTTTAAAATTTTAATCTCATTATTTTCGGCATAACCAATTGTTGCTGTAGCCCATTCGCCAACACCATCAACTGTCAAAATCGCCGCCTTATCGAAAGGTGAAGGAAAATAGGCACTAGCAGCGTGAGATTTATGGTGATCTACGATGAAAACATCACCACTGTAATTTAAATAAGAACGAATGAGAGCGGGAATATGCAGTTTGGTTAATGCCCATTTGGCAAACATTTTTTTCCAAATTTCTAATCCTTTGGGAAATACTTGTGCTTGGGCTGCAATAATTCGCTCCAGGGTCAAATAAGGATGGTCGTAAAAAGCAATACTAGAAACTTGCTCGATGCTGATTTTTGCTTCTTCAAGGCAATAATTAATCGCTTTCTGGGGAAAGCTGGAGTCATTCTTGATGCGGGTAAATCTTTCTTCTTGTGCTGCTGCAATGATTTCACCGTCTTTAATTAATGCAGCAGCAGCATCATGATAAAAAGCAGAAATACCCAAAATATAAGTTGAGGTTGTTGGTTCTAATTTGACTTCAACGCTTGAGGTTCTATTACTTGTTAATAAATTAAACTTTTCTATGGTTTCACTTATTGCATCAGCTACCACTTGATGACCATATTCTGAATAATGCTCATCTTTCTTGTAATACAATTTATAAGCATCTTCCTCGCGTTTGAATTTTTCGAGTACATCTACGAAAAAGACATTTTCATATTGCTCTGCAAGATGGATAAAGCGATCTCTATACTCAGGATTCATGCCTGGTAAATGGTAGGGCAGAGGTACAAGCAGAACAGGTTTTTTGCCTGCTAAGTGAATCATTTCTGCAAGCAATCGCCGCATCAAAAGCCACTTGGGATTATTTTCACTTTGGTAGCCGTCAAATTCTTTTGACCATTGAAGTCTTAATAGTCGAGCTTTTAAGTTCTGAGGTAAATATGTATTAAACAGTTGCTTTAGCTTCGGGCTTGGTTCAAAAAGCCGAGTTGAACGTGTCTTTTCAGGATAAAATTCTTTTGATTTTGGCACCGGAACATTATGTAAAGTTAAGTCCTGGTTTTCCAAAGTAAAAAATGGTTTATGAATTGCGATTGTAGCCCCTGTATAGCCATCGATCGCCACTCTTTTATCAAGAGAATTTCTGAGAATGTCTGTGATATGAGGTGCAATGACGACTAAATCATGGTCATATGAACTTACTAGATTTTTGTAAATCAGATATTGCTGATCAACTCCACTTCCAGACAGACCGAAATTATAGCCATCTACATTAAATTCAGCAGCAACAATATCCGAGAATCGCTTTTCATTAGCAACCCCATCGCCCGCTACATAAGAATCACCTAAAAATACCATGCGCGGGTTATGGCTTGGTTTTTGGATAGTATAGTCAATGTTGGAACGAAACCCTTGTTTATTTGTGCGAACAAAATAAGGTTTTTCGCTATAGGGTATCCGCATAGTTAAATTTGGGACATACAAATGTCCAAGGTGCTCATTGTAACAAAGCAAAGTCCGGTGCGTCAAAAATTTTTCCAGCATAGTTACACTCCTAAATTTGTGAGATATAAGAAGACAGCGAAGTCATGACTGTTGTAATTGAGTCTTATGTCATGAATTTATCATATTTTTGGCAATTTCCATCCAGTCTCAGTAATCGTACCACAATATTTGCATTTTAATCACATAGTATTTTTACTTATGGTACATTCAAACGCGATTACAAGACAACAAGGTTATTTTACACAAATTTACGTAGTTGGTATTATTCTCGCCCGCATCTGCTGTGACCGACGAATGAGGACACAGCCCAATACTGCAAGGGCTGAGAATAGTTGAGGTGTCAGAAACCCGGTTTCTTTAAGAAACCGGGTTTCTAATTTTTGCTTATCCGAGCAGTATTGGGACACAGCCGTACTTTAGGCAAGGGCGGCATTTTACGTTCAAAACTTCCCCCGAAAAGATGCCTTGATGAAAGCGGACGTATTGGCGTTTACGCCTGAACGACATTAACTATTCACGTTGCTGTGCGATATATCTTTTTACCGTTTCTGTGCAAATATTGCCTGCGGTAGATACAAAGTAGCTAACCCCCTACCAGGTGTTACCAGGTGAAAAGAATCCCCGTGTCTTCAGACCGGGGAGTCGTCAACAACTCTCTAGCTGATTGCCCTCAACCGCCTGGAAAGCAGTATCGTAGATGTGAGCGAGTGAGTTGTAGTCTTTCAACTCCACTGCTACAAAACGCTGAACTCCCACTTGTGCCATCGCAGCTTGTAGTTGTGCATCTGGGTGAAGTAAGGTCAACTGAAGTTGATCGATCAGGGATTTCCCAAGATGCTTGGCTATTACTAAGGGTGGCATGGGCGATGGTCCAAGTACCTCTACGACTCGCAAATAAGAGGACAAATCGGGAAATTTGCGTAGTTCTTGCTCTAATACCACGCTGTCAATTGCTGCACAGTCCACCAGCCCGTCAGCTACCCACCGAATCGAACGCTGGTGAGATCCTGATTGTATTACCTGACCAAAAAAGTTTTTGGGATATCCACCTTGGATCAATCGATGGCGCAACAGATTATAGCCACTGTTAGAGCCAAGGTCGTTGTAGCACAGTTTTGTACCCACCAAATCTTCAAAACTTGCCTTTTTACTGGCAGCATTCACAATCACATCTGAAAAGTAAATAGGAAGGTTTTGATAGCGTGATGCCTGCATGACTTGCGCTACCAAGGTCTGCAACTGGTTAGGCACAACTTGACAATATCGAATCAGCGGTAATCCACAAATAAATGCCAAGTCTAATTGGTCTTGCAATAGCATCGGGTCATCTAGGGGATCGCATTCACCCTGAATGAGTTGCGTTTCCACCCCCAACACACGATTTAGATAAGTCAAAACTGCTTTATAGAACTCTAACCAATTGGGAGCTAGATAGGACACAACTCGTAGCTTTTTTGACATGGCAAATTGATTTTTAAATATACTATAAATTTATCAAATTACAGTATATTTAATGGCGTGGCAACGGATGACATAACGGATGTAACGGATAATTTAATTGTGGGGATCACAGATCGAGGAATCCGTTATATCCGTTACCTCATCCGTTGCCAATCATTTAATTGTGGGGATCGCAGATCGAGGAATCCGTTACATCCGTTACCTCATCCGTTGCCAATCATTTAATTGTAGGTATCACAGATCAAGGAATCCGTTACATCCGTTACCTCATCCGTTGCCAATCATTTAATTGTGGGTATCGACAGATCAAGGAATCCGTTACATCCGTTACCTCATCCGTTGCCAATCCCAAGCAAAAAGCAAGACTTTGACATTATATATATAGTATTTTTGGTAAAAGTCTGTCTTTTGGTAAATCCGATGAAACTGCTGCTCAATCAAGAATTTAACTGGAAAAAATACTTTCAATGGCTATTGCTGCCGCTGATGACGATAACTATAGCTTTTTCGTTGTTGGTTCCACCCGTGTTCGCAACAGGTGTGTATCAAATGCCCAACATTGCACCAGGCTCAAGCACTTGGGTTGTGGATCAAAGTGAAGTTATCAGCCGCCTAAATGAAGCTAAGATTAGCACCGCCTTCGAGGACTTGGCAAAGCAAACCGGGAAAGAAGTGAGAATTGTTACTGTACGCCGACTTGACTACGGAGAAACACCAGAAAGCTTTACCAAAGAATTGTTTGAAAAATGGTTTCCGACAAAAGAAGCGCAGGCAAATCAAAGCATATTAATGATTGACACCGTTACCAACGGTAGCAACATGATTACTGGTGAGAAAGTAAAGTCTTTAATGCCAGACGAAATCGCTAAAAGTGTAGCTTCGGAAACCGTGCAGGCACCGTTGCGAGATGGTAACAAATACAATCAGGCATTTCTAGATGCGAGCGATCGCATTGTCGCCGTTTTATCAGGTCAACCCGATCCAGGACCTCCCCAAATCATTGAAAATGTGCAGGTAGGACGCACCTTTAAGAAGGCAGAAGAAACCAATAAAGGTAATGCCACTGCTTGGGTGATCGGACTTTTAATTGCCGCCACCATAATCCCGATGGCGACTTACTACATCTACTTGGTCTTTCAACGACCATCTTCTAATGGGTAATAGGTAATGGGTAATAGGTAATGGGTAAAGAACAACAATTACCAATTACCAATTACCCATTACCAATTCCCCAGTTAATCTTGGACATACTCAAGCCCAGTCAATAGCGCCAACTCAGCCCGGACAAATTCCCGACCTAAATAAGCTGCATGGTCTAATGAAGTCACAGGAGTAGGCTGTTGTTCTTCAAAAATTTTCACGCACAGTTCTTTTGCAGTGCGCCCACTAAACAAAGTAGTATGAGTTCGTTCCACCTTTAAGCGTGCGGGGATTACCAAACCCGTTTCTGGATCCACAGCTAAACCACGCTCATCAATCACATTAGTGAAATGCTTGGCACAAATTAATCCCTCTTCCCGAACCAGGTAAATAATGAAATACCCACCCGGGTCAAGGTCAATGTGACGCTGAGAAAGTTTTTCATCAATTGCTGCCAAATCTTCAACTGTCAAACCCATAATCAGTATAGAAATCAAATTGTTTGAAGGGTTTTCGACCCCTTATAAAGTGTAATTCTTCTGTTCCGTAGGGCTGGCAGGAAAGCCTGCCATGTGCTTGGTAGTTAGTTTTCCTCAATCATCCTTCTGACTAAACGGCAATTCCCCATTAATCGCTTCGATTTCCTGCTGTTCAAGCTCATTCACCTCACTAATATAATGTCGTAAAATTTGTGCCAAACGACTATTGTAAAAGCGGTGCAAACTGTAATTAGGGGTAGCAGGAAAACCACGGCGTTTTTTGTGGCGTCCGCCAGCGCCGGGATCGAAAGTTTGGATACCGTGAGCGATCGCCCACTCTATTGGTGTATAGTAGCAAGCGTCAAAATGCAAACAATCAATTTCCTGCAAACTACCCCAATAGCGCCCATACAACCTGTCGCCTTTAACCAGACAAAAAGACATTCCTACCGGTTGGCGATTATCTTGCTCGCTGTATGCTGCAATAAACAACACCCGATGAGAATAATGGGTATGTAGCCCCTCAAAAAACCGTTTTGTCAGGTATTTGCTACCCCACCAGCCAAATTTATCACAAGTATCGCCATAGAATTCGTACATCAACGGAAACAATGACTTGGGAATTTCATCACCAAATAGCGGTTGCAGTCGCAAAGCAGCTTTTTCCACTGCTTTGCGTTCACGCTTAATATTACGGCGTTGATTAGCGTTGAACACTGTTAAGTAGTCATCAAAAGTTTTAAACCCAAGATTTTGCCAAATGAAGCTATGGTGTAGCCAAGCGGTGAAGCCGTGACGTTCCAAGACGGGACGCCATTCAGGATCGACGTAGAGAAAATTACACCCAGATATGTGGTGCTTTGAGCAAAAAGCATCAATTTCATGTACCATTATTGCTGTGATCTCATCTTCATCTTCCCCAGGGGCAATCAAGAACCGATAGCCTTCAGCGGGGGTAAATGGAGACATCCCCAGCATTTTCGGGTAATAATTTACGCCGATGCGTTGCGCTAGATCTGCCCACTGGTGATCAAATACAAATTCGCCATAGCTATGTCCTTTAAGGTAAAGTGGGGCAGCAGCAATTAGGGTTCTATCCCGCCATAACGTTAAGTGATTTGGCAACCAGCCAGTTTTAGCTGTGGCGCTTTGGGAGGTTTCGAGAATATTTAGCCATTTCCACTCTAAAAACGGGGTTTTTAATAGCAATGCCAAAGCATCCCACGCATCTTGGGGTACTTCGGCGATTTTGTTAATCCAAGCGACTGAATAGCGAGGTTTTAGTTGTTCAACCATCTGAGGCTTTTGAGATCCAAAAGTTAGCAAAAGCTTTATTTAGCCTAATCTATAATCTGCCGGACGTTGCAGTCGGTAATGTAGGAATACTTCTTGCTCAACGGTATGAACTTCAATCAATTGTAAACGGGGCGCAAACTGGGGTAAAAACCCTGTACCGGAAACTGGTGTTGGTGCGGTAGAACCGCCTAAAATCAAAGGACACACGGTCAACCAAAATTCATCTATTAAATCTGATTCCAGCATTGAGGCGACTAAGGAACCGCCACCAAGTACCGCTAAGCGTGTTATACCCAAAGTGGTGAGATGTTGTAAGGCGGCATGAATGTCAATTGTTCTCGTTGATGTTTCAAAAACCAAAATCTGCTCAAATTCTGGAGGACTCTCACGGGGAACTGTCTGTTGGCGTCCTTGCCAAAACAGCGCCCCAGCTGTTGTGGTGAGCAACCAGCGATTGATTTGCTGCTTAAAGAAGCGAATTTCCGGATTCAGGTTGGCAGAGTGTGTAACTACTATATGAACTGGTTGGGGGGTTTTACCCATCTGTGTTCGATGTTGCAGCAGTTTTGGGTCTGATACGGTTAGTGTCGTACCATAGGCGCCCAGAGTACCAGCACCGAATAAAACAGCATCAGCAAGAGCGATTTGTTTTTCAAGGTGGGCTTGGTCTGCTTTTGAACCAAAGCGCGCAGGCGCTCGTGTAACATCTGCTATCTTGCCATCTGCACTCATTGCCAAAACAACAGTGGTATGAGGACGATGTTGCACCATGAGGTTAGTTCGATCGGTTAGTCAAGAGTCGATATTTTAACTTTGGATTTTGGACTGGAGGACGACAGTTATGCGCTTGGTGTTGATTCTTAAAAATAGTTCTGCAGGGTTCACTGCTGTTTGATTAATTTCCCAACTTTATTTCAAGGCAATAACAGTCTCCATAACACCTAGTTTTTTTTAATTATTTGTATAGCGTACTTCTTTTTGTCATTAAAGTATTTTATATTTTTAATGTGGTTATTAAAAGGAATTTTTATGACGCAATAACTTTATCTGGTTTCAGCACATATTGTTGGTGTTGTGGTTGGCACATACTAAGAGAGACTGCCGATGGCTAAACCCCGTCAATCATCCTTTCGTCGTATACTAGTGTCGAGAATTTTGCTTCTGTCAGTTCCGGTGTTATTGATAGGGGAGATTGTAGCTTTTCGGAAGGCACGCTCTAGCCTATTGGAAACTGCTCGTCAAAACTTAACAGAAAGCGCCATTCTTAAGGGAGAAAATATCGTAGATGCGATCGCTGCCCTAAAAACTAACTTGTTAAGTACAAGTAAAACAAAGATTATCCAGTCGGGTACGCCGGAGGAGGTGCAAGAATTTCTCAGTCAGGTAGCGCAACAACTGCCAAAGCAAATCGAGTGCATACAACTGACAAATGTGGCAAGAGCGAAGATCGTTGCCACAACTTGTGACGACGACCAACCTATTAGCGATCCGCAATTACCTTTTCCCCGCGACGGGTTTGAAGCTGAAATAATATTACCCCCACATATGGGAATAACGGGTAGAAGAGATACACGTAATCAACTGCAATTACACTTATCTGCTCCAGTTTACGATCGCTGGGGGGATTTGCGTTATTCCTTGAGTTTTCAAGCAGCATTATTGCATGAGAGAAGAAAACCTAAGCCAGGTGTGCTCACAGGTTCTACAGTAGTAATTGCTGAAGATGGGACAATTTTGGCACACCCAATTGCTAGTAGCATCGGAACTAATATTGCACAGCATGCAGATGCCTCACGACTCAAAAAAATTGTCAAAACAGCGATAGCGGGACAAAAATATTTTCTACATTTCTTTTTTGAGAAAGAGGGGGAAGAATTACTGGCTGGCTATACCGCTATTGATGGTCCTACGATCAACGGAAAGCAGCAAAAATGGGTAATCTTAGCTGTTACAACTCTGGACAATGCTCTGTATGGTCTTAGGGACATCAAACTTATCTTGATTGTGCTGACAGTTGGCTTGATTGGCGCGAGTTTGTTAGCCTCACTGTATGTAGCTCGTTACCTGGCAAGTCCTGTGGAAAAATTGCGAGACTACGCTTTAAATCTTCACCTGAGTCAATCAGCAGAACCAATTCCTCACAACTTCCAAATCCGAGAGTTCAATCAACTGGCACAAGCACTAGACGAAATGGTTGACCGACTAAAAGCTTGGGCAGAAGAACTGGAAATAGCTTGGAAAGAATCAAAAGCTGCTAACCAAGTTAAAAGTCAATTTTTAGCTACAACTTCCCATGAATTGAGAAATCCTCTAAACATTATTATTAACTGTGTTCGTTTGGTTCGAGAAGGCATGTGTGATGATCGAGAAGAAGAAATGGAGTTTCTCAAACGTGTCGATGAAGCAGCAATTCACTTGTTAGGTATTATTAATGATTTACTCGACATCTCTAAAATAGAAGCGGGTAAATTATCAGTATTTTTAGAAATTATCGATCTCCAAAAAGTCCTCAAGGATGTCATTAATTTACAATCAGTTACTGTTCAACAAAAAGGCTTGCAGTTGAATATTCCCCAGATGAACGAGCCGATCATGATTAATGCTGACGCAGCAAAGCTAAAGCAAGTGCTTATTAACATCATCGGCAACGCAATTAAATTCACTGAAGAGGGAAGCATCACTATTACTATAGAAAATCAACAAATTGATGGCAAATCTCAGGTAATTGTTAAGGTCAAAGATACAGGTATAGGGATTGATCCTGCTCAACAGCAAAAACTATTTCGTCCCTTTGTGATGGTGGAGGGAGCAAGCTCAGGCAAGTTTGGTGGTACAGGACTGGGACTGGCGATTTCACGGAACTTAATTGAACTTATGAAAGGTAGCATTACACTTGAGAGTGGTGGTGTTAACCAAGGCACGACTATTGCAATTACTTTGCCTTTAATTGATGTCTTAATGTTACCTACTGTAGAGGAGCAAGAAAGTTCAGGAAATCTTGCAGTTACCTCTACCTCTGTTGATGGGGGGACAAGGGAGATAAAGGTTGGAGACGAAGCAGAGAAAAACGCCCAGACTCAGAGAGAGGAAAATGTCGCCGCACCTACACTACCGCGCATCCCCGTCTCTTTCATCCACAACCAGAACGGGAAACGCCCTAGTTCTGCTAAGGACTTAAAGACTTAAATTGGTAATTGGTAATGGGTAATTGGTAATTGGTAATTGGGAAAAAGGGACTCAGATGAAATTCTTACCCTGTAATGGTTTCTTCTCCCATTACCCATTACCCATTACCCATTACCCATTCCCCATTCC
>CAXTSI010000031.1:0-32580 GCA_964246695.1 uncultured bacterium
CGTAATCGTCGTTCCTCAACTGCTTAAGATTTATTTTATAAACACCCTCTAAGAGGTGATTTATAAAGTAAATCTTAAGAGACAAGACGATTTAGGTGATATATAATAAGTATTCAAGCGGAGGAATAAAGCTTGAAACTGATATTAGTAGCGCCCGATTCATTATTAGCGGCAGCTTTCTGTAAACATTTCAGTTATTTACCTAACGTTGAAATAGTTAATGACTACTTTGAGTGGTTGCCTTCTTTTGACTGTTTAGTTAGCCCTGCAAACTCTTTCGGTATGATGGATGGTGGGATGGATGCTGCCATTATCAATTTTTTTGGTAGTTCCTTGATGGAAAGAGTCCAGCAACGTATACTTGCAGATTATTTAGGTGAACAGCCAGTGGGAACATCAATGATTGTAGAAACTGGTCATTTGAAGCACCCGTTTCTAGCTCATACACCTACAATGCGAGTTCCTATGTCTATTATTGGCACGGACATTCCTTATGTAGCCATGTGGGCTATGCTTTTGTCTGTCCGATGCCATAACCAACACGCTCAGTACAAGATTAGTAGCATTGCTTGTCCTGGTTTAGGTACGGGAATCGGTAGAGTACCGTATAGTGAGGCAGCAAGACAAATGGCATTAGCTTATGACCATTTTCTCTACCCACCCAAGCATCTTAACTGCTTTGTTGCAGCTTCAAGGCAACTTTTGATCTGGGAGGGAAGGAGTTAACCACAAAATTTAATTGAAAATGGTGTTTATAACTCTTTCATCACAAGGCTTTCAGCTTTTGCATTACTGACATTCGCAGACAATTAGACCGTTTTAGCACAGTCCTGCCGACTACGGTTAATTTGTCTCCTCTTCTGGATATAAACCGAAGTTACAAGGGTTTTTTTTCAGCTATAATTCCTTTCTTTAAGTGTCCAAGATCTTGCACCTCATGCAGAGTATACAAAACAACCATTTGCACATTGGAAGTCTCAGAAGTACCCATTATGGGAAGATTTTAGCAACTATTGCATAGTCGTTATCAATAACCGAACAAACTATTCATTCATCCCCTAGCAAAGTGCCATAGGTCTGGAGTAATGTATCCCTATTCGATTAGCATAAACATTAGACCACTGCCGAGTGCTTGCGTCTTGGAGAACTTGCAAAAGGAGGTTGCCTATAGCGTCTTGCTTAGCTAGCTCTCGTGCGATGCTGGGGCGAGTAGCTTGGATTTCTTCAAGGGTCTTAAACACCAATACCTTGTAGGTATAGCCGTTTACGTGAATAATCTCGTCTACCTTAAAAGTAGTTGCTTGGGTATTACCGTTGGAAACTGTCATGTGTGTTTTTTGATGCTTACTCCTTCAATCTAGAACCCCCTTGGTAGTATGTCACGGAGTCTGTACCAGTTTAATTTGTGGTCGTCAGCCTCCCAAGACTAAAAGCTTGAGTGTAGAATTTGCCTTCACCATTTTGATATTGCTAGGACTTACAAAAAAAAAGGGAACAGGGAACAGAAATTGCTTGTATAAAAAAATACATAACTGGTTTGAAAGCCCACTTAAAAAAAAGATGTTTTTCGAGACGCTTGGCGCGAGAAAAACATCTTTTTTTTCAATCCCACACTTAAAAGTGTGGGTTTCCCTGTTCCCCGTTCCCCGTTCCCCGTTCCCTGTTCCCTCTGAAGCATTGACAGAAATAGTCTTGTATGCCATGGTTTCGGTAGGGCTGCCGCAATATTCATTTGGGTAGACCCCCTTACCGTAGGGGCGCGGAAACCGCGCCCTTACCATGTGGTGGTCAATTCTACGATCTGAAACGACCAAATTCCATTATCCACATGATGCTCAATTTGTATAGTGCGTAAGTCCTAATTGCGCCTATCTAGTTGGTAACTGTACAGCGAACCTCCTGACAAAACTTGGGTTTGACAGACTGCATTTCATTTGTAGTGATGTGGGAGCAAGGTTTGACCTATGCGTTTAATAAAATCACCGAATTCCCCATTTGCAAACACCTCTTGTCTGTTGTCAGGTTTCTGAACCGTATTGCGTTAGCACCTTGACATTAAAGCTTTCCCACTTTCATTATGGGTGTAGTCTTTGAAAGTTACCAGCCATGTTTCGCCCAGCCTTTGCTATCTTTGCTCAGCAGTACCTCTGTAATCTGCTCAGTGATTATGGAAATGTTTACCTCAACGAACCCATTCCCCGCGATCCAAAGCTGAGAATCTATAAGCACCCCTCTCGATTTAACTGGGGAACTGAGTACCTCACCGCACTCACGGCTGGGAACTCTCAGGTGATGGTCAGCCCAGAGGTTGTTGGGGAAGCAGAACTGGTAGATGTCCTATTTGAACCCAAAGTAGAAAAATCGAGGACATCTTTAGGGCTATTGGGAGAACTCGTATCAGTTCCGTGTATTATCGAAATCCTACGCTGGGCACCGAATGAATGGGATTTACAAACCTGTATGCGCCATTGGTTGACCTGGAAAGTTGAAACTGACGGCTGCATAATTCCTGTAGATGAAAATCCGGTCTATACAAATGAAGAGGAAAATTATCAGCAAGAATTGGTTGATAAAATCCTACTGATCATCATCCCCTCCATCGCCCCTCAATATCTTAAAGGATTCGCTGCACAAAGATCTGTCATCAATATTCCAGGTGTTTACGAGCTAGCTCCTGCTTTTTGCACTACTATCGTTGTTACTAGCGAACTTCCCCAAGACGCTTCAACCCTCTGGCTCAGAGTTCTGGGACGGGGACGCACTCAAAGAGCGGCGATTATGGAACTCATAGCACTAGATGTCAATGATCCACATCGTACTGTGGTTAGGCAACAGTTAAGGCAATGGTATCAGCTTTTATTACAAGGTCACATGGGAAAGGAATGCAAACGGCTAATGCAAACATTAGCGATCGTTGATGGGTTGAATTAAGCACAGATGCCCTTCTCTAAAGCGCGGTTAGCAACTTCAAGATACCAAGTTTACCCAAGGTAACGTAGCTTGTACGGAGTTAACTAATCGCCTGTCTGTTGTCCAAAACTCGCATTCTAATCGTTGCGCTAACGCCAGATAGTGGGCATCATAGGTAGCTGGGAGTCTCAGACTTCTGGCTAGCATCAAGGCTTGCCGATGTAAGAAAGCATCGCCATAGACCCTAATATTTAAATTTATTGCTTCTGAGAGACCTTGATCTACCTCTTCTGGAAGCATTTGCCCTGCAACAGCAGATCGATGCAAGGCATTGCTGAGTTCATAGTAAATTAAGGTCGGTGCAACAATTGTGTAGTCTGACTCTAGCCACTGATTCCACAATTCCCTAACCCGCAACTCTGAGGTAGCTCTAGAAAACAAACGCACGACCAAGTTGGCATCAACACAAACTAAAGCTGATGTCATTTCACCTCAAACTTGGGAAAGAAACTACGCATAAGTTCATCATGTTGCTCATTGCGTTCCTCTCTTGTTTGTTGGATGTAGTCTTCTAGTGGTGGGTCAAATGGTTTTCCTTCACGACGAGCGTTGATTTTGTCTCCCAACTCAATCAGCCTTTGAAAAGCTGTTCGCGCGTCTGATTTTTTTAATTTTTCGTCTAAAAGCGCTCGTTCCTCTTCAGAGAGGGACTGGATAATTTGCACTAGAGAATCTACTAGTTGCATGTTCATAGTTTCAGGGCAAAGTAACTATATCATCCATATATTTGATAATCGCCTTTCTCTATCAAGATCAAAGACAGACTTGTAGTAAGGGCGATCGCATAAGTACAGACTAGCTGAGCGAAGCATTCTTGGGCTAGTGTACAGATATACATAATACAATAAAAATCTGTATAACTTTGAAAATTGACACTCTTAATCTCGAAGCTGATTAAGCAAAGGGGTTTTTGTGGTTTTTGGCAATGGTGCCATGCAGTTTAAATTATGTATGTGATGCGATCGCACTATTTCGTTAGACATACGTACAATAAGTGCAAAATAGCAGAAATTGTCAACTTTTGTTAAGCACAAACAAGTGAAAGAGCGATCGCCTCGAATCGTAAAATTGCAAACGAAGATTTCGCTTACTCTGCTTACGACTAATTAGAGGGCAGAATGCCATGAATTTTTAGGCTGTAATAAAAGAGTGAATGATATCAAATCCGGTAGCATCTGAATGATAAAAAAACTGCCCCAGACGCCGAGGGCGCATAGAAAGATGAAAGAGGAATAATTCCGATACAAGCGGATTTGATATGAGATAAGAAATAACCATGAACACGGGATTTACTGAACTCAAGAGCCTCTCGCAAAGGGAAAAACTCTAGCTGATAGAGGATTTATGGTTTGATTTCAATCCAACTTTAATACTTGTACAAATTTACTAGCCACAGTCAGATGGTGTGACGACAACTCTTGTAATAAATCTATGGTCGTTTCCACTATAAGAATAATAAAGTGATATATTAGTTCGCCAGGGTAAAGTGACACTACCACCCCTCACGCCAAACTTTAATTGTGCCATCTTTACTTCCACTAGCCAGCAAGCCATGGGCACTAAAAGTAACTGACGTTACCCCGCTCTTATGTTCATTAAGAGTGGCAATGAGTTCATTTTTATTAACATCCCAAATTCTGATCTGACCGTCATCGCTACCACTAGCAAGAATTTGACCAGAAGGGCTAAAAGCTACTGAATTAACGGGGGAATTCACTGCTAGGTTCCGAATCTCCTCCAAGTTTTCTACCTTTAAAAAACTTATCCTGCAATCATCACTACTGCTGGCAATCGTTTGACCGTCAGGACTGAAGGCAAGAGAATTGATGGATTTGGATGAAACTTTCATTTTACCTTTCTTCTCGCCCTTCTCCATTCCCCAACTTTTGACAAATCCTTCCTTATCTCCACTAACTAGAATCTTACCATTTGGACTAATGGTAACTGATTTTATAGGATGCAAGTGTGGAGAATATTCTCCCCATAAAGTTGCAATTTCTTTAAAGCTGTATTGATGTCTTTTTTCAGATAGATTCCAAACCTCAATAGTTTTGTCTTCGCTACCACTAACAAGCCATTCTTGATTTAAATCGTAGCAGGTGGCGATGCAGTAAATAGCTTCTCTAATTGTTTGAGGTGTTTGAGGAAAATCATTTTGTTCACCTGTTCGCCAATTCCATAGCTTGATCGCACTCTGTCCTGAATTATCAAACACTGCAGTAGCAATAGTCTCTCCGCTCGGACTGAAAGCGATTGAATTCACACTCTTGCCTTTCCCAGGATCCCAGACAGATTCGATTTTCTGCTTCTTCAAATCCCAGAGCTTAACTGTTTGGTCACTGTACCGAGCTGCAATTAGTTTTCCATCAGGACTGAAAGCTACTGAGCATACCTCTGTGCAGGGCGAAGAATCAAGACTGAGCGTACCAATACAACGCCATGATTTACCTGGAGAAATTCCACGTGGAGGCGAGAGTTGAGTTTTGATAAGTATGAGATTTTTACTTGAATCGCTATCTATTTGTAAATTAAAAGACTCTGATTTCCGTATAGGCTGAGGCGATTGCCAAAAAGCTTGGTAATGGTTGACAACTTGTTGGTGAGCTATCTCAAAATTTGTAGAAGCTATCACATCATCGGTTATTGGTTCTCGTAAAACAAAACCTTCTATAAAAGGAATTGGTCTCGCCGGATCTCTGAGAATCTTATCTCCTTGACCACCGATATACTTTTCCGATGCCCAGGTAGTACGAAATACCACAAAGATGTTGCCAACATCAGAACCAGAAACTTCTACATATATGGCTTTTCCTGGCTCTGTCGGTTGATTGTACCGCGACACAACTTTTCTGAGCAAGTCAGAAATATTAGCCTCACAAATATAGTCAGGAGCTACAATTGTTGTAAAATCCCTTTGTTGGCTGCTGCTTACTAGAAATGGTGCTACTTTAATTTGTTCTATGTTACCTATCATATCATAACAGATTGCTATTTTTGGGTAAATTTATAAGAGAAGCTGGAAAACTGTCATCAAGCTTAGCCTGCAATTCTACAAAGACATCAATGGCATATTTTAGGGCAGTCTCTTCGTCCGTAACCGATTTGAGAGATTCATTCCTTTGATGTTCAAGCTCTCTAATTCGATTTTCTTGCTGTTCTCGTGTTTGCTGCGTTCCTGCTCTTGCTGCTTCGCTAAACTTTTTTAAGATTTGATCAGTAAATCGAAGTTCTGGCGGTAAATCTGCAACGATAAATTGGCGAAACCAATCTATGGCGGTGCCAGTAATGTCTAATAGAGAATCCCAGAACCCCACTTGACTTGAATAATTAATTTGTTGGTTGAGAAGCTCCTGCTTCCTCTTGGCTATCTGCTCTAACTCAGACTTTACTTTATCAGGTAAAATACAAGCTAGAGGCATTTCTACCTGAAAGGGCTTGAGAGTTTTGCCCGGAATCTTTTCCATAATTCCATTTTCTAGCTTGACGAACTCCATTCCTACTGCACTCATAGGAATCAATCGAACTGATGAATTACCATCAATTCGATTTTGAACAAAATCCCGGAAAAATTCTTCTTTTAGTAAGCGACTTCGTATCTTTTCCAATGAACATTCTTTGTCGTCGTAGAGAAGATCCCATTTGCTAATAACAAAATGAACTGGATTTTTCTTTCTCATTAAAACTGGGAGCATATTACCCAAATCTTGAGTGATCTGAGTATAACCATCTCCCTCATTGCGCATAAGAGATAAGATTTTTTCACCATCAAGAAGCCCTAAAAGACTATCAGCTTGTTGTAGCTCAAGGTCAAGCTCTGGATTATGCTGTAGGACTAGGTCACCACCAGCATAATCCAAGTAAGTAAAGTCACAAGCTGTAAAATCCTTGAAATCCAAATCGGGTCTTTGGACTTTGCACGTAAAGTGCCATCTTTCAACGTCTACTGTCCCTGGCTCCCAATCCTTGTTAGGATCTGCAAGATTAGCATATCTCTCAGCAAGTAGCTGGCGAGGACTCATTTCTCTTCCATCAGTGGGATTGATGACTGTTGGACTGGTATCACACTCTAAGAAGATTTTAAACTGCCCAGGAATCGAAAGCCGCCTATACAGACTGGCTAAAAATACGGTCTTACCTGATCTTCTGGGTCCTAAAATGACTATTTTGTAATTCGGCATACCTTTTATTCGTTTGGAGACTCTGGTGTATTGTCAGTCAGCAGACCTACCACAAAATTGGCATCAATACAAACTACTCCTGACGTCATTTAGCTTTATAGAATCAATTTTTTTCATCTTTGGTTAAGTATATACCTTTACTTACCTTTCACTTGCCGACTCATCCGGGAATAACTGTGGAAAGCAAGCACTCAAAATTTGCTGATCGCGCTCTGACCGCATTTGACAGTTGTGTTAGCGTGACGTCCTCAACTTCACGTTTTGCTGATATCAGAAGCTGTGGACGTACTCTCCGACACCCCCTAAGAAAGCAAGCCCTCATAGGTACTATGATTAATCAATGCTGTAAATTGACCGATATAGACTTCATCGGTTGCGATGGAATTGGAACACCGATAATTTTAATTTCTGATCATGTCATCATCGGTGGAGTATGTATGGCAATAGGTAGCGACTACGTTTCACCTCGCTACACCTCACCATCCCTATGCAGCTACTGTGGCACTCCCTGCAAAATCGGATAAGTTGTAAACTTTTGTTTAGCACAGACCAGTGAAAGAGCGATCGCCTCGAATCGTAAAATTGCAAACTAAGATTTCGCCTACTCTAATCGCGACTGATAAGAGGGCAGAATGCCATGAATTTTTAGGCTGTAATAAAAGAGTGAATGAGATGAGAAATAACCATGAATACAGGATTTACTGAACTCAAGAGCCTCTCGCAAACGGAAAATCTCGACACGCTATTGACCAGCGAGACGAAGTAACAAGGACTGTTTTAGGCATTGCTTTTGAAATGACGTTTTGATTTATTTATTATTTTTCGTAGTTGAGTAATCTTACAAGAAACGATTTCATAGCAGTTTTAACCATCTTGATCGTAATCATAAAACTCACTGAGAATATCTTGAATCTCATTTACACCAATATCTTCTCGGTCAGACTTTGAATAAATTGTTAGTAGCAAAACATTTGTAGATGATTCAACTTGATAAATTAATCGGTATCCAGCACTTTTACCTTTTTGAATATTACTGTTGCGAACTCTTACTTTGTAAACAACATACTCTTCACCAATGCCACTAATGCGATCTCCTACAACGTTCCTTTGTTGTAATTGCTCGATAATCGGTTGAACATCAGAGCGAATATTGCGAAATCTCTTTGAGAGTTTGTAAAGTTCCGCCTCAAACTCATCGGAGAATCGAATTGAAACCGCGTCATCACTCTGCATCAATCCTGTTCCATAGCTCACTAATTGGTCTAGTTTGCCCCGATTGTGCTTGTTCCAAAGCTCTCCTCAAGCTGGCTTTAACCTCCTCAACAGGCGTATCGTCAGGATCGTCTTCTGCTGTTTCTGTCTGTTCTGGAAATAATAC
The DNA here is from genome assembly GCA_964246695.1 of uncultured bacterium. GTDB lineage: Bacteria > Cyanobacteriota > Cyanobacteriia > Cyanobacteriales > Nostocaceae > Stigonema. The sequence continues at coordinate 8,527 of CAXTSI010000031.1, forward strand.
GATTACCCGAACCCGATCCAGATAAGTCATTCCTTGGATCGGCTTATCCAAAATCAAATTCCCCTGAGCATCAATTCTACCAGTTACTTCGATCGCTTTCATCTTCTGCCCACCTCATTTTATAGCAGATCCTAACACCAGCAGCAATGGTCGTTCAAGAGAAGCTAACGGTTGAATATGCTGACGATTCCTGTAACGGTAGTAAAATCTGCCAATTTATGAATCAGTGTTTGCACAATCGCACCCTCTACAACCTCAGCTTTTGGGATATTAGCTACACCTACGAAGTCGGACAAACTCCAGCAGGTTATTGGATTGGTTTGCGATCGCGCCCGTGAATTTGAATAACACCCGTACCGGGTATTGATCCCGATCCCATTTCATGCTCCAGACCTTGAACATTTAAGGTTTGTTTGTTGTTAAGTTGAACCGCCAACAAGGTGTACGCAAAAACACGTAGAAACCCAAATGCTCTTGCCCAAACATCAGTAATAGCACGAGGGCATCGTATTGTTCCAGGCTTTACACTGTAGGGCGTAAATATTTTTATGCGTATATTTACAGTTGTGTTAGCGTGACGTCCTCAACGTCACGTTTTGCTGATATCAGAAGCTGTGGACGTACTCTCCGACACCCCCTAAGAAAGCAAGCCCTCATAGGTACTATGATTAATCAATGCTGTAAATTGACCGATATAGACTTCATCGGTTGCGATGGAATTGGAACACCGATAATTTTTATTTCTGATTATGTCATCATCGGTGGAGTATGTATGGCAATAGATAGCGACTACATTTCACCTCGCTACACCTCACCATCCCTATGCAGCTACTGTGGCACTCCCAAAGATCCCATGATGCTGGATTGTCCCGAATGCACTAGAGCCTACTAAGGGCGATCGCATAAGTAGGTCGAAAAAATGGCGTTGCTGAATTCAGGTATGAATCCGGATGTTACCTACTTAGCAATCCTAAATGAGATTGCGAACATCTCAAGCTTCAGTTACCCGGTTTCTTAAAGAAACCGGTGAGTCCAGCACTGCAGGCGGGTTTCCCGCCGTAGGTGACTGGCGATAGCGCAGCGTTAGCGACGTAAGCGTTGCGGTAGCGTAAGCGTTGCGATCTTCGGGTACCCCCGCGTCGGGACGAGCGCTACTGAGCGTCACCCGAAGGGGTTTCTCGACCTTCACAAATTATTTAGGATTGCTATAGTCCGGTTAGATGAGCGCACTGGAGAAATATACATATTGGCTGGAAAGGATCTAGGAATATTAATATTTCGTAACGGCAACTGGAGATTTGATCAATGACCACACCTAATTTTGACCAAATGAGTAAATCGGAATTGAAAGCTTATCTTATTACACACGCCAACGACACACAAGCTTTTTATGCTTTCAGGACTTACGCAACTGTCACAAGCGATGGCGCGGCTACGCCGCGCCTCGCGCCCAACAACTAGAGGATAAGCATGGGAACATCCGGACGTTTTAGTTGCTGCACTAAATAATTAGACAACAATCCATGCTTAATTTGATAAATTGTTTGACCACTTTTATAAGCTAAATCTTTGAGTCGAAGCCAGACTAAAATAGCGCAGGCAATATGGTTTCTTTGAATACGACCCTTGCGACATTGGCATGATTCAATACCAGTCAACTGTTTTAATTCTCTATGAAACTCCTCAACTTTCCAACGAACCTTACACACTTTTTGCACAACGTCCGTAGAGTCTTGAGATAAATCGTTTGTAGCGATAAAATCCGTTCTGTCGGTGGAGACAGTCACCCGGAAAAGTTTCACTTTTTTCGCGCCTGGGAACTTCTTTATTTTAACTATTTTACCTGATTTTAACTCCGGCTCATCCCAAGATAATAATTCAATTCTTTTATAATCTTTTTTATCTCCTGTATCATCAACAAGTCGATTACGTTTAAGAGGACAATAATAATATTTACCTAAATCATCACCAAATACATCAGTTTATTTGTTGCATACCAACTGTCCATCAACACCGCTTTAAACGGTAATTCCTTATGGTATACAAGGTTTTGCAGCATCTCTGTTACGTGATCTATCTTTGTTTTTCCATCTCTGTCTGGGTCATAAATACGATAGTCAACTACCCAAAATTTTCCAATTTCATGATTGACATATATACAATTTACTAGCCCAATCCCTTGAATTACACCATGTTCATTGCCACTATATTGTCGTTTACTTGGCTCTATTTCTATAGCGTATCGTTTATCAATTACTGTGTCATCAAAAACCAAGTAGGCGTTCTCATTTATTTCGATTAAATCTTTAACATTATCCCAAAGAATCCGAGGCGTTAATTTTTCGTTTCTAATTGACGATTAATTTTATCATGACTGATATCCTCTAAATGCTTCGCCAAATTTGTAATAGTATAATTGATTTGACTACTTAGTAAGTACCTAATTGTTAAGTTTAGTAAACCTCATAAAAAACAGCTTTTATTTGATGCGCTAGACATGCTAATTTTCTCATAAAAACTTGAACAGTGCTTAACACAATCGATTACTGTTACTAATTTAACCCCTCTTGGCACGTCCCTTCTTAATAATATTTTTGTACTATAAGGTGGCGATCGCGCTGTGCCAGTTGCGTAAGTCCTGGCTTTGATGGATAAGGTTAAAACCGAGCCAAATCCTGTATATTACTCACTTGAAGATATTGATAGGCTTGAAGAATTGATTGAGGCAAGGCGACAGTCGCGTATGTGATGCTGCTTAACCATTTTTAAAATTGACACTCCTGATATCTTGCACCAAGGTCAAAAACCGGGTTTCTTGCAAGTCGTTAAGTCTGGAACCCTTAATTTATCCTTAAGAAACCCGGTTTTTCTGGTCTTGTTGAGAATGGGGCAAGATGTAAGAAATGCTACAGAAGTCACAGTACCATTTTGAGTTTTTTGTAAGCTAAGAAATTTCTGTGACGAGTTTTTGAGCCTATTTTGGGATTAAGCCGAGATGCCAATTAGGGCTACTTTCCCCTAGCGGTTGATCCGTATATTCAATCCATCTTCATCTTGCCAGAAACAGTAACTAGGTATTACAGCTAGTGCTGAGTTTTGTGGTGATGCAAATGGATCTTGTATAGTACTCAATTGTTGTACCTGTTGCCTAGTTCCTCTATTGAAGATATTTTTCTCAAGCCAGTTCATCTCCTCTAAACACTGCTCTGCATATGTACGAAGTTCAGTAATTGATGGAAAGCCTGAAATAACAGCCTGAAACTCCTCATTACGAAGCTGTGAGTCTTCCATACGTCGGTTGACATCGTTAGGGTTTTCCTGCAAAGCATAATACAAGTATGCTTCATGTATACGAGACTGAGCTGCGATAAGTCCAACAAGCAGTTGCATATCATGAATTACTGTAGATCCCTCTTCATGTAATAGGGTTGTAATCTTTTCAGCACCATGTTTCCCACGATTTTGACGATATGCTTTTGCTTGATCAGCAAAACGATCAATTAAAATTCTGTTTCGTTGCAGAACACCCCCTACTTCCTGTTCAACGATTGCCAGTCTTTGCATCATCAGTGATGTAAAAATCCCTGTGTGGGAGTACTCGGCAAGCAAATCCTCAAGAGTCTTTGTGGCTTGCAACACTCTCCCAAGTACTTCAGCTTCTTGACGTACTTCAAGGCGTTCTATCTTCCGCATCATTACATCCAACCTTTTGTTGATGCGCTGTAGCTGTAAAGTTCCAGCTATTCCATTCAGAATTGACCATCCCACAAATGGCGTTACAACAGGTGCTATCGAAGAAGCTGCAAACCTCAGTTGTCCCACAATTCGGTGGCTTGAAGCAGATACAACCGTACCTAAAGACGCTCCCCCTGACTGCATCAAAGTATACGTTCCACTGTTTAAACCTTCAAGGAGGGCTGGCGTACCCACTACCTGAAATAGATAACCATTTTGCAGAAACGAAGGAATAACTGGTATTGCTTTGCTAAACTGATCAACTACTGCAGCATTCAAGTTACCACGCGGTGCTTCTTGAGGGCGTTGTATCCATCGCTCAGTAATATTCTTGCTCCATTCACGACTGTAACCAATTAACATCGCTTGCGGTTTGCCATCCCTTCCCACAAGCTCAATATACCTTGCGCCTTCACCCTGTTGCCTTTCCATATCTGCCGATGAGTAATCTAACCTTCACTCTTCTAGCTTCTCTAACCAAAGTAAATTTTGACCTCAGTAAGAGCTTTGAACTTTACGTGAGGACATTGTGAGGAGAGCGAGTCATGAGGTGGGGGCGATCGCATCACATATGAGTTGAGGAGAAGAGTAAGCACTCAAATGTCTGTCTTAGTTTGCTAAGGTTTCCCAACAAACTTAAAAATGTGCTATTACACCAAGTTACAGGAAAAATTGAAAGTTGGAATTTTGGGTTTTGGGCGATCGCCCCAACGACCATTGAGGCTTGACAGGAGGCGACATCATCGGCGCTAAAGTGTGAGAAGCTTATGTAGTAGTTTGCCGCACAGTTAAAAGGTTCTGTTTGCCATAAGTTCATCTACAATTCAGTCTCTAAAGCTTATGTAGTATTGTCACTTACATTTTAGGTAATCTTCTGGGGGTTCGGGAGTAGCTAGAAATTCATGATTAATTCAGGATTTTCCCCATTAACTTTTGACGATAAAGCAGAGGAACTTGGAGAAGATGTTTTTCTGCCAAATCAATCATGCAAACGTCACAGCCAGAAATAACCAGGAAGCTTTTTCACGTCCAGTCAAATACTGGTTTTCAATTATCACCCAATCTTTCTGTAATTCGCATCGGTAAGCCCAATGACCAAAGTCCACCAGATATTGATGTCTCAAATTTACCAAATGCTGATGTAGTTTCGCGTGTTCATGCAGAAATTCGGGTACAGGGAAGTACCTATTATATTGAAGATGTGGGAAGTTCTAACGGGACATACTTAAACAACACAAAATTAGAAACCAGAGTACGCTACAGCCTTAATCCAGGAGATAAAATAGACCTTGGTCAGGGAAATAAATTCACATTTATATTCCAAGAGGCGCAAAACTTTGTTCCTCCTAGCAACACCCCTGCTACTACTGTTACACCGAACAGTAACTCAGCAGCTACTGCTGTTGAGAGTCAAGTTGTTTTGATCGGCAAACTTTTAGGTTTGGTTTTGATGCTTGCCGGACTTGGCTTTTTAAGTTCCAGCCTTGTTATTGGCAGTGTTGGATTTATATATAATACTCCACTCGTCGTCCTAGGTATTGCTGGAATATTGACCTTAAGTTACGGTGGTTCAAATCGCAAATTTGGGTGGGTATTGATCGGAATAGGAGTAGCAATAGCAATTGGTAGTGGCGGTATCGCTATTGTGCCGATAACTGTTTTTTCTTTCCTTCTAGCTTTTGGGGCATTCTCAACCGGATATCAATTGTTCACAACTGGGAAGATTTGGGATTTTAATCCACTTTCACTTATAGAAGTGTTGAGAAAGTAAGCTCTGCCGTCACGATAGCTTTTGCATGACTGCATCCAACAACTTACCACCACCAAAACGTACTGCATCTGTACAAGGTAGCCCAGTTTGTGCCTCCGTGTGGGCGATCGCATCCAATGCAGCCGACTCATCTAAATGACCAGTGTTCAGAGCAATACCCACCACAGGTACTGCTGGAAAAGCACCAGCTGCACTAGCGACAGTTTCATAAAGCCGTACCACGTCTGATAACTGCCCAATTGGTACACCACTTACCACCTCAGTTTGTCCGGCACGATGTACTAGTATCATCTGGGTTGGTTGAGAACCGCGTATCAAAGGCAGTGTTGCTGTGGAACCGGGGTGCAGTAGGGAACCTTGTCCTTCAATATGCACGATGTCGTAATTTTTACCATAGCGCATGACCATTTGTTCTACAGCACCGGCGGCAAAATCCACCCGCACAGCATCCAATGGCACACCATCCCCTTCTAACATTAAACCAGTTTGACCTGTGGCAAGGAACTTAGAACGCCAGCCGCGCAGTCTTGACGCCCGATGTAACTCCAGGCTTGTTGACATTTTGCCGACTGACATATCAGTACCCACAGTTAACACCCGCCGACAGGAAAGAGTACGTGCCAGACCACTAGCCACTTCTAAGTTAGGTGGTTCTTTGCGCACATCCCAAATTATTTGCCCCGGTTTCAGCAGTGTCTTTAACTCGGGAATAGTTGCCAATGGTGTGTGCAAACCATTCACCACAGACATTCCAGCTAATAAAGCGTCCTTGATCTCATGCCAATAATCTTCTGGCAAGACGCCGCCTTTGGGGGCAATGCCGATTACCAAAACTTGGGGTTGGTACTTCAAAGCTGCTGCTACCGATGGCACTATCGGCACATCACGCTTGATCCCCGTTAATTCCTGCAAGGATTTCCCTGCACAATCGCGATCGACCACTGCGACAATTGGCGCTTCACTGTAGCGTAAAATTGACAATCCTGTTTTGCCATGAGTTCCGCGAATTTCCTCATGCAGTAGGATAGCGATTGGTTGATTAAGCGGCAGACGCATGACGTTCCACCCCCAAACCTGGTAAATTGTTTGGCAAAACTCTCGAATTTTGCACGAATGCACCCTTAAAGGGGTCATCGATTAAATTGAGGTGACTGTCTAAGTCTATATAGTCAGCACATGGTGCAAGCTGCACCGCTGCTGTATTGGCTAGTGTACTGTCGGAATAGCAACCGAACATCACTTTCAACCCATGAGCGCGTGCCGTATGTACCATCCGCATTGCTTCGGTTAAGCCCCCAGATTTCATCAGTTTAATATTAATGCCATCCACACAGGTTGCCAATTTAGGAATATCAAAGCTATTATTGCAGCTTTCATCGACAAAGATCGGCAGGGGCGATCGCTGTTTAAGTTGGAATAAATATTTTTCCTGTCCTCGTGGCAGTGGCTGCTCTACATATTTTACACCCAGATCGGCAAGGAATGTACACATCAGTTCTGCATCCGACAAACTCCACCCGCCGTTTGCATCTACGTACAAATCTGGTACGGGTGCTTCTTCTCGCACTGCCACGATCATTTTTTGGTCTGCGGCAATGCCCTCAGGATTACCTAACTTTACCTTAAAAATCCGAACATCGGTAAATTGTAACCAGTCTCGTGCCCTAGCCCTTGCTCCTGCTGGTGAATTAATGCCAATAGTCACTGAAGTCGGCACGATACTGTTGAGATCAAGTCCCCACATCTGCCACAGGGGTAGCCCGACGCTTTTTCCTAACCAGTCGTGCATTGCCATATCTAATGCCGCCGAGGCAGATGAAGGAACGAGTGCTTTTGTTAACACTAGTTCAATTGCGGACCGTTGTAACGGGCTGAATGCTTGCAAAGACGGTGCTACTTGCTGCAAGGCAACTTTGATCGTTTCAGTTGATTGCGGATGACTGCCAGCATTAAACGGTGATGCTTCTCCCCAACCTTCGATCCCATCATGGGCAATTCTCACCCATACATTTGTTGTCTGTGCCGTTGTGCCACGACTAATGGTCAAAGGAAAGCGCTTGTTTACAGTAAATAGTTCTACCTCTATTTGCATTGGATCTGCCTCTGTTATACTTTTTACCAAGCCTTGATTTTTGCTATTACGTTTTTGCAGATTTTGGGATCTATGTCCATGACCAATTTACAAAAATGGAAGATTTTGCGCTCAAAAATGGTCTTAGATCATCACTGGTGCAAGGTCAGACAAGATGTAATAAAATTACCTAATGGTAAAATTATAGATGATTATTTTGTCAATATTAAACCAGAAGTTGCTTTGATTTTACCTATTACTAGCAGTAGAGATATTGTTTTTGTACGTCAATATAGACACGCGGTAGGTGAATTTTTCGTAGAACTGCCAGCAGGTGGTTTCGACCCAGCAGAAGAAAGCGCTGAAGCAGCAGCAGTCCGAGAACTACAAGAAGAAACTGGTTATATTGCCCAACAAGTTACAAAAATAGCAACTCTATACGATAAGCCTAGCAAAGATACTAATAAAATACATTTATTTTTAGCAGAAAATGTGATATTTCATGGAGAAACTAAACTAGACATTACAGAAGAAATAGAAGTAATCCTAATTCCACTGGCATCAGTTAGAGATAAAATACTCCAAGGAGAGATTTGTGTAGCAGGAAGCGTTGCGGCTCTTAGTTTGGGATTAAACTTTTTAGAGTGACTCACATCTTGCACCATTCTCAACAAGACCAGAAAAACCGGGTTTCTTAACGATAAATTAAGGGTTCCAGACTTAACGACTTGCAAGAAACCCGGTTTTTGACCTTGGTGCAAGATATCAGGTGAGGAGTGAGGAGTTAGGAATTGGGAGTCAATGGTCAAAAACTCACCTTACTATATAGCAGTCCTAAATCAGTTGTGAAAATCCCAAGCCTCAGAAACCCGGTTTCTTAAAGAAACCGGGTTTCTCTACTTTCACGAATCATTTAGGATCGCTATAGTCTTTTTAATCTAGACACATCTACATCTACTATACTTATTGACCTTGGACTATTGATTCTTGACTAACTCCTCACTTATCACTGAAATCTACCTTGCCCATTGCTGCAAGATGTAAGCGTAGAAACGCTCTTTATCTACCCGATCCATGGCATAAATCTTACGACCTCCAGACACTATTTTGGTACGCCCCTGACTGAGACGAGTGGTAATAATTTCTGTTTCCCACTCGCGCAATTGATAGAATTCCGGGTGAGCAAGATAAGCAGTTGCTAGCACATCCCAAAAATAATAATCTTGAGGGATAACAAGCGCATAACATTGTCCTGCCAAATCAGATATAGGATAGTGGCGTTGTCGCCCCATTTTGTAGACTATCTCGGATGTTACTGGCACATTGTTAGTCAAATCCAAAGGACACATAATGATTTCAATCGGCGTTTGCCACACCCGGCTCGCAGAAATTGGGTCCCAATAAACATTCCATTCCGCAGAACCGTCTTGTCCTGCTTCTATACTTTTTTCCACATTACCAGAGACATTCAGCGCACCGCCCATCCAAACAATCTTTTGAATTTTCTCGCTGATTTCTGGTGCTTTATCAAGTGCTGTTGCAACTGTCGTTAAAGGACCGGTTACCATCAACGTTACTGGTGCTGACGCCTCACGCAATACCCGAACCATGAAATCTTGACCTGCTTCTGCAATCAAAGGGGTACGAATAATTTCGTTTTGATTGAGAATGGGGAGATGGTCAACGATAAACGAATCGCGACGGTAAAGACGGGGGAAGGGGTTGATACCACGCACGGTGCTTTCTGCGACAGGGATATGAGAACTCCCCATTAAGTCGAGGATTTTACGTGTAGCGCTGACAGCTGGTTCGGCGTAGCAATCAGCTGGAGTGACTACGACGCCGAGGGGTTGGATACAATCCATCGTCATCAGCAGCATAGTTGCTAGATAATCATCTACACCACCATCGTGGTCCATCAATACGAGTTGTTTTGACATATAAGGAGAATTAAAAAATGGACGAATTTATGGAAGCGGCGATCGCACAAGCAAAACAAGGCAGAGTTGAAGGTGGAATTCCCATTGGTTCAGTTCTGATCAAGGATGGCAAAATTGTCGGTAGGGGACACAATAAGCGCGTGCAAGAAGCCGATCCCGTCACCCATGCGGAAATCGATTGCCTTCGCAACGCTGGTAGAATCGGCAGCTATAAAGGTACAATACTCTATTCAACCTTAATGCCGTGCTATTTGTGCGCAGGAGCAGTCGTACAGTTTGGTATTAAAAAAGTCATTGCCGGAGAATCAAGAACCTTCCCCGGTGCGAAAGAATTTATGGTATCCCACGGCGTAGAAGTCATTGATTTGAACCTCGATGAATGCGAACAGATGATGAATGAGTTTATTGAAGCTAATCCAGAACTATGGAACGAGGATATAGGTAAGTGATCTAGGGCTTTAGACCGTATGGCAGAACACAGAGGACTTATGTTGTATTAAAGTTTACTGTGTTCCTTCAGCATAGCTGCCCTCTGCCTTTCTTCAGTAAACATTAAATTACTGTAGGGTGCGCTCAAGGTCGCGAATTGTGTAGCAGGTTTTACTAAATAACTCTTATTTCGCGCCCCTGAACACACCGTCTGAAGTGCTGTTTTAGTCTCGGTTCAAGCACCCTACTATACTTAAGATTTACTTGATAAATCAACTCTCACGAGTAGCAATTAACCTGAAAAAAAGAATATTTACGTAAAGATGCTGTTAGTTGACTCAAAGCACAATTATTGATACTCTGAGCCTGAAATGAGCTCGGGTATCAATTATGATTGAAAAAATTCTCACAAAAATAAAAAAACTTGCATTCAAGGCAGATGTAAGATTTCTAAGAAGAGGAACTTATGGTCAGTTACCAGTAAAGCTTTTAAACTATGAAAAACTTTACGACAAAAAAACAGGTGGTTGGTATGATATTGATGCAAATGATATAATTTATGGAAGTGTGGAGTTTGAGGTAGGGAGATTTTATTACGCATTTGTTCAAATGGTTCAGCCGAAGATGGTATTAGAGACAGGCGTTTTCAATGGTTATTCCACAAGTTGTATTGCAGCAGCATTAAAGGATTTAAATAACGGGGGTCAGATCTTTGGTATAGACCCAGCCCATATGCTTCACTTGTGGGAAAACACAGATTTAAAATCTTTAATAACATGGATTCCAACTCTTTCTCAAGATGCTATTCCCTTTCTTGAAGATAAAAAATTTGACTTATTGGTTTTGGACTCCGATCATAGCTATAAAACAGTTATGTGGGAATTAATTAATTTTGAAAAGTATTTGGAAGTTGGTGGTCATATACTTATGCACGACAGCTTATATTTTGATGGAGTTGGCGCTGCAGTTAAGCAAATTTATCAAAATCCCAGATTTGAAGTTGTTACTTTAAATTCTCCAAGAACTCATGGTAATGCTCAAAGTAGATGTCCTGGAATGACTATTATTAGAAAAATAACTGAAGGTTCCCCTGCTTTAGAATATGAGAAAGAATTTGATACTTGGGAGGTAGGTGATGCAGAAACAACTCCTTATTTAAGGAAGCGCCAGCACGCCACTGTTTAACCAAATTAAAATAGTCCAGCTATGAGATTAAACCTGATCTTTGCGGTTCGTTAAACACCCCTCTCTCTGAGAAACGTATCAAACGTCCGGCGATCGGGAAGCGAAGGCTGCGCCCCTGGTTTGGTCGCAGCCATTGCACCCGCCGCCGCACCCCAAATAACCGCCTGACGCATTGATTGCCCTTCAAAAAGTGCTGCTGCCAAACCGCCATTAAACGCATCCCCAGCAGCTACTGTGTCAACCGCCTGAACTGGAAACGCAGGCACAAAAAAGGTTTCCTCAGGTGTTGCACAGAAAACTCCCTTAGCACCCAGTTTAACGATCGCACATTTCACACCTCTTTGCAGTAAAACTGTAGCTGCTTTTTTTGCTGACTCCTCCCCGAATACAGGAAAACCCACCAGTTGACCTGCTTCTACTTCATTTGGTGTAATAATGTCTACCAAAGGGTAAAGTTCCGCAGGCACATCCATTTGTGCAGGTGCTGGATCGAGAATAACGGTTACTCCCGCTTGACGCGCCGAAGAAGCAGCTGCAATAACAGTAGATATGGGGATTTCAAATTGTAAAAGCAGCGTTGTGGCTCTTGGTAATAAAGGTGATAATCGTTCTACATCTGACTGATTTACACGTCCATTTGCACCTGCAATGATGATAATTTGATTTTCACCTGCATCATTTACGGCGATCGTCGCGACACCAGAATTTACTGTTTCATCTACGAATACGTTATCAGTCTGTACACCATTCGCTTTTAAATTATTGATGAGTTCTGCACCAAAACTATCTCCACCAACACGCCCAACCATCTGAGTAGGAACTCCGAGTCTCGCTAATGCTACCGCTTGATTGGCTCCTTTGCCACCAGGTGTCTGAAAAAAATCACGCCCCAGCAACGTTTCTCCTGCAACTGGTAATCGGGGTGCTGTCGCTACCAGGTCTATATTGATGCTGCCAAAGACAATAATGCTCATTATTGTTTATTTTTAATACGTTGGGAGTTAAACACAGTACCAGAAACTACCAACGCCGGACGAGTTTTCCGAATTTCCGTGCCTATAGATGAATCAAAAGTCACGATCCAGATGCTTAAGAGTCCGTAATCGCCGCGTTCTGCCATTCGCTACCCCAACCTAATTCAAGTTCATCTACCAGGGAACAAGCTGTCGCCAGTGCTACATCTTCTTGTTGCTGCCGCCATTGTTCCAAAAAAGTTTCAATCAGCGCACTGCGGTTTTCAACTTTATGGTCGATGTGAGTCACTAACTCATCTGGCAGCGAAATAGATATTTTAGCCATATCCTACCTAGAGTCATACTAGAAGTAGTATAGGCTGAATGCTGCGTAGATGGGCATCATCCAAGAAACAGAATTGACGACATTGTCAGGGCGGGGGTACCCCGCCCCTACGATATTGTGTCTACCCGAATGTAATTCAGGACTTACGCAAAAATTGCCAACTCCGCTTAATTTATCGAACCGCGAAGGCGCTCCTGTTCGCCAAGAATTCGTAGAGTGTGCGTAAGTCCTATAATTAATAAGCGAGAATTGCCTGAAAAATCCGACCGCAGACCTTTACTATTCTGTCAATGCGTGAGTCCTATATGATGTAATTTCTGTGATTTATATATTTCAAGAGCTAGTAGAACACGTGATTCTGCAAGTGGCTTTGAAAGGTGAAGTCTACTGTTATCAGAATATGTTGCCGAGGTAAATAAAGTTCTTAGGACTATATTTTTATCTATACACCCCCTGCTGGTAGTTGCGCCCGATCGCTTCTATCTAAAACCTGATACCCCTCTAAGCCTTAAATCAAAATGCTGAGAGGCGATCGTCGTTCTTTGTAATCAATTCTCAAGAAAGTGTTTGTGTCTCTTTAACGGCAATAGCTAGCCTTAATCCCAAAGTATCCAATAGCATTGCCACATCATAGAATGTTTGATTTTCTGCATCTGACAGCATCCGGTAGAGATTTTCTCGATTGAGTTGAGCGTTCTCCAATAGCGCTGTTATGCCGCCATGAGCTTCAGCTACATTTCTAAGAGCTACAAGGAAAAGTTGAGGATCTTCTTCTGACATAGCAGCATTGAGGTAAGCAGCAGCTTCCTGAGGATCTTTAAGGGATTCAATCAAGAAGGAATGATAGCTTTTAGTTTTGGGCATTTTCCTGTCTCTTGTAGTCTTCCCAGTATTCCTGAGCTTTGCGAATATCTTGCTTTTGAGTGCTTTTATCTCCACCACAGAGGAAGATAACAATCTGTAAGCCAACTTGTCCAAAATAGACTCGGTAACCGGAACCATAATCAATTCGCAATTCAAACACTCCTTCTCCAACTGACTTATAGTCTCCCAGATTGCCTTGTTCAAGTCGGTCAAACCTTATCTTAATCTTAGCTCTAGCGTTGATATCCCGAAGAGAATTAAACCATTCCTCAAAGGGAATTTTTCCTTCTGGTGTGGTGTAAAGCTGAATTTCTCTCGGTTGTGCTTCCATGTATGGAGAAAAGAATGACTAAGGGAAATTAAATACTGCATAACACGCCTTTCCCAGCGCCTTAGCGTCATACATGGCGATATCAGCATCCCGCAGTAGGTTTTCTGGCTGATCGTAATTACTGCTATTTAAAGCAATACCAATGCTGGCTGTGATCAATATTTCATGTTCATTGAGATGAAGTGGCAACTTTAAAGTATCTTGAATGCGTCTAGCAACGTTTGTAGCGTCAGTAACATCTTTAATGTCTTCTAAAAGAACGGTAAACTCATCACCGCCAAATCGGGCTACAGTATCGCCACTACGTAAACTCGACTCTAAGCGTCGGGCGATCGCTACTAAAAAATCATCGCCCATCCGATGCCCAAAGCGATCGTTAATCCCCTTGAAGCCATCTAAATCCAAAAATAAAACGGCGTAGCGATAATTATGCCGTCGTTTACCACGCTCAAACGCTTGCCTCAGTCGATCGTGGAATAAAAGTCTATTAGGTAGTGCTGTCAGTGCATCGTAAAAAGCATTGCGGTGCAGTTGTGCTTCTGTCTGTTTGCGTTGAGTGATATCTTGAAAAACGAATACCGCACCAGTCATATTACCATCATCATTGCGGATGGGTGCAACACTATCTCCAATAGGTATTTTTTTGCCATTTTTAGCAATTAAAATACAATTTTCTGGTAGTTGCAACACCGCACCTACTTTCATTACCTTTGTGGCTAAATTTTCAATTTTTTCTTCCGTATCTTTGTCAACCAGGCTTAATACTTCTGCTATATCTTTACCGTAAGCTTCATCTTGCTGCCAACTAGTGAGTGCTGACGCTACCGGATTAATCATTTGAATATAACCATCAGTATCTGTGACAACTACTGCACAGCCCATACTATTGATGATTGCCTTCATCTGCTGCTTTTCTGACTGCAATATCCTTTCTATTTGGTGCTTATAAAGCGCCATTTCTATGGCAATATACATGTCTTTTTCAGTAAATGGTTTGACAAGATAACTAAAAGGCTCATTTGGTGATTTTTTTTGGAATCTATCTTCTAGGTATTCTGTTAAATATATCACTGGTACTTGGAAAGTATTTTTGATGGTTTCTGCCACTGCTACACCATTTTTTTCTCCACATAAGCAGATATCAATTAATACTAAGTTCGGGTTATTTTCTGCTACTTGCTTTATCGCTTCTTCACCGGAATTAGTGACTTTTATTACAGAATATCCTAACTTTTGTAAGCTATTTTTAATATCTATAGCTAGGATTTTTTCATCCTCAATAACTAGTATTTTGTCACCTATCATGCTAAAATAACCTGTGTGCTAAGGTTTAGATATTGTCAAAGACGACTTTATAAGAAAGGGAATAGTTTGAGCGGAATCAACATCCAAAGTACCTGAACCTTTACTTAATTATAATACTGATTCATTGTCAAGTTAAATCTTTATAAAGTACCGCATTTACGGTGTTTAGTAAAGCCACCTCAGATGATTTTATGTAGCTAATATCAAGTTATTAAACTAATTTAGTTAAATAAAAATAAATAGTAGATTTACGTATCGGCTCAATAAGTTGGGGTAGCAAAATTCAAACCCACATTCCGCAACCGGACTTTTACAATCGGTTTTTTCTTATTTTTATCCACAATGAAGGCTGCATTTTATACAATAACGGAAAATTTGGGAATGGCAAACGCTAATCTCAAATCTTCAAACGACCAAAATTCGTACTGTGACACTTTAGAGGAAACCACAAAAAAAGTGAACGACCGTACAGCCAGTTATCGTATGGGACTGACCATTAAATCAAAATACAGCAAGGCACTTTTTTCTGGGCATTATTCTAAGAGTGCGGAATGTGGATTCAAAGGTACACAGAACTTCATAGAATATGACACATGACGCAAAAACAATCGAGCGACAAGCAAGTATCCGATTTACTGCAAACCATTGACCCTGACATCCAAGTCAAGGTATATTTATGATACTAAGTAGTTATTAGCCAATGAGCGGGAAGACGAAACGAACAGGGCGATGTCTACGCTCCACCTTAACCGAACGGTATTGACGCTACTATGAGACTAGATCTGCCTACTACATGAATTAGTTAATATTTTGAGTCACCTAAACTTGACAATTATGTATATTGTTGGACTAAACTAACCAAACCTTAGCCTTTAAAATATGAAGCTACCAAATCATAATTTTTCGTTTTCTGATTTATCAAATATCCTCTCTCATACCTAGGAAAAATTTATTCCTGATATTCTCCCGTTACACCAGAGGCTGGTAGCTGCATCGCTCTTGTTTGAGAAAGGAAGTACTCTCAGAGAGAAAAGGAGCAGCTTTGAACATTCAGAACCGAAAGATTTCTATTAACATAGGAGGGTTTTGGAGATTAATCACCCAAGTCATAAATTGGTTATTCTGTTAAGAATCTAACAAAAAGGAGGAGTTAAAAGTTGCTAATGCTATATTTAGATTCTCCGAATCCCTGGTTGATTGGAGCGGGATTGAACACAATTCTGTTGGCTGTAGCTTGGATTGTTCCCAAAAAGCTGCTCACTCCTGCCGGATTATTCCACAGTTGGTTACTTGGTGTCCTAATATGGGGAACACTAGGTTGGCGAGGATATGTAGTAGTAATGTTCTATTTTCTCGTTGGTTCTTTTGCCACGCGCATTGGTATGGCACAAAAGGAAGCAGAAGGCATTGCAGAAAAGCGTTCTGGGGCTAGAGGACCAGAAAATGTCTGGGGTTCAGCTTTGACAGGGGCGCTGTGTGCTTTGGGCGTAGGATTGATAAATTGGGGAATTCTTCCAGTTCCCCACTCCCCACTTTCCACTCCCCACTCCCTCCTCTTGTTAGGCTATGTAGCCAGTTTCAGTACCAAGCTTTCTGACACTTGTGCTAGCGAAGTGGGTAAAGCTTACGGTAAACGTACTTTTTTGATTACCACACTACAACCAGTGCCCCGCGGAACAGAAGGAGCGATCAGCTTAGAGGGAACCCTGGCTGGTGCGGTGGCGTCAGTTGCTCAAGCACTCATTGGTTGGGCAGTTGGTTTAATTGATATAGTGGGTGTAACTTGGTGTGTGCTAGCAGCTTTTATTGCTACCAATTTAGAAAGTGTGATTGGGGCTACCTTACAATCTCGTTTTAGCTGGCTAACTAATGAATTGGTAAATATTTTGAATACATTGATAGGCGCGATCGTGGCAATGTTGTTTGCTTGGTTATGGACAAGTGCAATTGCCTAATTATCTTTTCATTGAGCGCAACTTGTACATAACTAATCAAGGATTAGTTGCCGCTTTACCTGATAAGCGCATAAGATTGCAATAGCACTGTCACCCGATTTTAGATTTTAGATTGTGGAGCCATGTATTTACCCTATGTAAGACAGCCAGGGGCTTGAAGATTTTAGATTCTGCAGCAATTGAGCCATTTCCAAGCGCGAAACAGGGGGCTTGTAGCAAAAAAATTTGTTAATCGAAAATCGGCAATCTAAAATCAAAAATTTATTGTCAGCTACAATGCGAGTACGTTTGTATGATCAATTGTATATTTTTTACCTCGTTTTCTACCTATTGAATTCATGGAATCGTTAGCATTTTTGACCGTCGATGACCAGCCTATTTATGTTGGGCAAGCAGTAAAATATCTGCAAGCTTCTGGGAAATTGGGACAGTATATTGGGGATATTCTCCGTCAGCACGTAATTGAACAAGTACTACGAACACGAGAAGATATTGTCATTAGCCCTGCTGTAACAGAACAGACAATTATTGATTTTCGACTAAAGAATCAACTAACTGACCCTAAAAGTTTTCAAGAATGGCTAGAGAATAATGGTACAGATTATGCGACCTTTCACTCAACAGTCACTTTTGGCTTTAAATTAGAAAAACTAAAAGCAGTGGTTACAGAAGCAAAACTGCAAGAATATTTCATAGAACGGAAAATTTTTCTAGATCGAGTAGTACTTTCGCGCATTATTGTTGATAATCGGGAACTAGCTGAGGAACTACAAGCGCAAATCGAAGAAGGAGCAAGTTTTGAGCAACTAGCTAAAGAATATTCATTAGCAGATGACAAAATGGTTAACGGTATGATGGGACCAGTTAGTCGCGGCACGATGCCGGATATACTGAGAGCATCTGTTGATGTGGCTAGTCCTGGAGAGTTGGTAGGACCAATAGAACTTGAAGAACGTTATGGATTGTTTCGTGTAGAACAATTTTTGTCAGCGTCGTTAGAAGATACTCAACTAAAGCAAGCACTACAAAATGAGTTGTTTGAGAAATGGCTAGCAGAGAAAATTCAAAAGCTGACGGTAAAATTGCAAGTGAACTAATATCTCTGAAAGATGAATCTCCGCAAACAAGGGTGCTAGCTTCTCTACCTTGGAATCAACCACCGCTTTGTTGGCTAACTCCTGAACAACAAAACCAATTGCAAAATCAGTCAGAAACTCAACGTTTTCGTTTGGGAGAAAAAATCTGGTCCACAGAAGCTGTTGGTTACCAGTTCCTGATTATTTCTGGTAAAGTTCGTTTACGGGAAGAAAGTGTCGGTAAGCCATTGGCAGCCCTACAAACAGGGGATTGGTTTGGTGATTTAAAAAAGTTTCCTGTGGAGTGCAAAGCTGTAGCTGCTAGTAAAGAAGTGGTAGTGGTGCGCTGGAATACAACAGTGTGGGCACAACTTTCCACGCCCCAGATTGAGGAATTTTGGCTGGGGGATGAGTTTTCAAGAGTAGGGGAAGTGGGGGCAGCTTTTTCTTCCCCTACCTCCCCTGCTACCCCTACCTCCCCCACTCTTGTAGCGGCTTATCCTTTTATTTCCAGCCAGAACACAGCTGCTGCGTGTTTAACAATGGTGGCGCAACAGTTGGACAATGCTGTGCAACTGGAATGGGCGATTCGCCAACTCCGAGGACAGCGCCCGAAAAATCTTGTGGAAGCCGCAGAAAAGTTAGGATTTGTGCTGCGGCAGTTACAAGTCAGTTGGAGTGAGTTGCGACAATTATCTTTCCCTGCTTTACTACTTTGGAATTCTGATTCTCCTACACCTAAGACTCCTCATTGGGTGGTAGCGTATGGAGTCAAGGGCAGCTGCCTGCTTGTTGCTAATCCCCTAAATCCCAGTCATACTTGTGAAAGTTTACCACAGTCGGTAGTTGAGGCATGTTGGGATGGACAACTGTGGCAAGTAGAACTTATCCAGAAGCAAGAAAAATTCAACCTCGGTTGGTTTACTCCAGCAGTTTGGAAGTACCGGAAATTACTTACAGAAGTATTGCTGGCGTCTTTTACTTTACAGCTTTTAGGGTTAACCACACCACTGATTACCCAAGTCGTCATCGATAAGGTGATGGTGCAGGAGAGTTTGCCGACTCTTGATGTCATGGCGATCGCACTTCTGCTGGTGGCAATCTTTGAGGCAATACTCGGCATCCTGAGGCTATTTATCTTTACCCACACTGCCCGACGGCTGGATCTGAGTTTATCAGCACAGCTATTTCGACACCTGATGCGGTTGCCGTTGGCTTATTTTGAGTCGCGACGGGTAGGAGACACAATAGCACGAGTCCAAGAACTAGAACAAATCCGGCAGTTTCTCACTGGCACGGCGTTGACTGTGATTTTGGACAGCATCTTTGCTGTAGTCTACCTGGCATTGATGTTTTACTATAATGTCCCACTTACCTTCGTGGCGTTGGCAGTACTGCCACTGTTTGCAATTTTGACAATAACATCAACGCCAATTCTCCGCAACTGGCTTAACGAAACATTTAACCGCAGTGCCGATAGTCAATCGTTTCTGGTTGAGACGGTGACAGGAATTCACTCAGTAAAAGCCCATGCAGCAGAACCAGTAGCACGCACTCGCTGGGAAGGTTTGTTTGCCCGCTTCATCCGCACAGGTTTTAAAGCTTCTACCACTTCTAACATTAGCAGTAATATTGGTGACTTCCTCACCAAATTTTCCAGCTTGCTAATTCTCTGGTATGGAGCTAAATTAGTCATCGAACATCAGCTGACTGTCGGTCAACTTGTGGCATTTCAAATGCTTTCTGGTAGAGTCACAGGACCACTTTTGCGCCTAGTGCAGTTGTGGCAAAATCTGCAACAAGTCCTGCTTTCCGTAGACCGAATTGGCGATATTCTCAACGTTGCTCCTGAAGCTGAACCTGGAACTGGTTTAGTTTTACCAGATCTTAAAGGTCAAGTCACCTTTGAGCAAGTCTTCTTCCGCTACCGACCAAATACTGAACCCGTCGTCCGAGGAATCTCTTTCACCGTGCAACCAGGGCAGTTTGTTGGGATTGTGGGACGGTCAGGGTCTGGTAAAAGTACCCTTTCTAAGCTGCTGCAACGCCTCTATCAAATTGAATCTGGACGCATCCTGATCGATGGTTTTGATATTAAAAGCGCCGATCTAGCTTCGCTACGCCAACAAACTGGTGTGGTTCTTCAAGAAGACTTCTTATTCAATGGTTCCGTCTCGGAAAATATCACTCTTGGTAATCCCGACATTACCGCAGAACAAGTAGTGGAAGCCGCAAGATCTGCCGTTGCCCACGACTTTATCAGTGAATTACCCCAAGGTTATGAAACCAATGTCGGAGAACGTGGTACAGCTTTATCTGGCGGACAGCGACAACGTATTGCTTTAGCGCGTTTATTTCTCTTGCAAGCACCGATTTTAATTCTGGATGAAGCTACTAGCGCTTTGGATAGTGAAACAGAACAGCAAGTCCTACAAAACCTGCAAAAAATCTCCACTAACCGCACTGTATTTCTGATCGCCCACCGTTTTGCTCCTCTCAAGCGCGCTGATTTAATTTTGGTGCTAGAAAAGGGAGTGATCGCCGAACGTGGTACCCACTCGGAACTGTTGCAACAAAAGGGTTTGTACTGGTCACTGTATCAACGCCAGCAGTCCAATGTATGAACTTCAGTTGTGGGTGGGGCGGGTAATCCTTACCCGCTCTTAATCGATGACGGGCGTCTCGCCCGTCCCACAATGATTAAGTTTTAGAAACTCCAACAAAGGGTAGATCGATATTAGCTCCTGCGGTGGCGGAGTTGTCGCCGATGAAGAAGTAGTTTGGCTTCTGATAGGGATTGTACGCCAGATCGGTGGTCTTGTATGGTGTGTAGTTTTTGATGTTCCCAGTCAGGATTGGTGAGCCATCAGCAAAAAGCTTGTAAGTGTTGTCCACAATTGACAACTCATAGCGGGTCGCCACAGTGGTATCGCGAGCAACTTGCTCCACATTGTCGTGTATCAACGAAACGCTACCATCTGAAGGGAAAGTAATTTGTTTCGCCCAGATCTGATTATTCCAAAAGCCGAGTTCAATTCCTAGTCTAAAGTTGTCCAGAGCAACAACGTCGAAACCTGCTTGGTCATTACTGTTGTGGCTCTCGGTGTTCACCTTAGCATCAAAATCGATGGTAAAACCAGTATTGTGATCGAGTGTGGGGAATTGCGGGTTGAGTTGACCGTCATTATTGTAGCTGCTGTAACCACCCGTAATCTTTAGATCTTGAGTGCTGTCAAAGCCACCGTTACCAGTTGGAATGGGTAGATTGACTACATTAGTAGGCTGTGTATTTGTATTTGGGTCTGCATTTGGGTCTGTATTTGGGTCTATAGTTGGTTGTGCATTTGGTATAGTTCCAAAACTCAGCCAACTTTGATTATTGGGCGCACCACCCAAATCTGGATTTCCCAATAAGGATACATTTAGATCGTAGTTAGTGTTACTACCCTTACCAGAGCTTACCCTAATGTAATAAGTTCCTGCTGCTAAATATCTGCGGTTGATTGCTTCTGACACCGCGCCCCTGCTAGCCGCAGAATCAATCAACGCAGTGCCATTGTTGTCAGCCTTAATCAGCTGCACGTTGACATCTGCATTGAAGTTATTCACGGCAATTGTCAAGTTAGTGCTGCTTTCCACCAGATTGAATTTGTAGTAGTCGTTGTTGTGAATATCACCTACAAAGTCAGTCCAAGTTTTTGTCAGCAAGCTACTAGTAATATCACGAGCAGTGTCTAAGGTGTTTGCTTGATAGTAATTACCCGCACGTCCCTCGTTTTGTCCATATTGGACAAAGTGTGTGTATGCCTGTTGATTATTATAGCCTGCTGCGACCAAGTCAGGATTATTAGCAAGGTAGACCTTGACATTGAAAGTGGGTGATGATATGCGTCCTTGTTCCAGACCCTTGGACTCGAAGTCTTCCAACAGTTGCTGATTGGTGAGATTTGGTGCTAAGTCGCGATTCAAACTGCGATAGTAATTGACATCAAAGGCAGGGTCGAACTTGCGTCCCTCCTTCAAACCGTAGAGTTGGAAGTGTTGTAACAGTTGAATATTGTTAAAACCTTTTTGAACCAAGTCGGGATTACTTCCTTTGTAGTAATTAAGATCGAAAAACTGAGAAAATTGCCGTCCCTCATTAATTCCGTAACTTCCCAGATGCTGAAATAGCTGCTCGTTGTTTAAGCTATTCAGGTCACTATTAGCGTTGCGATAAAAATTTAGGTCAAAAACCTGTGAGAAGCGACGCCCTTGACTGATACCAGAATTTTGCAGATCCGCAAACGCTTGTACATTGTTCAACCCACCTAGGTCAGGATTGCTGGCGCGATAGAAGTTGAGATCCACAAGCGGTGAAAAGGCACGCCCTTGGCTCAAACCATAGTTTTGGAAGTGCGAAAACAATTGTGCATCTGTAGTCAGACCACCGGCAGCCAAGTCAGGATTAGCTGTACGGTAAAAATTGGCATCAAATAAAGTTGAATTGTTGACTACCATAATTTAATCTTTTGCCAAGATAATAAAATTCTTTACACTTTTGGTAGTGTATTTTGTAACGTAAAAATAGATACGAAGTAATATTATTTTTATTTTAGTTGATTGTCAATACCCAAACATGACAAATATTTATTTATTTTTATACATTTTTTTAGGAGTTTTACCTAGTCACATGTAAAAGTGGGGAGTGGGGACGGTAAAATTTTTTCATTGGGGCTGCCTCCTCTTCAAGTCGCAGGCTGCAGCCCAAACGAGAACTTGGCTATATTTTCAAGGTGGGATGAGTTTAAGTTTTAGTTTTAGAAACTCCAACAAATGCTATATCGACATTAGCCCCTGCCGCTGTGGAGTCATCACCGATGAAGAAGAAGTTTGGCTGCTGATAGGGATTGTAGCCCAAACCAGAGGCTTGAAATGTTGAGTAATCTTTGACGCTTCCAGTTAGGATTGATGAACCATTGGCAGAAAGCTGGTAAGTGTTGCCCGAAACTGACAACTCATAGCGGGTCGTCACAGTGGTATTGCGAAGAACGCGCTCAGTGTTGTCGTGTTTAAACAAAGTGCCACCATCCGAAGCGAGATCAGTACCAGTATCTTTCGCCCAAATTTCATTATTCCAAAAGCCGAGTTCAATTCCTTGGCGATCGCTCCCGAGAACGATAACGTTGAAACCTGCTTGGTCATTACTGCTGTGGGTTTCGCTGTTCAGCTTGACATCAAAATCGATGGTAAAACCAGTAGTGCGATCGAGTGTGGGGAACTGCGGGTTAAGTAAGTTGGGCATTGGGAACGAATAGTAGCTAGTGTAACCACCTGTACTTGTTGGATCTTTAGTGCTGTCCAAGTTCGTCACGCCACCGTTAGTGGTTGAAGTGGGTAGATTGCTTAAGTTAGTAGGCGGTATAGTTGGTACAGTTGCTAAAGATAGCCAATTTTGAGTGCTGGGCGAACCCCCTAAATCAAATGAGGAGACTTTCAGATCGTAGTTAGTGTTAGCACTTGCTTGACCTTGGTTTACCCTGATGTAGTAAGTGCCTGCTGCTAAATTGTTACTGTGCAATGCGAATGTCATCGCACCGTTGTTTTCTGAGGAGTCAATTACCTGGTTATTGGCACTACTAATCAGCTGCACGTTGACATCTGCATTCAGGTTATTCAAGCCGATGGTCAAGTTAATAGGGTTGTCCAGATTGAATTTGTAGTAGTCTTCGGTGTCAGTGGCGCCCACAAAGTCAGTCCAGGTCTTCGTCAGCAAGCCATTAGTAATGTCGCGAGCAGTGTCTAAGGTGTTTCCTGCATAGTCACTACCAAGACGTCCCTCTTTTTGTCCATAAAGAACAAAGTGTGTGTATGCCTGTTGATTATTAAACTTAGCTGCGGTCAAGTCAGAATTATTAGCAAGGTAGACCTTGACATTGAAAGCGGGTGACGATATGCGTCCCTCATTCAAACCATAGAGTTCAAAGTGGTGTAACAATTGCTTGTTTTCTTTTAGACCAGCTGCTGCTAAGTCGGGATTAAGACTGCGATAGTAGTTGACTGGAGTTTAGACTAAAAGCGATATGAGAGAAGGCAAACCGAATGGAATTAGAG
>CAXTSI010000032.1:0-32022 GCA_964246695.1 uncultured bacterium
ACGTCCTTATTATAGGTTCCCCTAAATTTATTTATGGGGTTCTTACTTTTGACTTTTGACTTTTGACTTTTGACTTGGAGCGAAGCGACTTGACCCTGTTTTTAAACATGGAAAACATTCATAAGCAGCATCGTTGATTTATGTTCCCCTGGATGCGCGTTCCGTTTAATTTTTAATTTTTAATTTTTAATTTTTAATTTTTAATTTGAGCGAAGCGATTGACTATGAACACTTTTTCAAATTCTGAGAATTTTCGTCAGCAAACTGTTTTAACAATATATGCTCATGCTGATGATGAAGTGCTACCTGCCGCTGGCACTCTCAGTCTCATGTCTAAGGCAGGATGGAGCATTCGTTGCCTAATTTTGACTGATGGCAGTCATTCCAGTTCTCACATCAAGGGTACACGTCATCAGGAAGCAGAAGCTGCTGGCAGAATCATCGGTGCAACTTACGAGTTTTATGCTCTTGAGGAGTGTAATTTTTCAACACAAGCAGTCGTGACAGTTACTGAAGAAGCTATTAGGCGTTGGCGACCGGATCTGATCATCACTCACGCACCACAACCTGAAAAATACGGGCATAGAGACCATGAAGTTTGTGCGATCGCTGTTTCCAATGTCGCTACCCGCAAAAACATTCCTTTATGGTATTCCGCACCACCAGTTTTTTTACGGGGATTTGAACCAAACTTTTTTGTGGATATTACCTCAGTGATTGAGGAAAAAATTGCAGCTATTGATTGTTATGAATCTGAAAAAGAAAAATCATTTATGCAACTCGATGCTATACTCGTTTTGTCCCGCTTCTGGGCACGAGAACTTGGTCAAAAAGAAGGCTATTTTGAAGCATTTGAAATTTCCCGACATTTAGTTAATGGTAGCTTTTTCAACGCATTAAGTCAGTCTAAAAATAAATTATCCTAAAAAATATAAATATAATTACTGGCTTAATCATTGCAATTTGTTACGATTAAGTGTCAAAATATTAATGGATGGTTAGCAAGCAAAATTTAATCTATCAAACCTATGAGTCCAACTGTCAAAATACTTCAACCTTCAGGCATTTTAGATGGTATTAGAGGTAATGAACTACGTCGCGAGGTTAACGAAATTGTGAATATCGGAGCGAATATTGTGTTGATTGACCTCAAAGATGTAAAGTTTATCGATAGTTCTGGTTTAGGTGCTTTAGTATCAGTAATGAAAATGGTGCGAACTGCTGGAAGTCAACTCTTTGTATGTTCCGTAAACGGTCAAGTCAAAATGTTGTTTGAACTAACTAAAATGGATAGAATTTTTGAAAAATTTGCCGATCAAGATGAATTCAATCGCCACCTACTTGCAATTCAATAGGATTTTCATAGTGGCATCCGATATCCCGTCTTCCTGGATAACGGGAGGCAGCAGCCCAGTAACAAGAGACAATTCACTGGTTCGCTCTTTCTTTCCATGCGTAAGTCCTAGTGGCATCCGCACAACCGCCTCTTAATCAATGATGCTATTGTCAGTAAGTGGGGGTAGTAGCTGTTAGCTAACTGCTACCCAGTTATAGACAGATATGGATAAAATGGAGACTTTGCATCTTGTTAAGGGTAGTCCGCAGGCAGAGAAACCTGGTAAATAAGTGCGAAACCGGGTTTCTGTATTCTGGCTTCTTTCTTCTTTTTGAGGCAAATAGGCTGGATCTGCAATCTTCAGTTTTTTTCCTGTGTTCCCAACAGTTTTAAGTACGATCAGTATGTCGGTGTGAATAATTAAAGGTTTGTAGTAAGTGCAAGATCGCGAATTCCACAAAGTCTATCTGCTGATAAGCGAGCAGAGTACATGTACAATTATAGAATTCCATATACCATTCAACATATCTTGCTAGCTCCGTAATTCTGCTGTCGTTCACAAAAACTTTATCAAAAACTCGGAATCATAAAGATTCAGTAAAAAGCCACTACTGTATCTGACTTATCTGATAATGTAAAACATTACTGAAAGGTTACTGCTATCAAGTAACAGCATCTACTAGATAGTGTAAGTAGATAGGCGGAAAAATTTATAACTATGTCATGGCGAGCGAAGCGAAGTGAAGCAATCGCAAATATTTCGAGTATTTTACATTTTGTACTTGCTAGGTTTATTAGTGCTTACCTACTTATGTGTCAGTAATTTTATCAACGATAGTGGCATCTGACGTAGTTAAAATTGCCTATGCAAATGAGGTTTTAGCAGAAGAATGGATGGATGTAAAAGCATCTAATGAACAAAATTTTTAGCGGCGATGAGACATGGAAGTGAAGTGTCAATTAATAAGTCGCGGAGCCAAAAATAAAATTCACCTTCTCACATTGAAACACATAGATTAATTGCCTGTTTCATAACTTTCAAACGCATTTTTATTGGATGAGATTTTATCTGTCCAGTAGATATAAGTAGGTAAGCGTGAAAATTTCTAACTATGTCCGAAGCGAAGGTCGCAAAGTGAAGCGATCGCAATGATTTCGAGCGTTTTACATTTTGTACTTGCTCTTGTTATTTGTGCTTACCTACTTAGGTTCAAAATATAAGAGATGAATTCAGGACTTACGCACTTTACAAATCAACTATCATGTGCATAACGAAACTTCGCCGTTTGCCCCGTTGCCTCGTTCCCAGGCTCCGCCTGGGGACGTAATTAGGGGAGGCTCTGCCTCCGCATTTAATTGGAGGCAGAGCCGACTGCAGGAGCATTACAAGGCAGCAGCCCAGTAACGAGAATCTGATGCATAGTCTGCATTCTCTGTCAATGCGTAAGTCCTAGAATTTTGTTTTACCAAATCTTATTGAGAATAGTTGGAGAAGGATTAATGAGGATTACTTTAATATGTCATGATATTCCCTACCCTGCCGATCGTGGTGCGCGAGTAGATATATGGCGAAGGATAAAAGCCTTCTCTAATATTGGTGTAGAGTTACAATTAGTATCTTGGTTCAGCCATCCGCCAGCACCTGACGAAATAGCTGAAATGGAGAAGTACTGTCAAAAAATTTATCTCATACCTTTTAAGCATACAATAATCTCTCTTGCTCGCAGGGGAATTGACATATTCGCTTATCCTCTGGAAGTTACTTCTAGGATTGTTAGGGGAAAAGAATTAAGTGGTCTGTTTTCTCAGGTTCGCGTTTTTAATCCCCATGTCATCTGGGTGGATGGCATTCATGGTGGCCATATTGGAGCAAAGCTCAGTGAAAATTGCCAAGTTCCCTTGGTCACTCGTTCTCACAATATCGAACACCTGTACTACCGTCGGTTGCTTGCGTCTACAATAGACCTGAAAGGTAAACTCAAAAGGTACATGTCAATTTCTAATTTAGAAAGCTATGAAAAAAAATTACTCAGAAATAGCGTTTTTTTCTATGATATATCTGCTGATGACTTAAAGTATTGGCAAGATCGTGGCTTCACGAATGGGCGTTACTTACCGCCTTTTATTGAGTTCGCTGAAGACAATAAGTTACAAGCTATTGGTGATAAAATTAACTTTGATCCTGTGTATGATGTTGTCTACTTAGGAAACCTCTATGCAAATAACAATGTAGCAGGTGTAATCTGGTTTATTACCCAAGTCATTCCCATTATACGCTCTACGTTACCCAATATTAAACTACTCATAGCAGGCTTAAATCCTGTCAAAAAAATCAGGCAATTATGTGAAGAAAAAAAAGTTAATCTAAGTATAAATCCTGTGTCATCTGCAGAAATTTATCAATCTGGACGTGTTTTGATTAATCCGGTTTTAATCGGTAGCGGAGTAAGCATAAAGTCAATAGAAATGCTTACTTATAGTAGAGCGATTGTTTCTACCCCACAAGGAATCGCTGGGTTACCAGAAGAGGTAAAGCAATACTTTAGGATTGCTGAGGACGCGCAATCTTTTGCAGCGGAAATAATCAGTTTGTTGTCAACTAACCAGAAATTTAAGGTTGATTTCAGATTGATTGACTCTGTATTTTGTTCCAAGGCAATTGAAGGTGTAGTGATGGATCTCAAGTCTATAGCTAGCTTTCTATAAAGAGATTGGGAGTACTCCCATTCTCCAAGTCTCCCTGAAAGGAAAAAATGCGCTACAGGCGATCGCGCATCCTGGGGGACAAGTATCATCGGATACTGTAGGCGTCGCCAAAGGGCAGACGTGGGACAATATTTACGTGCAAAATTAACTTAATTCGCGCGATCGCACAACTACTGCTAAATGTAACGGATTGCAAAGTATAATGAAAACGGCAAAACGATTAAGAAATATTGAAGAGCAGTAAAGTTAAATGCGAGTAGCGATCGCGGGAGCAGGTTTAGCAGGACTTTCCTGTGCAAAATATCTTACCGACTTAGGTCACACCCCTATTGTCTTGGAGGCCCGAGACGTACTGGGGGGTTTGGTGGCGGCGTGGAAAGATGCAGACGGAGACTGGTATGAAACTGGGCTGCACATTTTTTTTGGGGCATATCCCAATATGTTGCAGCTATTTAAAGAACTGGGTATTGAAGATCGCTTGCAGTGGAAAGAACACACCATGATCTTCAACCAGCCGGAGAAACCAGGGACTTACAGCCGCTTTGATTTTCCCAACTTGCCAGCGCCATTTAATGGCATCGTGGCAATTTTGCGGAACAACGATATGCTGACTTGGGGCGAGAAGATCCAGTTAGCTAAAGGCTTGGTTCCAGCCATGCTTCGGGGGCAAAACTATGTCGAACAGACGGATAAGTATACATTTTCTGAATGGCTAAAGCGGCAAGGCGTCAGCGAGGAGGTACAACAAGATATCTTTATCGCTGCATCCAAATCGCTTAACTTCATTAATCCAGACGAGATTTCCGCAGTAGTTCTACTGACTGCCCTGAGAGCTTTTCTCCAAGAAAAAAGCGGCTCAAAAATGGCTTTTCTGGATGGTTCTCCGACTGAGCGATTGTGCAATCCACTAGTAGATTACATTACCGCTCGTGGTGGAGAAGTGCGATTAGAAGCGCCATTGAAAGAAATTTTGACGGGCGATGATGGCATCAAAGGGTTCAAGATACGTTCGTTGAATGGCGCAGAAGATGAAGTGTTAACGGCTGATTTGTATGTCTCGGCAATGTCAGTTGACTGCTTGAAGGTGATATTACCACCGGCTTGGAAGCAGATGGAGTATTTCCAATCGTTGTCAAGATTGTCAGGTGTTCCAGTAATTAACTTACAACTGTGGTTTGACCGGAAACTTACAAATATCGATCAGTTGTTATTTTCCCGCTCCTCTCTACTCAGTGTTTACGCTGATATGAGTAATACCTGTCATGGATACGCCGACCCCAATCGCTCGATGCTAGAATTAGTTCTGGCTCCGGCTGCAGATTGGATCTCAAAATCCGATGCAGAAATTTTGCAGGTAACCCTTGCTGAGTTGCAAAAACTTTTCCCCACACACTTTGGTGAAGAAAATCCAGCTTCATTGCTGAAATACCATATAGTTAAAACGCCGCGTTCAGTCTATAAAGCGACTCCTGGGTGTCAACAGTGCCGTCCTGACCAGAAAACCCCAATTGCTAACTTCTATTTAGCAGGAAGTTACACTAAGCAACGTTACTTAGGAAGTATGGAAGGTGCCGTACTTTCTGGTAAGCTGACAGCGCAGGCGATCGCAGAAGCATACCCATTGGCAAATTCTTCCAGCCTGCAAATGCAAACCCTTCAGTCTGCAACGAATGCTGCAACTGTCTGATTCTCCCCCATGCATGAAAACGTCGATCTCTGTAGACGAGTCTTACCAACTTTGTCGCCAGCTCATAGTAAAGTATTCCACGACTTTTTACGTCGGCACTTTACTCATAAACCAGCAAAAGCGTCCGGCTATTTGGGCAATTTATGCTTGGTGTCGCCGTACAGATGAACTGGTGGATGGTCCCGCATCTGCTATTACCACGCCAGAAACCCTAGACCTATGGGAGCAGCAACTGGAATCAATTTTTGCGGGACGTCCAGTGGATAATTTCGATGTGGCGTTAGTAGATACCATCCAGCGTTTCCCAATGGACATTCAGCCATTTCGGGATATGATTAGCGGACAGCGTATGGATTTATACCGCAGTCGCTATGAAACGTTTGAGCAGTTATATCAATACTGTTACCGCGTTGCTGGCACTGTCGGCTTAATGTCAACGGCGGTGATGGGGGTTGATACCTCCACAACCACAGCTCCGTGGAATCGCAATCAACAGCCGTATATTCCCACTGAAGAAGCTATTACCTTGGGAATTGCTCATCAACTCACCAATATCTTGCGGGATGTGGGAGAGGATGCCCAGCGAGGGCGGATTTATCTACCCCTAGAAGACTTGGCGCGATTTAATTATACTGAGCAAGACTTGTTCAAAGGAGTGGTCGATGAGCGCTGGCGCTCTCTGATGCGCTTCCAAATCCAACGCGCAAGGCAATTCTACACCAAGGCAGAAAAGGGAATTAGTTACCTATCTGCCGATGCCCGTTTGCCTGTGTGGGCATCTCTGATGCATTACAGTCGCATTTTGAGCGTAATTGAACGCAATGATTATGATGTGTTCAATCAACGTGCCTACGTACCCCAGTGGAAAAAGTTACTCAGTGTCCCAGTGGCTTTGCTGCGATCGCAAGTGCTATGAGTGTTGTTAGTTGTTAATTGTTAGTTGTTAGTAGTATTTTTTACAATTAACAACCAACAATCAACAACTAACTACTAACTACTAACATTGACTATTGACATCCCACTTTAAGATCTGATATCATTCATTACTGTGACCGAGGAGAGGTGGCTGAGTGGTCGAAAGCGACAGATTGCTAATCTGTTGTACGGCAGGTAACTCCGTACCGAGGGTTCGAATCCCTCCTTCTCCGTTTTTAGAGTTAGGGGTTAGGAGTTAGGAGTTAATTAATAACTCATAATTCTTCAGTCCTAACTCCTCACTTATTCCTTTTGGAGGATGCTATCATTTATCATCTGGAGCGATGAAAGATTAAACTTATATGTAATTAAGCATAAATCTTGCTTTGAGGCTCCACCAACAAGAGGAGTGAAAAGAATATATGCAAAGAGTTCGTGCTACCTTTGCCCTAACTTTAGCTACCATAATCACAGGTTTTCTGGCAGCTGCTTGTGAAAACCCTACCCGCAATAACACCGCTGACAATGGAAGTAACGCTAGCCCCGCAGCAAACACAACTACTACAGTCAGCAGCGCCAACGGGCTGAAAATTGGTTCCCTGTTACCAGCAACCGGCGACTTGGCTTCTATCGGACAGCAAATGGCGGGAGCAGTTCCCTTGCTTGTAGATAGTGTCAACGCTTGCGGTGGCGTGAATGGGGCACCAGTTACCCTCGTGTCAGTAGACGACCAAACAGATCCGAAAGCTGGTGCAGCTGGTATGAACAAACTAGCAACTTTGGATAAGGTTGCTGGTGTCGTAGGCTCCTTTGCTAGCAGCGTCTCCACAGCGGCAGTTTCAATCGCTACACAAAATAAAGTTATGCTCATTTCTCCTGGTAGCACCAGCCCCGTGTTTACCGAAAAGGCGAAAAAAGGCGACTTTAAAGGTTTTTGGGCGCGTACAGCTCCTCCGGATACCTACCAAGCACTAGCCTTAGCCCAACTTGCTCATAAAAAAGGTTACAAGCAAGTTTCCACAGTCGTAATTAACAATGATTATGGTGTGGGGTTTGAAAAAGCATTTGTGCAAGCTTTTGAAAAATTGGGGGGAACCGTAGTTAACAAAAACAACCCGGTACGCTATGATCCCAAAGCTACCACCTTTGACACGGAAGCCGCAGCTGCTTTTGCTGGAAAGCCAAATGCAGTGCTAATGGTGGCTTACGAAGAAACAGCTAGTCTACTGTTAAAGGCTGCTTACCAGCAAGGTCTAACTCAGGGGGTGCAGATTCTGCTCACAGATGGCGAAAAATCAGATACCTTCGCGGAAAAGGTCGGCAAAACCTCTGATGGTAAATACATAGTAGCTGGAGCCTTAGGCACTGTACCCGGTTCTGATGGTAAAGGATTAGAAGCTTTCTCCAAGCTTTGGCAATCTAAAAAAGGAGCGCCACCTGCACCATACACTCCCCATGCTTGGGATGCTGCTGCTTTATTGGTGCTGTCAGCACAAGCCGCTAAAGACAACACGGGCGTTGGCATAGCCAACAAAATCCGTGAGGTTTCCAATCCCCCTGGCACAGAAGTTAGCGATGTCTGCGAGGGTCTAAAGCTACTCAAAGAAGGTAAAAAAATTAAATACCAGGGAGCTAGCGGGAATGTAAATGTTGACCCTTACGGCGATGTAGTTGGTGTCTACGATGTCTGGACAATTGAAGAAAACGGCAAAACTAAGACGATTGACAAAGTTAGCCCAAAATAGAATTAAGGTAATTGGTAATTGGTAATTGGTAATTGGTAATTGGTAATTGGTAAAATCTATTACCGATTACCTATTAGCCATTACCAATTTAATTACAAGCCACGGAAGTTGTAGCCGACTCCGATCAACAACCCCACATCGATGTCACTAAAAAATGCCGTATTTATAGCAGCTGTTGCCGTAAATCGACGAGTCAGAGGTACATCGACACCACCAGATAAGAGGAAGGCGGCATCACTGCTGTCGCCAGTTTTAATAGCTACACCACCTCCGAGGTAAGGCGAGATCGGCAAGGGTTCGGTAAATGGCTCTACCGATCGCAGGTTAAAGTCGTAGGTGAGAGGAACCAGAATGACTGGATTATCCCCCAGCACGGCAGATGGTCGTACAGAGAAGGTATTTGTAAGTCCAATTTTACTGATTACCGTAAAGTTACCATCGCCCAAAGCCGATCCACCACTTATACCAACGTTTGCGGCTATGCCGACATAACTTGGACCCCCACGAGTAGCTTTACCAGGGCTAACATTAATATCTGCTTGCGCCACACGGTGAGCAGATGGTTTATCTGTTTGCGCCACACTAGGAACAGATGGTTGATTCGTCGGGATGGAATTCGAGAATGCCGCAGATGAAGTTGCTGTAGAGCCTGGAACTGGTGTAACGACGCGACTAACAGTTTCTCTTGGAGGGTTTGTGGGGAAATCCTGCTTCCCTACAGCTAAATTTGATGCTACTGCCGTTGGTTTAACCAATGGAACGGTCGATTTTACTGGAGTTTGAGTAGAGACGGATGGGGTGATAGTCTCGACTTCCGGACTTACGTTGCTGGAAGACGCTTCGGTTTCAGAAGACTGGGTTAACTGAAAACTGGTTGTGGTTTCCACAGTTTGAGCTACAGCACATATGCTGTTACTTAAGACTGCGAGAGCGGAGAAACTCAGTAACCGGAAAACTCCCTTATAAGAAACAATCGTATTCACATTCACTCCTACAAAGAATATTGCCGCAATAAACCATGTATTTTGTTGTTTTTAGACAACTTTTGGCAATAATCAAAATTTAGCACCAAAATACGAATACTACATCCATAATTTGACGGGGATATCCTGCCCAGATTTAACACCAATCAACTCAGTATTATATCATAAATATATGGTCATAGCAATCCTATTGGAATTCTGAACTTCCGTTGCATCAGTTACCTCACATCTTGCACCATTCTCAACAAGACCAGAAAAACCGGGTTTCTTAACGATAAATTAAGGGTTCCAGACTTAACGACTTGCAAGAAACCCGGTTTTTGACCTTGGTGCAAGATATCAGTTACCCGGTCTCTTAAAGAAACCAGCGGATTAGAACGCGCCTTTATTGTTGAGTATTTTTGCTGGTTAATTTTCACAAGTTTATGGGCGCTCGGCTTTACACAATTTTCATATATTGACAGATGATCGGGGAATACAGGTAAAAAGCATTGGAAAAAAGGAAACTTTCAGCTGGTATGTACCGTGTAGAGGGTTAAGATTATGTAGTTTTCATGAAAAATCAGTAAGACTACTAGGATAATCTTATGGCTCATGATAATTTACAAATTAATCGTTATTAGTTACGAATTACTATCACTGGAGAAAGTTATTTGCCTGTCACAGGCGCTAGGTATGGTGGAAAATTGAGAGCAAAAGCAAATTGTACCGGAGTTTCTTTCGGAGAAGAGAAGTCGCAAGGGGAGCCAGTGCTGTTAGCGTTAGCGACGTTAGGAGCGTCAGGAGAAGACGGGAAACCCGTCGCAGGCAACTGGCGTTGGTTTCCCTCCGGGCGAAGTTCGGGGAAGCCCTCCTTAAATCTGCTCTCTCTTACATCTTGCACCACCGCCAGAAACAAGGAATATCCGCAAATCAGTAAAACTGAAAGCCTGACCTTTTCGTTTCATTTATCCTGTTTGTGTCACCTTGTTGAGAATGGTGTAATACCGGATCGGATTTTAAACTTGCTGATTTCTCAACTAATTGATTATCTTGACAGTTTAGGGTTTATAAGTGCTGCAATGTATAAATTAGTAATAAATTTACTGCATAGGCGCACAATTGAAAAACGAGATTTCTCTGTTTGTTACCAAAGTTCACGACTCTACGGCAGCCGCAAAGCAGATTTTTATGTGTGTCAAGTGCGGTTGACACACATCTGAATTCACTAAGGATTTACGCCGGAGTGCGATCGACTAAGTCCTGAGTCGATCGCACTCCAATCTTGTTCACAATTCAAGTAACCTCTATTAAAGAGTGTTTATTTCATAGTTCACTCATAAAAATACTCAACCTAGTCTACAAATTATCATCATTTTTCACCCTTAAGAGAGATTTTGCGATCAGATAAACCGAGTTTGCCATGAAAAAAGTTAAAATTTTGAACCTAGAAATAGACAATTTGTCGGAAGTAGAATTGTTAGAGAAATTGCAATCTGGAGTTGTCTTTACACCAAATGTCGATCATCTGATGAAACTTCAAAAAGATCCGGATTTTTTCCAAGCTTATAGTATTTGTAATTACAAACTTTGTGATAGTCAAATCATCATTCATGCCTCTAAATTTTTAGGAACGCCAATCAAAGAAAAAATCTCAGGTTCGGATTTTTTCCCGGCTTTCTACAATTATCACAAAAGCAATGAAAAAATCAAAATTTTCCTTTTAGGAGCAAGGCAAGGCGTTGCTAGTAAAGCTCAAATTAACATCAATAAGAAAATAGGGAGAGATATTGTAGTAGCGACTTATTCTCCGCCTTTTGGATTTGAGAAAGATGAAGAAGAATGTCAAAATATAGTGAACATGATCAATAATTCTGGTGCTACAGTTTTGGCAATAGGAGTAGGTGCACCGAAGCAAGAAAAGTGGATATATAAATATAAAGAGAAGTTGCCATTTATCAAAATATTTATGGCAATAGGTGCAACTATTGATTTTGAAGCAGGAAATGTTAAAAGATCTCCTAAATGGATGAGTGAAGTAGGATTAGAATGGCTTTTTAGAATGTCGTGCGAACCGAAAAGATTGTGGAAGAGATACTTAATAGAGGATGTCTCTTTCTTTGTGCTGATTTTGAGACAAAAACTTAATTTATATATAGTAAAAGACCATAAGGATAAAACTTCAGTGTTGCAAATTGTTGATAAATTATAATGCTATACGGTTGAGTTAAGATAATTTATTTACTGTCAACCTATCTAGAGACGTGACGGCGGAACGTCTCTAAACTTGTGAAATTGCCACTGCCCTTACTTGAACGGTATTGAATTATCATGGAACTTTTTTTAAAAAAAGTCCCACATTTATGCAATACAAGGTAATATACCGTGTAGAAATTGAATCAAAGGAGTGGCAAGATGACTTTTAATTCATTTGGCATGGAATCATTTACCTCCGAAAATATTCATAGGGTTGTTCGTGATTTATTGAAAGATGAAAAAAGAGGATTATTACTTGATATTGGGGCGGGTACAGGAGCGTTGAGTCAGAAGCTAAAAGAGGATGGTTTTGATGTGATTGCCTGTGACCTACACACCCGAAATTTTCTACCTAAAGATATTCCGTCTCAGGCAGCAGATTTAAATAAAACCTTTCCTTTCGAGGAAAACACCTTTGATTATGTCATTGGAACCGAAGTGATAGAACATTTAGAGAATCCGTGGCATTTAATGCGAGAACTTCATCGAATTACTAAACCTAATGGTGTTGTCATATTAAGTACTCCTAATTTACATAATTGGTATGTCAGACTTTTCTTCTTACTGACATCAAAAATGTATAATTTTTTATCTTCTTATGAAAAAATAGGTCACATTACTCCAATCTATATTTGGAATCTTGAAAGAATGGCAAAAAATAAATTCAATTTTCAAGAGATACATACTAGTCATAGTATAATACCTGGGCTAAATATCCCAATTCCATTCAAAGGAGTCTTTTTCGGTCAATGTGTTGTGATTAAGATGGTAAGAGAAACGAATTCTAACAGTGTTGAGACTCAACAATGGTTTAGTTAGACAACTATTTAATTAGGATAATTGAGAGATAACTTTTATCCTCTATCTTCAATACATACCTGCTTTATCTGCAACTCGATCTAGAATTCTGCCCAAAGCGGCTCCTGCAGCTTCGCAAGAAAAATGTTGTTTGGCATAGCATTTAGCTGCCTTACCGAGGCGATCGCGTAAAGCTGAATCGTGCCATAACATTTTGATTGCATGCATTAAGTCATCAACGGATTCCGGTTCAACCAACAGACCTGTCTCGCCATGCTGAATATAATCTTCTGCACCAAGACAGCGTGTAGCGATGACTGGACGACCCATATGCATAGCTTCCACAATGGTGATAATTCCTGCGGCTATGGCGTCCGGCTTTGGCAGCAAAGGCACAATGTTTATTCTCGCTTCTTGGGCTATACGCAGGCACTCTTTCCTGCCAATACCAAACGGTGTTTTCACTTCAGGCGGAATAGTTAATCCTTCTAATGCCTGGGGACGTGATGCGACAACTGTTGGTATGCTAAGCTTTTCCACTGCTTGGAATAAGGTGGGGAAGTCGCGATGAGCAGAACCGAGTGCGGCGATCAAAGGATCTGTTGTATTTTCTTGGGCGGTGACGGGAAGCTCTTTTTCATGAAGGTGGACAAATTCCAAACGATCTAACGGGATTCCCAACCATTGATGGTAGATATCAATTTCACGCCGCGTGTGAACAATAAAGCGATCGACTTCACTCAAGCTGATTTGGGCTATAGTGCGCCGCAGCCCACTATAGTAGGAGCCGATATTGAATTGCCAGGCTACTACAGGAATACGCTTGCCAGTAATACGCTTTTGGATACCTGCCATTGCTGGTAGTTGAGGAAAGAGCGTGATTGCACCTCCCTCAGTCTCATTGATTGCTGCCATACTATGTTGCCAATGTATAAGCCAATCCCGAAATCCGGTCACAGAAGACGAACGATTGTGCCAACTCTTTAACGGTTCTTGACGCGGTACGATATGTAATTTGTGTCGATATCCTGGAACATATTCGGTTAACCAAGCCTCGTTAATTCGGTTGTACTTATCAATAAAGGGAGCAGCAACTGTCCAATGCATAAGTTTATCGGGGTTGATTGAGTGATAGAAAGCAAGATAGTAGAACCTGTATTGTTTCTACATCGATTCAGTAATCAATGCGAGATCATTCAGATTAATACAGGTATTTCCCAATGATTTAAATATTAAAGTAGCAATTGAATTAAAGAGTTCAGTATTTTTACGTAAGTTGGGGATTTTAGCCTTTGACCGAATAATTTGTAATTCGTAATTAAAAATTCCTAAATTAATTAATAATTAACCAGAAAAAAAGCTCAGCATCTTTACTGCAGGTTCCCCTGCATAAATGCATGGGGTAATAATTACGAATTACGTTAGCGATAGCGTAAGCGTTGCGTTAGCCGGTACTCCGGCGTCAGCGTTAGCCGGTACTCCGGCGTCGGAACGAGCGTCATTATCAATTACGAATTATTTTGACTTTTGACTTTTGACTTTTGACGAACCCGAAGGGGCTGACTCTGGTCTGTTTCGCTGACGATGCGATCGCTCACCAACAACTATTCACAGAACTGGATTTTTTTATGTATGTGAAATGTCATGATAAACTTTCATGGTCAGGTACTTTTTGAGGTACATAATCTTCTCCACGTTTACGGATTACTTTAGCGGGAACACCAACGGCAATAGAGTAGGTTGGAATATCACGAGTTACAACAGCGCCCGCACCAATTACACTACCTTTGCCGATTGTTACCCCATCTAGGACTCTAACTCCAGTACCTACCCAACAATCATCCTCAATTACAATCCCAAGCGTGCTAATGCCCTGTTCTCGGAAGAGTTTATTTGGGTCAGCAAAGATATGATTATTGGCGTAAAGTGATGAGTGAGATGCAATCATGCAATCTTTACCGATTTTGATAAACCCAGGACCAGCCATACAAACATAGGGTCCTATATAGGTATGCTCACCAATAGTAATATCACCACCTGGGTGGTCATAAGCTCTAATATCTACACCGTGGTCAATAGAGACGCTATTATTAAAGTGAATTCTACTACCTTTATTACTGATGTAACTACCACTATAAATACGAACAAAATCCCCAATTTCAATAGTATCAATGCCGATAAATCGAACATGGGGTTGAATATAAACAGATTTTCCCACTTTTCCAAAAATTAATCGATAAATAATATTACGTAGCAATTTACCAATGGGAGTAGGAATAATTCCCAAGATTCCTGTCAATATATATTCCTTCCCGTAGCGACGAATTAACACAAAAATGGATTTATCTGTACTCATACAGTATATTCCTAGTAGATGCAAATCAAGTGTGTCCGAGTTAATTTAGTAGCTTTTTCAAAAGTGCTTGTTTCGTCCTCGTCTATACTCCGCCACTCATCCAATAATATGCCTCCAGCATTACACTTCCGGAATCTTATGAAGTAGATGTTCATATTGCTCAACAGGTATGCCAGCTTTAGCGGATATCATAACCGCCACATGTTCAGGCTGAATTTCTGCCAAGAAGTTTTGCAACTGTTCATTTGACAAGGGTTGGGGATCCCAGTACTCATGGGTAATCTTTTGAGAATCATAATAGTGTCCAGATTCTTCTTTAAGAAAATGATCGACAAAAACCCCATATAATATGTATTCGGCTAGAAACCATGAAGTGGCTAATGTTTCTATGAACCCTGTGTCAGAAACACTCTCTAACTTTTGATATAACTTAAAGACATTATCGCGCTTCCAAGTGATCACTTGACCAATGTAGCCAGGATCTGGGTAAACATTATCAGGTATACCAAGTAATTTATTGGCAGCTTGATGTCCTTTGACATGAACTGATAAATCATAAGGCGGTTCCTTAAAAAGCCGAACTAAATCGGAGCGGATAAAGCTTTTTTCAAAGTTGCAAGGACGTACAAACGTTACATCTGAATCAATAAATACCAAAACGTCTTCTTCAATACATTGAGCCGCCGAAATTTTGACAATTTGCTGTAAGATCCAGTTGCGAATGGGAAGAGTTTTGAAACTGAACCAACCATTCTTGAAAAAAGGTAGACGTTGAATCCACCAAGGCAGTAGAGATTGTACAAGATGAATTTGCGTATTCGGACCTTGTAGCTGACGAAAAAGTTGTAGATCTCGACTTTCTACAATGATGTGATGGGTGACAGCAGGTGATACATACTTTTGTATACTCCAAGATAGTAGCCGACATCTTTCAAAGTCTGGAGCATAGCTAGGAGTAATAATCGCAAAATCAAAATTTTTCATGTCTTCAAAATTGGAAGTAAATAAAAGGAGACGAATTTTGTGGTGCTAAGAGAATTAAACCAAAGACCACAAAAAATATGAAAAACATGCCTTTAAAAGTTGTTAGCTTTAGCTTGAATCCTTGACTTAATTTGTTACCCCAAAAATCTGTTAAAATCAATACAGGAAGACAGAGAAACACCGAAGTTGCATACCAATTAATACCTACAGGATTGCTCAAATAAAACATTTTTTCCATAATACCTAAGGAAACTGAGAAATGAGTTGATCTAAAGAAAACCCACGTTATACAGATAAATGTAAATGTGAGCAACCAAGCAAATATTTTGTGAAAAAATGATTCGATTATGTATTTCTTTTGGATATTATCTGTATAAATCTTATGAACTACCAATGCAATTCCATGCAAGCCTCCCCAGACAACAAAATTCCAACTTGCTCCATGCCACAAGCCTCCTAATAACATTGTAATTAAAAGGTTAATAGATTGCCTTCGCTTTCCTTTACGATTACCACCTAGAGGAATATAGAGATACTCTCTTAACCATGAAGAAAGAGAAATATGCCATCTTCTCCAAAATTCTGTGACACTTTGAGAAATGTAGGGAATATCAAAGTTTTTAGGAATATCAAAACCTAAACATTTTGCTGAGCCGATCGCCATGTCAGTATAACCACAAAAATCGCAATAAATTTGCATGGCATAAGCGATCGCAGCAAGCCATAGTGTCATCGCACTATAATTCAATGGATTTTCAAATACAGGGTCTACAAAAAGTGCTATACGGTCAGCGATCAACAGTTTTCTAACTAAACCTAGTAAAAATATCTGTAAACCATAACTGACATTTTCCCACTTGATGATGATATCTTGCCTGATTTCCGGTAAAAACTGTTTTGGTTTTAGTATTGGACCTGCAATCAGATGGGGAAAGAAAGCAACAAGAAGTGCAAAATCCCAAAAACTCTTGGCTGATTTGTTGACTCCTCGGTAAATATCAATGGTATAACTCATGACTTCAAAAGTAATGAAAGATATACCTATTGGCAGGATGATACTTAATAAAGGCAGTTGAATATTAAGAGGATTTAAAATTACATTAGCTGAGTCAATGAAAAAGTTGAAGTATTTAAAAAAACCTAAAGTTATTAGATCGAGAATTATACTAGCTGCTAACCATTTATTTTTTTCTTTTTTGGTTTTACTATCTTCAATTTTTAATCCGGCATAGTAGTTGATACAAGTCAGCCCTAGCATCAAAAAAATAAATCGGTAATCCCAATAGGCATAAAAATAATAACTTGCTCCAAGAAGAATGGCTCTTTTGATAGAATTTGATTTGACAACCAGCATCAATAAAAGAACGACAACAAAAAAAATAAAATATTCTCCGCTAGAAAATATCACTTTGCTATCCTCTCTTTTAAAACAGTTGCCAGACGTTCTGCAGTTAATTCCTGACCTATTTCATTCATGTGTCCTTTTCCTTGTGTAGCGTTATTAAAGCCATAAACGGGTTGATGAGCTAATTGATAGTATT
Organism: uncultured bacterium; assembly: GCA_964246695.1. Classification (GTDB taxonomy): domain Bacteria; phylum Cyanobacteriota; class Cyanobacteriia; order Cyanobacteriales; family Nostocaceae; genus Stigonema. The sequence goes on from CAXTSI010000032.1 coordinate 17,287, forward strand.
CCAGAAAATCCTGTTTCATATCAATAAATCTCACACCATACTTATTAGTACTAGCTTTTAAAGAATTTTCTATTGGAGTATTTGCAGCTTTGGTATTTTGGTAGTTCAGGAAGGGAAAATATAAAATAACTAACTTTTCTTTATATTTCTCTTTAAGTTGCTGCACTGTCCAATCTACCAAAGGTTTATTGTCTTTAAATTCTAATACTTTTGCCTCTGGATTTTCCTTTCCACCTTCTTTGGTTGCCAAGGATTTTGCTAAGTTCTCTCCTCCAAGTCTGACAACTGAGTATTCGAGTAAAAAGCTTAGTTGCGGAAATTTCTTTAAAAGCAATTTTGATAAAGCGTTATCGCTCGAAAAGTTTTTTACATATACTGGTTTAAAAGTATTATTTTCTGGAACAACGTAAAATTGCTTTCCTTTATTGATCATAAAATCAGCAAAATCCGCGTCAATAACTTGCACTATCACCACATCTGGTTGAAATGTGGAGTTATAAAAGTCAGCCAGTTGAATATAGTAGGCGGGCGAAGCACCATCTCTGCCAGCATTGATAGTATTTATTACTTGTGAATTATACTGATTTCTTAATTTTTTTTGTAGTAGTGCCGCGAAAGTACGATCGTCTGATACATGAACGGCTTTTGTATATGAATTACCTATACATAAAATTCTGTATTCATTTTTACCTTTTGGTGAAATCTCTCCGCCTCTCATACCCAGAGAGTTGATTGTTGTTCTGCTAAATCCTTCCGTTCCTTCCAGAGCAAGTCCTGGTTTATTAATTCTTCCTAATACTGGATGCTGTGTAAACCCAGGACTATGTTGTAGTGTATTTTCTAAAATTACTTCCCACAACAAGAGTGCACATGTCATTGCTAATACACTTTTGATAATAATCTTCATGCTTCAACTATTTAAATGTGTTCACTTGTGTATAAATTTTGCTCGGTAAGCCATGTTGGTTTTTTTGGATGTCAATGTTTTTATACTCTTCGTATTGCTTTCCTATTAAACCGGAAAATGTACCTAATCCCCTAAAAATATTTAGTAAGCCTTTGACAAATATATGTTTCTGGAAACTCAGAGATTGAACAAGGTAGAAAAGTCCCAAAAAAATGAGTACACTACCCTTTGCCATGCGTATCCCTTGCACTTTCATTGAGGGTTCAAACTCTCGTTCACATAAACTGTGTGTACTCCAACCTCGATAACCTCGTAGCAAAATCCATTTTATGTTTGTGCGAGTTTTGGGTATCCATTCATACACTATGGCTTCGTCTGCCCAAACTATTTTGTATCCCATATGGTAGACACGCATGAAGAAGTGGGAATCTTCTCCACCAGTGATGGCAAAGCGGTCATCAAAAGCCCGATCAACTTTCCTTAAGATCTCAGAGCGGATGATGACATTATTAGTAAATGCGACTTTCATCAAATGACCTGTAGGATAACGACCCCACTCAAAAAACTTTCCTTTCACAACCCAATCGGGGACTGACTCCACAAAATGGGGTAAAACCGGTCCAGTTACTACATCTGCATGATAAGTTTGCTGAATAGATAAAAGCTCATCTAACCAACGGGGTTCGGGAACTTCATCATCATCTATAAAAGCCACGAATTCTGCATCTTTGTTAACACAGGCGATCGCTTTATTGCGGACGTAGGAAATACCGCGCTGCGGTTCAACATCGTATTTCAGCGACCATTTGAAGTTTGATCTGATTTTTTCACAAACTGTGCTAGCTGAGCCGTTGGCATCATTATCCACAACAATGACTTCTATATTTGGCTCACTTTTACTAAAAGTTAACTGATTGATACCTTCAAGCAAGCGTTGCAATCCTTCCGGTCGCTTGTAACTTGCTATACATAAAGCAACTAACATCCTCACATCCCCGTTATAAATTTTGTTCATTAGATGCTGTTATCTGCATCCATTCTGCTTCTAAAATCTCATTTGCATAGCCGCTTTTAACTAGGTCAGACTCGACGATCGTTGAGAAAACTACTGTCACATATACTATCCAATAGATGCTGTTACTTGATAGCAGTGAACTTTCAGTAATGTTGTACATGATCAGATAAGTCAGATACAGTAGTGGCCAAAGTCCTTCGACAGTTTTGGTTTGACGCGCCAAACTTATTGCTTTAAAAGTGGCGATCGCAAAGCTAACTAAAAATAGTGCTAATCCCGATATACCTAATTCCGCCAGCAGATCCATAAAACCGTTGTGGGCATAAGGACACTCCCACTCAAGTGTACGCCAAACGTAAGCAGAAGCTTCACTATCCCAGCCCATCCAGAATCCGTTATACCCGTAGCCAAACAGCGGACGTTGGGAGATCATCTCCAGCATCACAGCCCATATATCTGTGCGTCCTGTGAGTGTCAAATCCTTTCCTAGTGCACCCGCAATCACTTCTAAATTATCCAAAAGCAATGTCGCTGCACCTCCACCCACAAGCACCACAGCAATCAATATCGGCACGAGAGTCGTGTACTTTCCTCGTAATGCTTTATACAGCGGCAGTATAGTTGTCATTGTTACACAAACAACTATGGCTGATTTGGAAGTTGAAAGTATAATTAAGGCAACTGAAAGAACAAAGCCTGCCCAAAAAATCCGACTGGATCTGCGATTTGATGTAGAGTCGCCAGTAGCTAGCAATAGAAAAACTATACTGCTCAAGCACATCATCCGACCCAAGATGTTTTTGTGCATCATTATACCTCGCCAAGCGCCTGCGTGAACGCCTTCCTCCTGAAACGTCATTAACCCGTAGGATGGTACTGCAATTGCAAACACAAAGCTCAGTACAACAATGATACCGAATGCCCAGGCTAAGAACTGCAACTGCTCTCTTAAGCTGTAACGTGCAGACACATACACCGCAAAGATTGTCGATCCTAGCAGCAGTACAGAGCGGCGTGGCGTTAATTCCGGTCCCAATGTCCAGTAGACTGAAGCCATTGCTAGCCCAACCAGCAGCCAGATAAAAATTTCTTTAGTAGCAACACGGACAAAAATCTTGCGCCTAGCAACGCTCAGCAACAGAGTAACGGCGTAGATACTAGTAAACAGGATTGGAGTTAATGGATCGACTGGTTGACCAGAAGCCTCTTCAGTATCTAAAAGAACAGGTATTAAAGCAGCTGTGGAGAAGAACAGAGTCAAAACCACAAAAGCCTTTTCGGCAAAACTTTTAAGTCTAACCATAATAGCGATGTTTGCGCTCCTTAAGTGCTTCTGCAGCAAAGCAAAAATTACACTCTAATCATCCTTAGGCTAACAGTTTATTTAGTCAGTTATAGTAAGTAACACGCAGCTTAAGAGAACCCATACGAGAATCAGTGATTAATTATGACAGCTTACATGGATAACCCAGAGTTTTTTCCTGAAAGTAAAACATTTAATCATGTTTTTACTTAATCTTCATGGATTTGCAATTTTTAATAAAGTTTTTGTGAATGACTGCAGAATTACGGATATATCAAGATATTGTGTAGGATATATCGAATTATATTACGGTACACTCTCCGAGCTAAATTAGCATAGAGACTTTGGGGTGGAAATGAGATTCTGCAAATTAAAAACAGCATGGACCTCAGAATCATGTATACTTTACTCGGATCTGTTAGCGCGATGATTCATGGTGTATGTATATTTATTGCTTGTAGATGTAAGTATTAATATGTATGCTGGCTGAAAGCAATAAATCAGTTTGGAGACAAAACAACGACGTATTAGTATTAATAAACCCTTACCATACTTAAAACTGTTGGAACGATAGCACAATGCCAATTAAGGAACAAAACTACCAGCAGCAAAAACTTTATCATCCAACACAGGTAAAGCCGCATTGGAGTAGGAGAATGCCAGAGGGCGAGGAAGAAAATCCGGGTCTTGGTCAGGTTTTAGCAGTTTTAAGTCGTAAAGTAGGTGTGATTGCTAGCGTGGCACTCATAGTTACCACAGCAGTAGCAGCTTGGACCTCAACTCGTACTTCAGAGTATGAAGGAAAGTTTCAGTTGTTAGTAGAACCTTTAAAAACTTCTGAAAGTGAATTACTGGTTTTGCTATCAGAAACTCTAAAACAAAATGTCAACGAAATCACCAAGCAAAACAAAAGCGAGTTAGATTATCAAGCTTTAGTGGAGATTTTAAAGAGTCCCAAACTCATTGCTCCGGTGGTCAGTAAACTCCAAACCAAATATCCAGAAATTAAATACGACCAACTTGTTGGCAACGATCAATCGGGAAAACCATCTGCTGGGCGAAAAGGCACACTCATCATCACCCGCATCACCAAAGGCAAAGAAGAATCTAGAGTTATAGAGGTTCGCTATCGGGATTCCAGTCCTGAGAAAATTCAACAGGTATTAGACCAGGTATCACAAGCTTATCGCCACTACAGCTTGGAGCAGCAGCAAACGAATGTAAGTCAAGGAATTAAATTTGTTGAGCAGCAGATTCCCACATTGCGACAACGTGTTAATAGACTGCAAAAAGAACTGCAAGGTTTTCAGCAGCGCTATGGTGTGTTTAACCCTGAACTTCAAGGTGACCAACTGCTGAAGAGAGAAGATGACATTCAAACACAGATCACAGAAACTCTTAGACAACTAGCTGAAGCTAAATCACTTTATGCTTCTTTACAAAAACAGTTAGGAATGCAGCAAAATCAAGCGATCGCGGCATCAGCTTTAAGTGAGTCCCCACAATATCAACAGATACTCACTCGCGTCAGAGAACTAGATGCCAAAATTGCTACAGAATCAGCTCGTTTTCGAGATGACAGCCCAATTATTCAATCGTTGCGCGATCAACGAGATAAGCTGCTACCTTTATTAAATCAAGAAGCAAAAGGTGCCTTGGGAAATAACACAACCAGTGCCAAGGATATTGCGCAGGCAGGAGTTTATCAAAATACTGTTCGACGTACACTCATCCAACAACTGGCTAATACGGCTAACCAAATTCATTCACTCGAAAGTAGCCTGCAAGCTAACCGTAAAGCCGATCGGGAAATAAGCCAGCAAGTTAAGCAGTACCCAGCTATTTCACGTCAGTACTCCAATATGCAACGAGAGTTGCATGTTGCTAGCGATACGCTCACCCAAATTTTAGCTAAGAAAGAAGCACTGCGCTTAGATGCTGCTCAGCGGGAATCGCCTTGGGATCTGATCATGCCTCCGACAATACCACACGATCGCACAGGCAAACTTATAGCAGTGTCACCCGACCGCAAACGCGATGTGGTTCTGGGAGGAATAGCAGGTTTACTTTTGGGTATTTTAGCTGCCTTTTTGCTCGAAAATTTGGAAAAGGTATTTCATGACGTTGGGCAAGTAAGACGGGTAACAAAATTATCCTTGTTAGGGATAGTTCCTTTTAACAAAGAACTCAAAAAACTGAAGATTGTCGATCCAGCTTATTTGCCTCAAAAAGAAGAAAGAAGGCAGAATGTTGAGACTGCTGTCAAGTCGCAAATGGAAGAAGCAACTCCATTCTTACTAGCCTTTTACTCTCTATACAATAAAATCCAATCTTTGGCTTATGAGATTCCTATCCGTTCAATAGCTATCACCTCAGCCACAAGCGGTGTAGGAAAATCCACCATCGCAGAATATTTGGCACGGATAGCGGCAGAAGCTGGTAAAAGAGTGCTACTGGTAGATGCGAATTTGCGTAACCCTCAGTTGCATAAAAGATTAGGTTTAGTAAACACTAAAGGATTGAGTGAGTTACTGTCCGACGATATAGATTTAGATGATGTCATTGAGCCTTACCCAAAAGAAGAAAACCTCTTTGTTGTGACTGCAGGTCAAGTACCGTCAAATCCGACTAAGTTGTTCTCCTCCAAACAAATGCAGTATTTTGTGGAGAAAGCACATAAAGATTTTGATTTAGTAATTTATGATACTATACATCTTGTGGGTTTTCTCGATACCCATGTGTTAGGTCAACGCTTAGATGCAGTTGTCGTAGTTGTGGGTCTGGGTAAAACAGGTCGTCACACTTTTGAAGAGGCGTTAGATGAATTAAAAACATCTCGCCTTCCAGTCTGGGGTGTAGTAGCGAATCATCCTAAGTAGTAATTTCCCTTGAAAGTGCTGAGTTTGGGCGATCGCCAAGTCCTCTTAACTCAGCATTTAGGAAGGAGGGAATAATTTTATTTATAAAAAAACAGTGAATTTCATCCAGAAACTGATCGCACTCGCCAATAAAAAACTATCTAACCAGTTTATTCGTAATCTGAGCTGGCTAGGTATAACAGAGATCGTCTACAGAATCATGCGTTTGGGGCTAGTAGTCATCGTAGCAAGGTTTTTGACTCGCTACGATTACGGTCTGGGAGCGATCGTGTTGACAGTCCGGGAGTTTGCACTGACGTTCGCCAACGTAGGTATTGGCGCGAAAATTATTCAGGCTGAAGAATACGAAGTTGAGGCTTTATGTGACTCTGCTTATTGGTTAAACTGGACGGTTTTTGGCAGTTTATTTATTATCCAGTGTCTTGCCGCTTTTCCGATTGCTTGGTTTTATAAAACACAGGAAATTATTCTACCACTTTGTGTTTCCGGAATAGTTTATTTAATTTGGCCTCTAGCTCTTATACAAAAAACTTTAATACAAAGAGAAAATCGCTTTAAAATCATAGCTCTTAGTGATAGTTCTGAAAACATTTGTAGCACCATACTCGTAACAATATTTGCTGCTGTAGGTATGGGTATTTGGTCTTTTGTAGTGCCAGTAATTTTGGCGGCACCTGTGGGAGTTTTAATGTGTTACAAGTATCATTCTTGGCGTCCAACTCAAAAATTTACAACGAAGTATTGGTCGGAAATTTTCAAATTCGGGAAAAATCTTCTTGGTGTCAACTTACTTAGAACCTTAAGAAACAATTTAGATTATTTAATAGTTGGACGCTTTATAGGTGTTGAAGAATTAGGAACGTACTTCTTTGGTTTCAACGCTGGTTTAGGAATTAGTTTAAGTATTATTAATTCTATTAATTCAGCCATCCTGCCGCATTTATGTGCAGTACGCAGTGACTGGACTGAGCTAAAAACACGCTACCTTAGCAGTCTGAAAACTATTGCCTTTGCGATTATTCCCTTTGTTTTATTCCAGTCAAGTTTAGCTCCTTTTTACGTACCAATAGTTTTTGGTCATAAATGGATACCAGCAATTCCGATTTTGATCTTGATTTGCTTATCGGCAATTCCTAGACCTTTTGCAGATGCCGCCTCCCAGTTGCTAGTAGCTATAGGTAAACCTCACTTAGATTTGCGTTGGCATGTCATATTTACTGGGCTATTTACAGCTGCAGTTTTTATCGGAGTTAACTGGAATATCATTGGGGTAGCTACGTCTGTTTTATTAGTCCACATGATTTGCTTGCCCTTGTTTACAATTTGGGCTTCAAATTATGTTTTTCCCAAAATTAAGCATTTATAGCAAGGATTCTTAACATGAAACTAGTTTCTGTAATTATCCCAGTTTACAAAGTAGAGAAATATATAGCTGCTACGGTAGAGTCAGTGCTTGCTCAAACATACAAAAATTTTGAGCTACTGATCGTTGATGATGGTTCTCCCGATCAAAGTATAGAAATTTGCCAGCAATTTACAGACAACAGAATAAAAATTATCCGTCAGGAAAATCGCGGCGTGGCGGCGGCTAGAAATACAGGTATCCGCCATGCTGAAGGAGAATATTTGGCTTTTTTAGATGCAGATGACTTATGGTTAAAAGAAAAGCTAGCAAAACATGTTGAGCATCTAGATAAGTCACCAACTGTGGGAGTTAGTTTTTGTCGTTCTGCGTTTATTGATGAAGCGGGGAAACCGCTGGGTATTTATCAGATAACCAAGCTTCAGGAAATTACTCCGCTAGATATACTTTGTCGCACCCCAATTGGTAATGGTTCGGTGCCTGTCATTCGACAAGAAACGCTGTCAGATATTGCATTCCTGGATAATCTTTACGGAACGGTAGAAAAATTTTATTTTGATGACGATCGGCTTCTGCACCCCTCAGAAGATGTGGAGTGTTGGCTGCGGATGATCGTGAAAACTCAATGGCAAATTGAGGGAATTCCGGAAGCATTAACACTGTATCGTGTAAACTCGCAGGGGTTTTCTGCCCAACTGGTGAAAAAGTTAAATTCTTGGGAAAGGATGCTCTCAAAAGCAAGTGCTTATGTAGATCCAGAGTCAATGACTAAGTGGCAAAACATAGCTATGGCTTATCAACTTCGGCATTTAGCCCGAAGAGCAGTAACTTTGTCAGACAGTAAAACAGCTATCCAGTTCATCAATCGAGCTTTATCTACCTACTGGCGCATTCTACTAGAAGAACCACGCCGGACAATTATTACCTTAGCCGCTGCTTATTTCCTCTGGCTAATGCCGCGATCGCTTTACAATCAAATAGAGTCGATCACCATAAAAATTGTCGGCTCTACTCAAAAACGTCGCATTTCTAATTCCTAGCTACTGCTGTACACATTGCTTCATTAAAGCGATCAGAGCTTTGTAATTATGTTCGCCGTTAAAACACTTTTCTGCTTTTGTACGACTAGCAACTCCCATAGTTAGGAGGCGTTCTGGGTTGTTTACCAAAGTACTAACAGCTTCTACAATGGCGCTAGGGTCTTCAAGCGGAACTAGAAATCCAGTTGTACTGTTTTCCACTTGCTCCGCTAACGCACCCACGTTCGTCGCCACCACTGGCAAACCTGATGCCATTGCCTCCATGATTACCAATGGTGTGCAATCACCCAAGGTCGGAAATACGAACAGGTCGGCTTCAGTGTAAAGTTGTCGTAGCCTTGGACTATTCGGTGTCAGACCCTTGTGTACCCGCACAGAAGAACCAGCAGCGATCTCATCTTTGGTGACAATATCCAATGTACAGCGATCGCTTAATCCTGACTGGAAGGCTTTTAGGAGTACCGCACCACCCTTACGTACAAAATCTCCACCTACAAACAACAACCGCAACTTACCATCTTTTGCTGCTGGTTTTACCGTTGGCTGCCAGCCAGAAAGGTCTATGCCAGGAGGAATTACTGTGACGCGATCGGATGCGATCCCGTAGTCTTTAACTAAGCTGTTCTTTGCCCAATTAGACCACGTCACCAGAGCTGCTGCACTCTCAAAAATTCTGCGAAACCATTCAAACTTCAGATTGCCAAATTGCTTGGTGTGTAACGGCTGCTCCCTGTAGACTTCCGCAACACTAGTAAAATTAATTGGAGTGGCATCAAGGGAGATGATGGTCGGAATACGTTGCATAATACCCAAACTCAACATGGCTGTCGCTTGTGTGTGATAATACAAGCAGTTAAAATTCTGCTCTCGCAGTGCAGCCCTCACCAATTTCCATGCCCGTCCACTATCTTTTAAGGCGATCGTAGGTACTATCTGCCAAAAATCATTGGCATGACCAGGTACCTTCAGCCAAGTAGGTTGTATGCTGGGATCATCACTCACCCACCGCTCAAGATTTTGAGCGTGTGTGATGTGACCAAGTTTTTGTTCCATCACTAAACCGAGACGGTAGTCAGACAAATCTGTTTCGCTAGTGTTGACTTTAATCGAGGGGTTAATCATTTTCAATGGTTTACGCAGAACTGAAGAACTTACTCTGCATAAGTAGGTGGGCGGGAAAATTTACAACTATGTAACGAAATGTAAAATCTCTAGAATTTGCTCGTAGTTGCGCTCTCGTGCGCTCTTAACAGCAACAAACCATTTTGGGTTTATTTTTGCCCACCTACTTACTCTTGATTAATGATATTGCACGTTTACTACACTCAGTCTCCAATTTGTTTACAGTCCGTAGCTTAGTTGCTCCGTAAAAATAACTATAATTATCTATATATTATCACAATTGCTAATTCGGAATCTAGCTTTTGCTAATCAGGTCGCTATCTCCCTACTCGATCGGATGTCGTTCTTAATTCGTAATTACCCCATACATAGATGCGAGGTCTGCCGGGGGAAACTAACCAAGCAATGGCAGGCTTTACCAATGGCTGGAGCATATATATTATAGTTTGCCATAATTCAGTAGCTTGAGCCGCAAAAATTTTAGATTTCTGAAAGCTTTCAGTACCCCGAACCTAGAAACAAAAGACAAAATAGGGTCGTCACGATCGCAAGAGATCGCGCATCTACCACCGCTACCCCACCCACGATACTCCTAGCGATAGTATTTTTCGTTACGTACCATATTGCGGTTTTCTCGCCATCTCACAAACGTCCGTTCACACCTATAAAGCAATACGCTTAGTGTTAAGGGTAACCTGAGGTAGAGAAACCCTTTCGGGTGATAGGGCGGAGTAAGGGCTTATATCATTAAGTATTTAACTGGACATGTATTGATCGTCTCTATGAATGACCGCCCTTGGGAAAAAAACTTTTCGCTCTACTAACTTTGGATCAACAAAAATCCGATCCGATATTATGTGAATATTGAAGCAAGAATAATTCACTAGTAACCCCAACAAAACGCGATCTAATCTGATTAGCTATATGAAGCTTAGCAAGGTTTATGATAGCTTAAGAGTTCCCGCTCCCGTTGCGGGCTTGGTCACTAAGAGAACTACTAGTTTATTATTTATGCATCGAAAATTGTTAGATCTCAAAACTAGTTGACATCCAAAACTGATTAAAATTATGCAAAGCACTGAAAGAGAAATTCTTTTAGAAGAATTTAAAAAAGTCTTAAATTCTTCTTATCTAGCGTCCCCACCCTCAAGCTTACAGAAATTTAAAGACAACTTTAGAGAATGGCTGATTCTAAACTTGACGACACTAATGCAACGGCTAGGATACAACAAAAGAAAAATATTAACTCTTAAAAAAGAGAAAGAGGAGGTCATTTTAAATATTGGTTGCTGGGAAACCAATAACGAAAGCTATGTCAATACCGATTTGATAACTTTAGAGAGTTGGTTAGACGTTAAAGAACTTTCCAAAGTTATTTTGGGAAAATCTAGCAAATATGAGTTGCTTATTAATATCAATTATTATGATATTAACTTATTAGAATATGCAAATGGCATTGTACTATCTCATGTTTTGGAACATATTTATCCTCAATTAGCAATGGCAGCACTAAAAAACTGTTTTGCTTATTTAAAGCCTGGTGGATGTATACGTATTTCTGTTCCTTATCTAGAGGCTTATAGCCAACCTAATTTACCGGAATGTCAAGGAGTTCGTAAAAGTATATTAGCTAAAAATAGTCTAATCTATGGTTGGGGACATAAGTTCATGTACGATCCTGAGTTGTTAACCACCTTGATGGAGGAGGTAGGATTTACAGAAGTAAAAGAAGTTAGTTTTAAGCAAGGAATACTAGGTGAAACAGATAATCCGAAACACAAATCAGAATCAATTTACTTAACGGGTATCAAAGCCTAGAAAAGGATGTTTTTATCCGATTAATTGCGGGTGTGCATCGCCAACTTTAACGCAGTTGTTCAAATAGGGAGCGGATTAAATTGTTTTACTTACGAGAGCGAGGTATTCTGCTCAGAAGGCTCTCAAAGTATATAGCACTAGGCTTAGCTTTAGTATTTTCATATGCAATTCTAAATTCTTGCTTGTCGCAGACTTTAACACAATCTTTAAATAATACCAGTCAGGCAACTACTAGTATCGTCCCTCCTCTTTCGACTCGAGGTTCTGTAGAGACGTAGCAGTGCTACGTCTCTACATCCCGATTCTCAGATCTTGCACCATTCTCAATAAGACCTAAAAAACCGGGTTTCTCAACGATAAATATTGGGTTTCAGCCTTCAATATTTGCAAGAAACCCGGTTTTTGATGCTGGTGCAAGATATCAGGATTCATACCTCAATTCAGCAACGCCCAATAAACTTCTCTAGAGTGTGCCAACTGCTTCGGCAACTAATTTAGAAACAAAAGGCAAAATGGCGCGGTTTTTAGTATTCGCTTTGCCCTCAGTGAATACTACTAAAAGGTAGGGGTGCTGGTCTGGTAACTCTATATACGCCGCATCGTGACGAACTTGACTTGTCCAACCTGCCTTGGACCAAATTTGGGCATCAGGGGGAAGACCACCGCCTAAAAAGCCTGTCACTTGATCTTCTTCAACGTCAGTGGGCAAATCCAACGAATTACGTTTCATTAAAGCCATCATGGCTTGCGATCGCGCACTAGACACCGCCACCCCACCGATAATACTATGTAGCAACCTAGCGGTAGCATTTGTCGTTACCATATTGCGATTTTCTAGCAACTCTCCCACAAACGCCCGTTCCCGTCCATAAGGACCGTCGCACCAAGTTTTTTGACAGACGTTAATCGTCTCCATTTCCGACCACCCCAAAGACTGAAAATAGCGGTTAACAATATTACGCTGATACCTCCATGTATCAAATGGACCAGTTGGTAACTCTGGTCCGGAAGTGGTTCCTGACAGTATATCCACAACCAAGCTAGTAGCATCATTGCTGGAATCAACAATCATATCGCTTATAGCTCTTTCCAACTCTGCGGATCTAGGCATCATACCTTTCTCCAACCATTCGTTGACCGCCACCAGATAAAACAGCTTTACCACACTAGCAGGGTAAATTCGCTCAACACCGCGATAAGTAAAACCACGGTAGTGGTGGTTCCAAAAAGCATTTGGAGTCAGAGCACCACCAGTATTTACTAGTACAGGCGGATCGTAGACAATCCAAGTCAAAGCAATTTGGTTGCGAGCTAAGGTGGGAAATGCTGACCAAATTGCTTCTAAAATGCCATTACCAAGATTTTCGAGTTGTTCGTCCTGATTAAAAAAAATCATTGCTCTTGTTAGTAAGTCCCTCAATCTAAAATTGCCAGCACATCCGCGCTGGTCTACGTCCGTCAGCAGTTTAAAATCCCAAGTCCAAAATCAAATGTCTCCTAATCTAAAATCCAGAATCCCAAATCTAAAATCAGGAGAGTATCAGTGTTTAGCTGACCTGAACTTATATGATTCTCCCAATTGTGACCGTTTGGCAACTCAAGCCGCAGCTAGACGACATTTACGGGTGACATCAAATTCTCATGCAACATCTGTACAGGCGTGTTTGTGTGAGGATGATTATCTAGGGTGGTTGTCGCTTTCAGATTTGAGTTTATTACAACCATGCACTGTACCTTATCAGGCTAGATCATTTTCTGAATTTGAGATTAAAAAACTATTGCCAGAAATCATCTTGTTTACTCACCTGGCAATGGGACAACCAAATTATTACCTTTGGGGTGGTACAGTAGGACCAAATTATGACTGTTCGGGGTTGATACAGGCGGCGTTCGCCTCGTCCGGTATTTGGTTGCCTAGAGATGCTTATCAGCAGGAAGGTTTCACCGATCCAATTGCTATCGATCAATTACAACCAGGCGACCTTGTATTTTTTGGAACGAACGTAAAGGCAACTCATGTGGGACTTTATTTGGTAGATGGTTGCTATATTCATAGTTCTGGGAAAGATCGGGGGCGTAACGGTATTGGCATTGACCGGATGACGGAACAAGGGGATGAGGTGAGTCAGTCATATTATCAGCAGTTGCGAGGGGCTGGAAGAGTTGTGAAGAGTTATGAACCGCAGAAGCGCTGAGGACGCAGAGAAATATGAGGAGTGGATTGGTTTCTCAGGGGATTGTTGGGGAAAATGGGGCGATGTCGTTCCTTGTCCCAGATGTTTCGGTGGTGATCCCGGTGCATGACGAAGTGGAAAGTTTGCCGCTTTTGCTTGAGGCGATCGCTTCTACGTTGATCGAGAGTGAGTTGAGTTATGAAATTATCTGTGTAGATGATGGTTCAACAGATGGTTCAGCATTGTTTCTTAAAGAAGAGGCACAAATACGCGGTGATTTAAAGGCAGTAATTTTGCGTCGCAATTATGGTCAAACGGCGGCGATGGCTGCTGGGTTTAATTATGCATTAGGTAAAGCGATTGTCACTTTGGATGCTGACCTCCAAAATGACCCGGCGGATATTCCCATGCTGTTGGCAAAGTTGGAGTCAGGGTATGATTTGGTCAGTGGTTGGCGGCAAAACAGACAAGATGGTTCACTAAAGCGGTTACTTCCTTCCAAAATTGCCAACTGGTTAATTCGGCACACCACTGGGGTGAATATTCATGATTATGGCTGTTCGCTTAAAGTCTACCGTGCGGAATTGGTGGCAGATATGAACCTTTATGGGGAATTACACCGATTTATTCCGGCTCTAGCGTACATTGAAGGGGCGAGAATTACAGAAATGCCTGTGCGTCATCACGCCCGTCGCTTTGGTCGCAGTAAATATGGCTTGTGGCGGACATTCCGGGTGTTGATGGATTTGTTAACCATTTTGTTTATGAAAAGGTTCCTGACACGCCCGATGCACGTTTTTGGGCTGTTAGGTTTAATTTCAATGGTTTCGGGGACGGCGATCGGAATTTACTTGACTTGGGTCAAATTGGCTTTGGGTGAGAACATTGGCAATCGCCCTTTACTGATTTTGGCGGTTCTCCTATTGGTGACTGGGGTGCAGCTGTTTTGCTTTGGTCTGTTGGCAGAGTTGCTGATGCGTACTTACCATGAGTCCCAAGGACGTCCCATCTATCGGGTACGTGAGGTAGTAACAAATAATCAGAAGTGATGGAACAATAGTAAAAGTTAGTTAGTGGTTAGTGGTTAGTGGTTAGTGGTTAGTGGTTAGTGGTTA
>CAXTSI010000033.1:0-31952 GCA_964246695.1 uncultured bacterium
GTGCTGAGGAATGACTGCGGTACTCTTTATTTTTTATTTATAAACACCCTCTAAGGGACTGGCAATCATGCCTCAATACAAAACCGTAAGGAATTGGGATTATCTCCATGAACCAAAACAATCAAGTGAGCCGCGTTCCAGTTATTGACCCAGATGGAAAACCATTGATGCCCACAACACCTGCAAGGGCGAGGAAATGGATCGAATTAGGTAAAGCAGTGGGTAAGCGAAATAAGGTAGGTATCTTCTACGTGCAACTAACACAAAAGCCATCTGGGTACAAAATACAAACTGTCTCGGTTGGAACTGATAGGGGCAAGTGTTTCACTGGCATCGCTTTTCAAACGAAGATGGCGACAATTGCGCTATTCCATGCTTGCTTGCCAGGGTTCTATAAGTCTAAAAAGAAGACTAAAGACCGTCAATCTGTTACCGGAAAAATGACAAAGCGAAATGAATTAAGACGGACTCGTAGGGGTCAACGGATCAATCGCAAGGTTGCTTTTAAACTAAGGAACCATAGAGAGAAACGATTCTCCAACCGTCGCCAAAAGAAGCTTCCACCAAGTGTAAAATCTAATCGAGAAATGGAGCTAAGGATTTTAAACGAAATGGCTTTAATCCTACCAATTTCTGAAATCAGAGATGAGGCTTGTGGAGGCGACACTCTTAAAAACGGTAAGGGAATTTCACCTGTAACGGTTGGTCAAGAATGGTTCAGAGAACAAGCATCATTAATTGCACCTGTCACCGAGGTGGACTCGCTGGATACGGGCAAGTATCGTGACCGTCTGGGGCTTGTAAAGGAGTGTCAGTACAAGTCTAAACAGACTCCTGAAACCCATGCGAATGATGCTATAGCCATAGCTTCAACAGCATTCATTCAGTACAAATCATTCAGTACCGCTAACACTCACGGTCATGAATGGGTAGGAGAGTGCAAGGTAACTTCTGCACCGTTCATTGTACTGACTCGCCCTAAACTTTTTCGTCGGAAACTACACCAAGAAAACTATAGCAAAGGTGGCATTCTTAAGCGACAAGGCGGAACAATTACACCCTTTGGCTTTAGGAGTGGCGATTATGTCCAATCATCTAGAAATAGTGAAATTATTCGGGGCTGGATAGGTGGCTGGACTAATACCGAAAAGCAGAAGAAGTTATCAATTTACGATCATAATTGGTCTAGGATTGGGCAATTTTATCTTAAGGATGTCAATCTACTTCAACGCAGTTCAAGGATATGCGTTATCCGATAAATTGATTGGATACCTACCTCCTGACGGTATCCCGGCAACCTCGCCCATCTTACCGAGTACGGTTGAAGATGGGGAATCCCGCGAATCTTGTTGAACAAGAGGGGAAAGAGCGGGAACCGATCGTAAAGTTCAACTTGTGTACAATCCAAATTACTGAGATAAAGGACAAGTTGCTGGCGTTTTATTAGGGCTACTAGGGGTGACACCAGGAGCAGATGCCACTAATTCTATATTTCCATTGCCATCAACTACCCAACCAGAAGCTTCCACAATTTGATTTTTTGCAGCAACTGTAGGAGTGGTGGAGACAGATATTGGTTGTGGCTCAATTGTTGTTTTCGCTCTTGTTTCTGGTTTTGGTCTTAATCTCACCCACTGTGCTAGAGTAGTTGAATCTTGCAATGGCTCCGTCGGACTCATGGGTAGCCCACCGCGCCCTGTGGCTACAAAAGTATTCTAGAATTGGCGACTTCCCGGAGTGCAAGCGTTGGAAATTTTTTGCGATACATCAACTAGATTAATTGGGAGTTGGACCAAGCCGCTAGTGGGGTCTACATCAGGTGGAGTAATTTCTATATTGCCGCTTAAATCAGGAGTTACTCCTTTTGCGGTAATATCGCTTGTGTTTGGGTCAGGCTCTTTCCTTACCTGGATGCCAAAGATACCAGCAGTATTCTTGATGGTGATATTCCCGCCACGGAAGTTAGCAGAATCTGCCCTAATATGGCTATTTTCCTTGGGAACAGCAACGATAAAGACATTTAGGGCATCAATTTTGATGTCACCGCCCATAATATCATTACCACTCGCGTTAGTGGTTACCCTGCTGCCTCGACGTAATATTAAAAGGGGTGAGTTGAGAAAGATGCTTCCCCCACGTCCCGTAGTGTCAGCACGGATTGTTCCTTGGTTGTCTAAAAGGATAGATTTAGCGTCAACTGTTAATGCACCTGCTTTTCCCGAACCTGCACTACTTACCGTGACTTGTGCCCCATCCCTTACTGTTAACTTTCCTGTATCAAGAGTCAAGTCGCCTCCTGTACCACTAGTTCTAGTTCCAGCCGAAATCCGGGACGTATCACCGCTGAGAGTGATAGATTCAGGAGCTTGAATTTGAATGTAACCCGCATTCCCTTGTCCAAAAGTGTTGGCAAAGAGTAGAGCGCCTCCTTTGACTGACAGTGTTCGTGTGGTAATATTAATGTCACCTGCCCTTCCTTGCCCTCCTTCTTGAATTTGGGTAATCAAAGATGCGCTATTGTCAAGTGATACAGAGGGCGCTTTAATGTTGATGTTTCCGCCATTACCGACTGAGGTTGAGCCGACCTCACTATAGATACGACTTCTATTGTTTAGCAGAACCCCATTGTCAGCTGTAATATTTACATTACCTGCTTGTGCGGATGTGCCATCCTCCCCCTTGCCATTAATGATGCTGGCGGCAATAATTGCATCACGATCTAGCACAACTGAACGTGCTTTGATGTTGATATGATTGCCATTGCCCACTCCCGTATTTGTTTCATCACCTGTAACATCGGCGGCGATAGTCGCTTGACGATTTCCCTCGAATGCTTCTAGGTAAACGGCATCGCTGGCATTAATTGTCACACTACCTGCGTTTCCTCTTCCACCCTCATTTCTGGCTAATACTTGAGCGCCACCTTTGGCTGACAGTGTTCCTGTAGTAATATTTATGTCACCTGCCCTTCCTTGCCCTCCTTTTTGAATTCGGGTAATCAAAGATGCGCTATTGTCAAGTGATACAGAGGGCGCTGTAATGTTGATTTTTCCGCCATTACCGACTGATCTTGAGCCGACCTCACTATAGATATGACTTCTATTGTTTAGGAGAACCTCATTGTCAGCTGTAATATTCACATTACCTGCTTGTGCGGATTTGCCATCCTCCCCCTTGCCATCAATGATGCTGGCGGCAATAATTGCATCACGATCTAGCACAACTGAACGTGCTTTGATGTTGATATGATTGCCATTGCCCACTCCCGTATTTGTTTCATCACCTGTAACATCGGCGGCGATAGTCGCTTGACGATTTCCCTCGAATGCTTCTAGGTAAACGGCATCGCTGGCATTAATTGTCACACTACCTGCGTTTCCTCTTCCACCCTCATTTCTGGTTAATACTTGAGCGCCACCTTTGAGCGAAAGTGAAGCGGTAGTGATATTCACCTGGCCCGCATTTCCTTGTCCAAAAGTTCTAGCAGCAAGTAGAGCGCCATCGCTTAAGGAGAAGGTTGCTGATTTGATTGTAATATTTCCCCCATTGCCTGCTGCAAGCGATCGCACATCATTGATGACGGAGCTGTTGACAACTTTGATTTCCCCTGTGGCATTGAGCGTAATATCTCCTGCAACAGAGTTAGCTTCACCCAAACCTTCCCCAATACCTGCACTTAGGAGACTTTCTCCCAAAATTTCTAAATTCCGGGCATTGACTGCAATAGTACCGCCACCATCAGCTTCTACATATACACCAGCGCCATTAGTCAAAGATATATCTGCTCGTGTACTAGAAGCAGGAAAGTCCAAGCTTAATTTATCGCCATCCACATTTAGCCCCACAGTTCCAGGGGCTGCCAATCCTCCCAATTCGACTCGCCCACCGTAGGCATTCAATTGTCCACCATCCATTTTGATGTCACCACCTACCAGCAGCAAACTTTTTCCATCTGGTACACGTAAACCATCTACATCAAAACCAGCAGGATTATATCCTGCTGGTGCGTTTGAATTATTTTTTATTTTTCCGGTAATTTGATTGAATAACAAGGCATTTGGATTGATTGTTAACAAGGGTGAAGGTGCTTCTGGATTCGAGGCGCTGAAAAATCCCAGATTGCCAAACCCAATGGCGTTCGCTGTTGTGGCGACAAAGGAACCACCAACATCCAAACTGGCTTTTGGTCCAAATATAATCCCATTGGGATTAATCAGAAATAGGTTAGCATTACCCAAAACACCAAGTTTCCCAAAAATCCTTGAAGCGTCACTCCCCGTCACCCGACTCAGAATATTCTCAATCCCACTTGGGTTAGCAAAATACGCCTCTCGTCCTTCACCAATATTAAATTGTGAAAAACTGTGAAACAAGTTGCCACCCGCCCTGGTTCCACCTTCAATGATGTGGGTGTTACCCTGGAGTGTGACAGTGGAATTATTGGGTAGGGTTTTATCTGGAGTAATCTGAGCAACTGAGCTATTTGCATATAAGGCTATTACACTTCCAATCGCAATTCCTATTCCTTGCAACCAGTCCAGACGCATAGCTCTAAAAGACATTGCTCCTCCTATAGAAAAGGAAATTTAGCATGTCACTTTAATTAATAGTATAGGTGTCAGCACAATCAACTTATGTACAAGCTAGGATATTAGCACACTTATAGCTACTGGCATAATTTGCTCTCAAAAGAATCGTCAATACCCAAATCAGGCGTTAGTACCGTATGATGCGATCGCGATTGGGTAACAATCAATACTGCTCGGAAAAGCAAAAATTAGAAACCCGGTTTCTTAAAGAAACCGGGTTTCTGGCACCTCAACTATTCTCAGCCCTTGCAGTATTGGGGTAACAATATATTAAGTTGAGCGTCGTTGTATAAAATTTACTGTAACTGCATAATAATCATTATCACTCTAGGTTGGTTTCCAAAGCAATAAACTTAGTGTTTCTTAAATCAAAGCGTTTCTCATAATATGCTGTGCTATTAAGAACACAGCAATAACACTTATAACTAAAAAACTACAAACTCAGAATCAGGAAGGTTAGCAAAGCTTCAAAACCTCAGAATCCTAACAGTGAATAAAATCAGAACACTGCTACCAATTAAGAATTAGCAAGGTTAGCGAAGAGAAAACTTCTGATTTCTAACAGTGAATAAACTCAGAACACTGATACCAATTAAAAATTAGAAGTCAGAAAACACGCGATCGCCTTCAGTTAAAACTTCAATCCAAAATTAAGGACAAAAAGAATGTCTAACATCAACATGAAAGGCAAAATGACTGCAATTCTTGCAGGTACGATGCTTGCTGTCACTGGTGCTATACCAGCATCAGCTTTTGAAGGACATACACACACATTGAATGTTGCAGAATCTGGATATAACAGCCCAATCAGAACCCTATGACCGAAACCTGAGGGGGCAAAAGTTTTTCAAACAAGCAAATTATCAGGGGGTTCCTTCGCATATTCATGATTGCTCAAAGCTAATTCAGCTTTGGGATAATCCTCAAAAAAATCCCACAAATGCCAAGGCACCCGATGCAGTAAAGCTACATTAGTTTCAATAATAACTCTAATTTCATCATCTCGACTGAGCAAAGTCCGTAACTGCCGCTCAATTTGCTGGAATGACTCAAATTTCAACCAAGCATTGATGTTTGCTTGTAGTTGTTGACACACTTCATTAAAGTCATTCACAGAAATATTTGTGATATCTTGCGAATGCACTTTTATGCGATGATTGCTGCCCAAACGTTGATGAACAGCATCGTAGAGTAACTTCCACCTTCTGTAGAGTTCGCACAGTTGTGGGACTGCAGGTAAACTCCCGATTAATTTCACGGATAAAGATTGGTGAGTATATCCAAATTGAGCCGTGACAACAGGAAATCCTTGATTTAAATCTCCTCCCAACAAACTGAAGACGACTAGCTTACTCATTGATAGTTGGTAGTTGTTAGTTGTTAGTTGTTATAGCAATCCTATTTGAATTCTGAACATCAGAAACCTCAGAAACCCGGTTTCTTCAAGAAACCGGGTTTCTCTGCGTTTACGAATCATTTAGGATTGCTATAGTTGGTAGTTCTTAGTTGGTAGTTGGTAGTTGTTAGTTGTTAGTTGTTAGTTGTATATTACCCATAACTAATGACAAATGACTAAATTACGAAATTTTCTGTTATTTGGTAATCATTAAGAGCTACTTGGATGCTGAAAGATTCTCCTACTTCCCCATCAAAACGTTTCAATTGCACGTAGTTATCTTGAACTCTTGTTTGCACTTCCTGAATTATAACTCCCTCAGTGGAAAGCAAAACTAGCTTGATATTAGCGGGTAGGTATTCAACACGGGCTGGATGTAATTGCACGCGAATACCAAATTGTTGGTTAACTTCTGGGAGCAAAGCAACTAGTAGCACTACTTTGTGAGAGTCTAATTCCATTGCCAAATCAATCAGCTTGGCTCGTTTGATACTTGCAGCACTTAACTCAGAAGTACTCCTGAAATTAAAAGCTAAACTGCTGGAATTTGGCTCAAAAAATGCCTCAATAGTTTCCCAAGCATCATCGTATACACCTTCTAGCCAACGACTAAGATTCACTAGCACTGGGGAAGATTGTGATTGCTGTCGTTCTTGATACAAACGCTGCCGCCACTGCTCATGCTCTAGTAACGATCCCCAGGTTGTAAATGGCACTGCCAGTCTAAAGAAAGATACAGAGGAATCGCCTAACCGTTGCAGCATATTTTCTGCTTGCTCGGTGGAGAATTCTGGTAGTGGGGCTATAGCAGCTTTAATCTCCTCTGCTTTACAAAATTGATAAGTCATCCAAAAAGCATTGAGGTCTTTTGTCACATGCCGCGCGTCCAGACAGTAAGTCCTATCCACTGGGTCATACTGACCAAGAGATTTGAGTTCGGTATGAGTTGTGTAACCCCAAATTCGCACCCACTCGCCATCTGGTTTGACTTGCGCTGCTAAGTAATAGTCTGCTGCCCAACTAGGAATATCTACCCATTCCTGAGGGACTTCTAATTGACTATCATCAATTGCCTCACTGGGGATCAACACCACTCGCCTTCCGTCTAACAAAATTGCTGTGCCATTGACAAATTCCCAAAATGCAGGTACACCTGGAGAAGTGTACCAAACACTTGCTTCGGGACAATCTTCAGTTGAGATCCAATTCAAGAAGGCGTGGAGGCAAATTTGATTAATGTAAGCGCACCAACGGCTACTAGGTGTAGCGTAAACCTGATGCTGCCAGGACTGCGCCTCTATTGTTGGTGATATTTCTAACCACCATTCTCTTGGATCTGCAAATGCGCAAGTCATTTTTACACCTTGTGAAAACTACGGGTTCATATTGTAAGCAACATATTGGTTTGTCAGCCATTCTTCCAAAGCAATACTCATATATTTAATTTGGTTGGAATTGACAGAAATATTCATAGTTTCCTGGCTCCACTTGATTAAAGCTGCGAGTAAGGATTCTCTACCTTTAACCAGTCGGCGAGATACGGTAGCCTGGCTAATCTGCAACCGTTGTACAATTTGCTGCTGAGTTAGTCCTTGTTGGTAGTAAAGCTTGAGTACCTCTTGGGATTTTACATCCAGTAGCTGTAAAGCTTTTAACACTACAGCATTCATCTGAGATCTTTGGTTTTTTCGGTATTGGACATCCTCTTCGGCGATCAGATCAGTCATTGGTGAGTCAGAGGATGGGTCCGGTAAATCCTGCATTTGGTTGCTTTCATCTTCAAGCTTGAAAGCATTTAGAGACTTCACAGGTGGAAACAGATAAGCACGCACGTATAGCGCTGTCTGGGTTAACCACTGTTCAATTGTCTCGCTGGTGCATGCCGATGTAGGTTGAGCTTGTTTAAGGCGATCGCGGTTGTAGAGGTTGGCAATATCCAACCACAGTTGACGATTTGGTTCTGGTAACTTACTGGTCCCTCCTGGTTGGTTCTGGACGTATTGTTCTTTAAAACAAGTCCAAGCTAAACGATATTGGGCAATTGCGCCCTGTGACAATCCAGCTTGTTCAAGAGCTTCTAAAAGCAGCTTTTTGCTCACTTTGCGTAACAATGCCCAGTTGGAGCAAATATCAGCTTCCTTACGTTGGCGTAAAATATCTCTCAGCCGACTGGTAATTGCTATATTGGCATAAGCTTTTAAACTAGAACATTTTTCTGGGTTGAAGTCTTTGAGGATTGTTTCGACTTCAGTATTCGCCATTTGGAAGTAATCGGCTAAACTGTATTGGGTATTCGTAAATTTGGCAAGTGTTTTTGAAGCAGCCCAGTAACATGGTTCTTGTAAATAAGCCGACAAATGCATTGTGGCGAGTCTATTGGACTGAGTTTGCCACTGCTTGTACCAGTAAAGTGCCCAAAAGATTTCTGAGTTAAGTACTTTTGGTGAACACTCCAAGCAATTTTGGATACTTCGACGTAGTGTAGGATCGGTCAACCATTTGCTAAATCTGTCTCTTTCCAACTGAACAAATGTTGAGAACATATCCGTAATTTCTTGGCGAGGACGCATAAGGAATTCAACATCTAAATTGATCCGAACTTAAGCAACTATCACTATTATCACAATTTCTCCATCTACTATAAAAACTACCCCTGATAAAGAGAACGGGCAAAATTTAATACGAACCGCTGACGTTCCTCAGATAAACGAGCGATCGCCGCAACAAGTTGTTCCGATAAGGATAACCAACTTTTAGTTTTCGCCTTCCAGACCACGATAAATTGCTCAGGTAATAAGGTACAAAGTGCTAAAGTTTCTCCGTCAAGATTAGTAAACTCCACCTCATAATGACTATCGTCGTAACACTCTACGATTGTCCCTCGGACTCCTGCACCCATATTATCTTCCGGCAAATCGATCAGCAATTCAATCACATCAAATAGTTCTGGTTCAGTCATTGCCGTCTCCGTACATAAAGTGTTACCAACCTAGCTGTATCGCTCTCAGGTTCTACTATCCATGCTGTAAGCACAATTTCTCGCTGCCCTAAAGCGCAACTCCGATAATTTCTAAATCTACCTGATAACGTTGTCCATGTTCATCATTACGCCCCAAAACAGCTTCAGCATTGAGTGCTTGCTCCGTAATTTGTTGTAGCAGTAATTCATAGTTATCCTGGTTATAGCTAAGATGACGCTGAAACATTACCGCTTTGTCAGCACCATTGGGGTTATCTGGGTTGAGAGCATACTCCGTCAGCTTGCGGCGATCAATAACAATACGACTGACAAAATCTCCCAACTTCATGCTTTTTTACCTTGTATTATAACTACGTAGGTCGGCGCAATAAATTTTTACTGGTTCGTAGTTGCGCTTTAGGGCCGAAAGAAGTGCAACTACAAGCCTATGCAACATTTATTTACATAGTTTGGTTTTATTTCGTCTATGTACTTAATGGCAGCATAAACTCAACGTCTACCCAGAAATAGGAACAAAAATTGCGCGTTGCCTATCTAATATCTGGAAGCTGTTTCCCAATGAGGCTGTATACTTGATTTGATTTACTTACGCTCTTTCATGTGGTTTTCTTCCGGACAAGACTTGGAAAACCAGGAAAATCTGTGCATGTAAATTCTACTGTCGCTTAAAAATAACACGGATGAGATTACGCTTTTTCCTACTGAGCGTTATCAGTATTGTGCTGCTATCAACTCCTGCAAAAGCCGCCAACTTGCAATCTTGGCATTTTGACCCCGCCAAAAATCAGCTAGACTTAACCACCGATTCTGGAGTTCGACCAAGAGCTTTTCTGATTAACAACCCAACGAGACTTGTCATTGACCTACCGGGAACTCATCTTGACGATAATACAATCCATGAAAGTTTTGGATCGGCCGTTCGGGAGATTCGGATTGGAAAGGTTGACTCCAAGACGACCAGATTGGTGATTGAATTAGCACCAGGTTACACCGTTGACTCCAAAAACTTACTGTTTAAAGGAGATTCATCCTCCCACTGGGTGGTAAAATTCTCATCGATTGACCGCGTAGTTAACGAAGCCCCAGCGTTAAGTTCCAACACCAAGCTAGATGAACAGAAGATTCCCGTCCCAGTCGGCGATATTTCCACCTTTGCTGGGACTGTATCTTTAGGCAAAGAAATGTTGCAGCTCAACTCTCAAATTAAAACATTGATGGCTCGCTACAGCTTCCTCTCGCCGGGAATGTTTTTCCTAGATTTGCAGACCGGCAATTATTTGGACATCTATGGGGAAAAGGTTTTTCCCGCTGCTAGCACCATTAAGTTTCCGATTCTGATTGCTTTGTTTCAGGAAGTAGATGCTGGCAGAGTTAAGCTGAATCAAACCTTAGTGCTGCGGCGTGATTTGAAAGCTGAAGCTGAAGGTTCGGGAGTATTGCAAGACAAACCTGTCGGAACTCGACTGAGTGTTTTAGAAACTGCCACTAAGATGATTACCATCAGTGATAATACTGCTACTAATATGATTATTGATCGTTTAGGTGGAAAGGCTAAGTTAAATCAGCGGTTTCGCAGTTGGGGGCTGCAAAACACTGTCATTCACCATCTGCTAGGCGACTTTAAGGGAACTAATACGACTAGTGCTAAAGACTTGGTGCGACTGTCGGTGTTAATTGCTAATAATAAGTTGCTTAGTAATACAAGCCAATCTAAGGTTTTGGATATAATGCGTCATGTAGAAAACAAACGTTTGCTGCAAGCTGGTCTTGGTAAAGATGCGGTATTTGCTCACAAAACAGGAACTCTTGGGGTTATTCTGGCGGATGCAGGTATCATTGAGTTGCCAGCTGGTAAGCGTTACTTGGCAGGGATTTTTGTGAAAAGACCTTTCGACGATCTCAGAGCCAGGGATTTTATTAATCAAGTTTCTAGATTGGTTTATAGCTACTTAAACCAACCCAGCTTCACTCGTTTACCTTAGTTCGATTGGTAAGATAATTTTATCTTAAAATAAAACATTAAGATAAAATTGAGCTACTCCTGCACTGAGAAGCCACAAAATGAATGATTCTCAACACCTGACCATTCAACTGTCTCCAAAAGAGCGTTATACCTTATTAGCCCAAGCCCAGCGACGCAATATGACGCCAGATATCCTGGCACTTGAACTTATCAAAGATGGAATTGCCCAAATGCACTCGAAGGAGCGTCACGAAGCCCTAAACGCTCTCGAAGGGTTAGATGAACTGGTGAGTCGCCTACCGCAAGTCGATATAGTCGAGCTAGTTCGCATTGGTAGAGAGGAGCTTGAGCAACGGGGTAACACAAGCAAATGACGGTAGTTGTTGATGCCAATTTGCTTGTTGTGCTAGTTAATCAAGACCCTCGACGTGAAGCTGTCCGACAGCAATTTCACGCTTGGATTACTCAAGAGGTTGACATTCATACCCCGGATTTAGCTTTATATGAAATCAGCAATTCTTTGACACGGCTAGTCCGGGCAAATCTTTTTCCCAAGCAAGAAATTGCTACAGCATGTTCGTTTCTTTCCCAACTTCCTATCACTTATCATCGACTAAGTTTTAAAAATCGAGTGGTTGAAATTGCTCTAGCATTGGAGCGGCATATTTAGCGTTAGCAGAAAGCCTGAATGCCGAACTGTGGACATTAGACGGTCCACTTTATCGAAATGCAACAAGTCACGGCTTCCCGGTTCGCTTATTGCAATAGCTGCAGTAATTGAAGATTACGACCAGGCAATTCGTATCAATCCCAAATATTCTCTTGCCTACTGCCTACTATAACCGAGGTCTTGTCCACTCTGATATAATAATCGAAGGCAAAGTACAACGATTAATATACTGCTGACGCTACAAACAGGGTTCAAACATGACAAAAGTGGAAGCCACTCAAGCACAAGAAAAGTTTCCGGAACTTCTTGCCCTTGTGGGAGAAACACAGGAACGTATTATCATTGAGTCGGAAGGACAGGTCGTTGGAGCAGTCATTAGCTTAGCTGACTTAAAGCGTTTGGAAGCGTTGGAAGATGCAAGGGATATCGTAGATTTTCAACGTGCAGTAACTGAGAGTAACGGTGAGTCTTATTCAGTAGAAGAAGTGATTAATTACTACAACGAACTTCATGACACCGATTTCACACTGGAAAATCTTCGCCAATGACTGAATCAGATCCGCTAGCTCTACGCATTACAAAATCTGCCCGCAAGGATTTAGCCGATTTGCAGCCAAAGTTTTTTAAGCAGGTGATGACTAAAATTTTGCTGCTAGCAGAAGATTCTAGACGATGTTGCTCATTCCTTAGAAACGAAATGGGGCAACTTAGAACGCAAGTTGCTGGAAATGCTTGTAGTAGAAGCATATCTTGAAGGTTCCATCAGTGTGGGGAAGGTGCGAGAGTTGCTGGGAATGTCCACGCGCTTAGAAGCAGATGCGTTTCTCAAAGCAAAAGGCGTTGATTTACAGTACAACGAAACTGATTACTTGCGCGATCGCCAAACTCATGAGCAATTGCGCGGAGAAGGGAAGTTGAACTATTAATGATTGTAGTGTCGGATACGTCGCCAATTTGTTATCTTTTACTGATTGGCGAAATAAATGTACTTCCCCAACTATATAGTCAGGTACTGATTCCTGAAATTGTTCAACTTGAACTTATGGATACTCGCTCTCCAGATATCGTCCAAACGTGGATTCAGACGCCACCTACATGGTTGGTCATTCAACCTGTAAATACCTTATATGATGAGAATTTGAATCACATATCTTCTAACTCAATTCCTTTGGTTTCCTTAATAAAAAAGAGAACGAAAAAGAACGAGATAGCCGCTGCAGTTGTATAGAGACCATAGGCAGCACCCAGCCCGAAATATTGCAGTATGGGAGGAAATGTTGTGGAAATGACGAAATTCGCAATCCATTGCATTGCAGCAGCGACTGAAAGTGCAGCACCTCGAATCTTGTTATTAAACATTTCTCCCAATAGCACCCACACCACTGGTCCCCAGGAGAAACCGAAGCAAAACACATAGAGGTTGGCTGCTAGGAGAGCCACAATACCCGCACTGCCGCTCAGAGTAGGGTTGCCAGCAGCATCCAGATGAGCGGTTCCAAAAATAGCAGCCATCGTCCCCAAGGTCACGGTCATGCCGATTGACCCTAGAATGAGCAAGGGCTTGCGACCAAATTTATCCACGAAGGCGATCGCGATCAGCGTAGTAATAATATTTACGGCTCCTGTAAGCACCGTGATTGTGAGGGAATTTTTTTCGGAAAAACCGACTGCGCGCCACAAAACGCTGCTGTAGTAGAAGATTACATTAATACCAACGAATTGTTGGAGTACAGACAAACCTATTCCTATCCAAACGATTGGGAGAAGTCCACCCTTTGTGCCTAAAAGGTCAGAAAACTTAGGCTGGCGCTCTCGAAGCACTGTTTGCCGAATTTCTGCGATTTTTTCCAGCACATTACCACCCAAAATCTTGGTCAAAACGGTAGCAGCTTCAGGCTCCCGTCCTTGAGCAACCAAGTAGCGGGGGGATTCGGGAATCGTTAAAGCCGCCATCCCGTAGAACACGGCTGGCGGGACTGCTGTCCAAAACATCCAGCGCCAGGCTGCAATCCCAAACAAAAACGGCGAGTCTGCTGAACCTGCTGACACAGCGATAAAGTAGTCACTCAGTAAAGCGATGAAAATTCCCACCACAATCGCTAGTTGCTGAAGAGATCCTAGCCTTCCGCGCAAATGGGAGGGAGAACATTCCGCAATGTAAGCTGGCGCGATGACGCTGGCAGCGCCGATTCCAATCCCACCCAACAGTCGCCAAAAAATAAAATCCCAGATAGTGAAGGCAAACCCAGAGCCAATAGCACTGATAGTAAACAACACCGAAGCAACTACCATTGCCTTGACTCGACCATAGCGGTCTGCAATCCGTCCGGCAAAGAAGGCTCCTACCGCAGATCCCAGCAACGCTAGGGACACTGCAAAACCAGTTACCCAACTGGTGGTGTGAAAGGCTTTTGCCAAAGCTAAAACCGCGCCGTTGATCACAGCAGTGTCAAAACCGAACAAAAAGCCGCCGAGGGCAGCAGCACCAGCAATCAGGATGACATAATACGTGTTGGCTTGACGACGTGTAGTAGTGGTCATGGTTTTATTAAGTAGATGTACTGAGAATGTTCACCGTCTGGAACGTCTGCGGAGCCGATCGATTATCACCGCCACAATAATTACCAGTCCTTTGACGACTAGTTGCCAAAAGTACGACATGTTCAACAGGGTCAAACCATTGTTGAGAACAGCAATGATCAATGCACCCAGAAGGGTTCCCCCGATAGTGCCAATACCGCCTGTAAAGCTGGTTCCACCCAGAATAACAGCAGCGAATGCGCTTAGGCGCACGCTTCGCGATCGCATCCAACTCGTAGCCCTGACCTAACATGCCAGTAGCACTATAAAGACGGCTCGCACTCATTATTCCTGCCAAACCTGCTAGTAATCCACTGACGCCATAGACAAATAGCAACACACGATTAACTTTAATCCCAGTTAATCGTGCTGCCCGTTCGTTACCACCGACAGCATAGATTTGCACCCCCAAAACAGTTTGTCGCAGGACAAACCAACTGGCGATCGGCAATATATTGGCAAGCAAGCTCTCCAGCTTGCAGATTATTAGAGCTAATCGTAGCATCCACATCTGCATCTTAATAGGCTAGCAGCGATCGCAATTTTCTTCACATTCATCTATATCCAACAACGGATTTGAATTTGAGGAAGGTCAGCAGAATATAAATCTGCAAAGTCATCACCATATGAACTAGGTCTGAAGTTTTCAGACCTAATCTAGTGGCGCTGCTAGCTTTGGCAATTTCACCTCCTCTCAAACGTCTTGGGATGTGACGTGAGAGAAGTTAGTACTATTAGTTCCACTAAATTAGATGTTTTGTTTGTTAAAGCAAAACCATGAGCGCTGCACTACCTCAAAGAATCACATTATTTTTTTGTGAAAATACATTTGGAAGTGCGTCGTCTGAAAACATCTGAGAACTAAAACTTCTAGAAGCTTATTTTATCAAACTTGCCAATTTCTATTCTATTTGAATTTCTATTAGTTTATCCTGCTTTCTTGCCAAAATAAACCTCCTTTATCTAAATACCTTTACTAAACTAATTCGACTATTCCATCTCTATGTTATTCCAACTCTTTCTATTAGAGCATTTCCCAGAATTAAGCAGCTTCAAGCTTAGGTCTAATTTAACAAAATTTCCAGCCACTACTTAAATTCCATTTATAAAACTTAACAGCATGTTAGGGATTAGAAGCCGTTTTGGTTGAACGATACGTAAGCATTCAGCCGCCAGCCATCAGCTATCAGCGGAATCGAATTTGCGATCGGGACGCTAATAAGATTGAGTGTTCACGGACTGTACTTCATAGCTGACTGCTGGTAATAATTCAGGAGCCAGGAGTCAGAAATCAGAATTTATAAGGGTTTGGTATCTCTCTTCAGAGTGAGAGATGGCTCCTGTTATCTCCCGATTCTTTAACAATTCTGACGGATGTCTTCTGACGAATGTATTCTTACGACTGCTGATTGCTAATAGCTGAATGCTTACGATTGTTTTGAGCTTGAGCGATGCAATTATTCAGAGGAGGAGACATATATTCCTAATTTTTGATGTTGATTTGTTAAATCGTAACTTTTGCATTTTTGCACACGTGTGCAAAAAATTAAACTTATAGCAGTTCTCAGTTGTGTCAAATACATTATTACCTAGCGGTGCTCTTACCTTGCGCCCTTAGATATAATTCAAGAACAGCTATATTTTTTATTTTTGCACACGTGTGCAAAAATGTTGTATTAAGTTTTTTTACACACGTGTGCAAAAGAAGATGTTCTTAGAAGCGAGTCATCACCAAACTCAGCAAGGTATTCGCGAAGAACATCCGTCTTGGAACTTCGGTGTTTTTTGAAAGTTAAGAGGCTGTTTGTAAAGGATTATGAAGGAATTGATTGAGACGTTGTGAGCCGTTTCAACATCAAACGAATCATGACGGTGTGAATTATGGATTCGCTCGAATAAGAGCAAAAGTTCGTCATATGAACTCAAACGACAGTAGCGATCGCCTATTTTTGCCAACTTTACTTTTCTTGAAAAACAGCCTCTTAAAAGACTTGTATTAAAATCTATTAACAAATTACTAAGAATTCACTACAATATAGATGCACACTTGTGCAATAAGCTAAGATAGCAAATGAGCAAACGAAGAATTTCAATTGAAGATATTGCTCGCAGAGCAGGCGTTTCTCATTCCACAGTTTCACGGGCTTTGCGAGATAGTCCTCTAATTAGCCCTAAGGTGCGAGAGGAAATTAAGCAACTGGCGCAGGATATGAGCTATGTGCCTAATGCTATTGCTCAAAGCTTGCTTTCTTCGCGCACTAATACCATTGGGGTAGTAGTAACTTCAATAGCAGATCCCTTTTTCGCTCTTGTAGTAGAGGGAATCGAACAGGTTGCCAGATCGGCAGGCTTGAGTGTTGTGTTGAGTGCTTCACACCGAGATTTGGAGCAGGAAATAGCAGCTATTGATAATTTTCATCGCCGCAGAGTGGACGGGATCTTGGTAGCTGACTCGCGAATTAGTAAACAGCATACGCAGCAACTAAAACAAATTGCTGTGCCAACAGTTCTGATTAATAGCCAGTCCCAAGATCAATGCGAAATGTTTCATTCAGTGGAAATAGACGATCGCTTAGGTGCTCGATTGGCAATAGAGCATCTAGTAAGTCTTGGGCACAGCTGTATTGGTTACCTGGGTGTGGGCGATGGCAGCAGGTCCAACCAGCAGCGCTTGGAAGGATATCGAATGGCTCTATTGTCAGCAGGTTTACCACAAATTACTGATTGGGTTGCAATTAGTGATGAAGACCATGCAAGAACAAACGATGTTGCTACCGGACAAAAAATGCTATCTAAACTAGTCACTGCTGGGGTAACTGGCATCTTTTGTTATAACGATATGGTAGCCGTTGGCGCTCTCTTGGCATGCCTTGAACTAGGTATTTCGATACCGCAAGATTTAAGTCTGGTGGGATATGATGGTATTGCTCTGGGTCGTTACGTTACGCCGCCACTGACGACAGTCTGCCAGCCAATGTTAGAAATTGGTGCTTATGCCACGCAAATGTTACTTGATTTATTACAGAAAAAAAGTGTGGAAAACCGCGTTTTATCTCCTTTTTTGATTAAGCGGGGTAGTAGTGCGGGCATTAAGAAATGACCACAAGTAATTTTCAGGTAGTATCATATCATGTCCGGTTAATTACCGATAATGTATGAACGTCAGACGTTCATACATGGTTTGACAGGTTTTTATTGTGGTAGATTTGCCGGACATCATATCACTCATGATTAAAAATCGAACGTTGTGCGCATCACACCTACATACTGCGTATCATTTTTGCTATTATTTTCCGGGTTAAGAATCACCCAGAAACCAGGAGTCACCGAGATGTTGTCGTTTAGCCGCCAGCGATAAAATGCTTCAATGTGGTAAGCGTTGTCCCCTTCTTTACGGACATCGGCGTTGGAAACATGCGGTGGCAAACCAAAGAGAATTCCCGGTAGGTTGCCCCTACCTCCGACATCTGGAAAGGACACGCCGATTGCCCCAAACCAGGCTTGAGCGTTGTCACCATTTCTGACAAAAAGTGAATCTGTTCCACCCCTACCATTGGAAACATCACTGAAATTAGAGTTCTTGGCATTTGCCGAGATATATCCACCCCAAGCATGGATCTGGAAATTCGGCGAAAAGCGATAGTATCCCTGCGCGCT
The DNA here is from genome assembly GCA_964246695.1 of uncultured bacterium. Lineage (GTDB taxonomy): Bacteria > Cyanobacteriota > Cyanobacteriia > Cyanobacteriales > Nostocaceae > Stigonema. The sequence goes on from CAXTSI010000033.1 coordinate 17,836, forward strand.
CACTATGTTGCTGGAAGTAGCAATTTTGTTTCCAAAGGGAGAACTTGCCAGAACACTACCCGTCTGACCTGTAAGATCGACTTGGCTACTAGGGCTAAAGCCATAAGAGTATGCGATGCCAACTGCCCCTTGCTTACCGTAATACACCAAGTGTGCCAGCGTATTATAGCTGCCATTAAATAACCCGTTTTTTGCCGATGGAACATTGGCGTTAGCGGCGCTACCCGCCAAATAGCCTAGGGTCAAAACTAGGTCTTTGGCGATCTTCCAGTTAACAGATGCACCACTGCCGCCTCGCCGGAAAAGAGGACTGTATTCTCCAAATTGTGAGGGAATGCCGTTGCCGTCATCTGCGATCGAGGCAGGAGTCACAGTATCTGTGATGTCGGTGTAGCCAATGCCTGCAGGACCCACGACAAAGGAAACGGAATCACCGACCAGAAAGTAGTAACGGATGTGGGGAATAACGACGGTATTGTTGCTGTCAGTGTCAAAGTTCAGCCGCGTCATCCCGGTACCCGTTACTGAGGCAATCTGGCTTGTGCCATTAGTATTTGCGAAGTTCCCGAACTCTAGGCGGACTCGTAACAAATCTTTGCCTGTGAAGCTGCTCTCAAAGTTGAGACGACCCCGATCTGCAAAGTAGACTTGAGATTGATTGCGATCGCCACCCACCTTGCGACCAAAGGTGCTACTAACGGCAGTAATAATTTGAGCATTCAGCTTGGTAGTAGTGGAAAACTGCTGTTGTTCCAACGTTGCCGCACGTACCTCCTGCACATCCACCTGCCTGTGCAGAGTTGTCAATTCCACCGCAAACTCTTGCTGCAACTTTTGTAGCACTGCCAAGTCTTCCTTCTTGACCAAATCACTGGTACTTGTAGCAATTAACTCACCGATCCGGTCTATGCAAGCATTTAAACCAGCCGCAAATTCGTAGCGGCTCTTGGCATGGTTGCCGCGATAGGTTGTGTCTGGATAACCTACAATACAGGCGTAGCGTTCGACCAGCGATTGCAGTGCCTGGAATGCCCAATCGGTTGGTCTTACATCGGAAAGCTGGGAAACGGAGGGTATCTGTTCCTGCAAGCTTCCAAAGTTAACATCTGCTGCATCAGCAACTTCAAAATTATCCTTCGAGGTCGTCGCCCAGACTCCTGGGCATGCCAACAACAGAATCGAAAGACTGTATAAAAAATTTTTAAGTATTAGGTTTAGCATCGTATTAAGCCGAGATACACGCCCTGAAAGTTGTGCATAGACGCAGAACACGTATTTGACCGAGTCCCCGCGTAATATGATGTCCGGCAAATCAACCACAATAAAACCCAGTCAAACCATGTAGAGACGTTGCATTGCAACGTCATCACATCGGGGTAATTAACCGGACATGATATAAAAGGGTTACAGACCCCGGTGATGTTGTACGCGCTCGAAATTAGACTGATCGCCAGATATTAATTTGTTAAATGGTACTTTATGCACACCTGTGCATAAACCTTATTTATCAAACATTTTTTACTTTGTCAACACTTTTTCAAAGTGTATCAATTAATCTTTACTTTATAAATTAATACTGTTCAGATAAGGCTTGATCCCCCTCTTTTTTAAGGGTGGCTAGGGGGGATCTCTGAGGGCTACATCTTACTAACTGATATCAAATCCGGTAGCATCTGAATGATTAGAAAACCGCCCCAGACGCAGAGTAACTCCGAAAATTGATTGATGTTTCTGTAACATTGAGGTAAAATATACTTGACTAATTGCTGAGAAGGACAACGTATCTTCCTTGAAATGCCACGGCTAATTCTCCTGCTTCCCATATCTGAGAGCATAGTTCTAACCTTGCTTTTTCTCTCTTTCTCAAGGTATTGAGGAACTGGGAGATTTGTCTTGGGTTAGGTTTGTGACAGATAGCTGAGAAATCTTTGGTGACTGGTTTGAGATCGTGACTTTGCGATCTAACTGAAGTTGAACTAAATAATCTATGGAAGCGAGGTCTGCATGTGGTCTATTCATTTTAAAATCGCTGTAACGTGCTGATACTCCGAATATTTCTTTTGCAATTCCTCTGGAACTGGAATGGGACGACCATTCTGCAAATTGACAAATGCACCCTTCTGTATAGCTGTTGCTGCCAGTTGGTTGTTAGATAAAATTTCGGCTTGAATAATCCACTTCAACCGCCCTAAACTGCTTAGCCATAAACGTCCAATCACTTGGTCAAAAAGTTTGATTGGGCGTTTATACACAATTTCAGTTCCCGCCAGGATAGGGATATATCCTTGCTCAACTTGTTTATCAAGTGAGAAGTGTTCATCTAAAAGCTTTGAACGTAAATCCTCTAACCATCTAATGTATACGATATTACTAACAATTCCTGCAAAATCAATGTCGTATGTCCTTACAGGTATTGCAAGTTCTACTTCTAATGGTCTGTGCAAGTTGTGAGAAACTAACATTATTGCTCCTGAAAATTTGATTATTTAAGACCGTTCAGTTTGTTAAAGCTTAAAAATAAAGTATCAGTGATATAATCCATTACTTACCCACTCAGTGCTTCCTACAAAGATGGTTGCCCCACTCTCTAGTCTGGTGTCAGCAGCAGCATTGACGATGGCGCGAGCAAATTCTTCGACGCTAGGCAGAGAACCTACTTGTTGGCGGCGAGACTCTATCAGACCAGGATTCTGACGCTGCATGAGTTTAGGGGTAATAGTACCCTCAATTAAGTCACCGCTGACTACGACCAGCTTAATACCTCTAGTCGCCAGTTCTGGTATACGAACTCTTAAAGCCTCCTCACCAGCTTTTTTGCTTTGTGCCACTGGCTCATAAAGTGGATAAACTGGCTTCTGACCATAAAAGTGAGCTAAGTGGCTGGTGACAAAAATGATGCGTCCACCCACTGGCATCAGCGGCAAGGACAGTTCGACGGCACGTATTTGGGCGGTAAGGTTGAGTTGCATAGCATAGTCGGCAGCCCGATCCTTCTCCAATCCACCACTAGCGTTGAGGATGAGGAGGTCAAGGCGAGTAAAATGCTCTTCTACGAGCTTCATCATCTTCCTCATTTCGCTCTGACTTGTGATATCCGCCTGAGCAAGTAGGGCTTGGCGACCACTAGCACGTACTGCATTGGCTACTTCAAGAGCGCGTGAACCCTTGCTGCGGTAGTTGATTACTACGTCAGCCCCACCCTCAGCTAACATACAGGCAACGCTTGCGCCAACACCTCGCGATGCTCCTGTCACCAAAGCTACCTGACCACGAAAATTGCTCATCGCTCTCCTTATCTTAAGTTACATATCTAATTTAAGACCAAACGGTCTGATTTAAAACAAACGACGATAAAAAAAGTCCGCAGGTTTTACATTTGCAATAGACATCTGGTGAAAAACAATGTATGAACGCGCGGCGTTCTACAAAGGTTGTAGACTTTCGATGTAATCGGTCAAATGATTAATTGCTCTTTCGATATGAATCGAGTCGCCATAAAGCTTGCTCATCATCACAGCACCTTCCAGCGTTGCAATCACAATAGTTGCAACCTCATCAGTATTCACTGTTGAGCGAACTTCTCCTTTTTCAATTCCTTTCTGGATAATCCGACAAATCATGTCACGCCAAGAATTCATCGCCTTTTGAGCGCGATCGCGTAACGCCGGATGAGCATCATCACTCTCCACAGCAGTATTCAGCAGCGGACATCCTCCTTTGATGAGTGGATTATCTGGATTATCTATATAGATCCGAAATGTCTCAATGATTGCGGAGAGACGCTCAATTGCATGATGTTTGCTTCTCAACGCAGCTCTATGACGCTTGCTGATGCAGGCGATCGCAAAGTCAAAAGCCTGTAGTGCTAGCTCATCTTTACTTGCGAAGTGATTGTAAATCCCTCCTTTCTGCAATCCTGTCACACGCATAATATCTGAAATAGACGAACCAGCATACCCCTGTTGATTAAACAGTTCGGCTGCTTGTTGGAGAATTTTTTCTTTTGTTTCTTCGCCTTTAGACATTTCTAAGTCTTTAAGACCGATTGGTCTGTTTAATTATAACTGTGGCAACGGATGGCTAACGGATGTAACGGATAATTTAATTGTCGTGCGACGAGCATAGCGCATCCGCTACATCCGCTACAACATCCGTTGCCCTATCCGCTACATCCCGTACCTTCACCGTTGCCCCATCCGCTACATCCCGTACCTTCACCGTTGCCCCATCCGCTACATCCCGTACCTTCACCGTTGCCCCATCCGCTACATCCGCTACAACATCCGTTGCCCCATCCGCTACATCCGCTACAACATCCGTTGCAACAATGTCTGAGTCTGCCCCAAGCATTCCGGGATTACCTAATCTTACACATCCAATATAGACTATGATTCTATTGAGCCATTTCTGGAGAAATATCAATGACCATTTCAATGTATCAAGCTTCAGTACCAGTGTGTATTCGCACCCTAAATAACCTTGTGAGTATTCTTGAAAAAGGTGCTACATATGCGGAAACCAAAAAAATCGATCCGAACGTCTTGGTCAACAGTCGCCTATCCCCAGATATGTTTCCATTGTCAAGACAAGTACAAATTGCCTCTGACGTAGCAAGGAGAGGTGCCGCACAACTAGCAGGGATAGAAGCCCCCAAGTTTGAGGACAATGAAACTACATTCCCCGAACTGATTGACCGCTTGAAGAAAACTATCTCTTATTTAGATACATTTAAACCCGAGCAAATTGACGGTTCGGAGGAGAGAACAATTACCTTACAGATGCGTGACAACACTCTATCTTTTCAAGGAATGCCATTTCTCCTATATTTTATTTTACCAAACGTTTACTTCCATGTCACGACTGCATATGACATTCTCCGCCACTGCGGTGTAGAACTTGGCAAAATAGACTTCCTTGGTAAGCCTTGAATTGATTCACTTAATCCATAAACAAAACTCCTAACTACTTTTTGTAGAAAAATTTTGCGAAATGCGATTAAACGTGAGTGTATACATATTTAGTTAGATGGCATGGCACTGCTCTCTCTGCACTTGGTGGGGAGAGCAGTTTTTTTCAATAACTCTCAGGGTATAAAAATTTTGTCACAAGTCAGCTATTACCTCTTCCGTAAGGAGAATACTAAAGAAGCTTGAGGGTAAGGTAGCCTAGGTGACAGGGAGTTGTTAGAAAATTGGTTAAGCAATTATATCACTTTTTGCAATCTACCTAAAGAATTAAATTAAGGAGATTGAACTTGGCTGACAACAAAAAAGTTTGGTTAATCACGGGTAGTTCGACTGGATTCGGGCGATCGCTCACTGAGGCAGTACTTAAGCATGGTCATCGCGTCGTCGCCACTGCCCGCAAACCCGAACAACTTAGTGACCTCATTGACCAGTATCCAGAAACCGCAAAAGCCGTTCGCCTTGATGTTACTAATTCTCAGGAAGTGCGTGATGCTGTCAATTCGGCTCTGGAAGCTTTTGGTAGTATCGACGTACTAGTCAACAACGCAGGCTATGGGACGGTGGGTGCGTTGGAAGAGGTTAGTGAGGAGGCGATTCAACGCCAATATGCGACCAACGTGTTTGGGGCGCTAAACACGATCCGGGCGGTACTCCCCTCAATGCGGCAGCGACGCAGCGGTCACATTCTTAACCTCTCGTCAGTAGGTGGTTTCGTCAGCTTTGCTGGCAGCGGCATTTATTGTAGCACGAAGTTTGCGCTAGAAGGACTATCTGAGGCACTATCCCAGGAAGTTGCTCCTTTGGGAATTAAGGTAACAATTATTGAGCCGGGAGCATTCCGTACTGATTTCAATGGGCGATCGCTTGCAACACCAGAGCATTTGATTGATGACTACGCTTCCACCAGTGGTGAGTTTCTCAAGTGGATAGAGGAGAACGATGGTAAGCAACCAGGCGATCCAGACAAAGCAGCTAGGGCGATGATTCAGGCAGTTGAAAGCGATAATCCACCGCTGAGACTGGCTCTTGGTGCAGATGCTGTGCAGATGATCGAGGAAAAGCTGGAGTCTGTCAAAGTCGAACTGGAAGCCTGGAAACAGGTGGGGATTAACACTGCATTTGAGGGGGTAGAGGTTGGTGCACTCGGTGAGTGATTGACATTTGCCACACCTTCAAAACGGGGATTATAGCAATTCTCGTTTGGATGCATCCAATACACGGCTTTGGGAACGGCAGTGCCGTGCCCCTACGAAGTACCCGTATTCCACCCAATTGAGAAGCGCCCTGATGACTGGAAGACCTAGCTATATTTCTAGTTGTTCTCGCCGCCATCAAGTATTAACTTGTATAGAGACCTGAAACCAGGCAGGCAAAAAATCGGCGTTGCTGATTCCATCTATGAAAATGATTTTACGTGCGGACCAAAATCATTGTAGAGACGTAGCAGTGCTACGTCTCTACAACCGAATTCATACCTCAAGAAAGCAACGGCAAAAAATCAGCATCTCTGCTAATTTTTTCACACTGACAGCAGATATCATAGCCCTTTCAAAACGAGGATCAGATCATGAAACTTGAAGGAAAAGTTGCGCTAGTAACAGGTAGTAGTCAAGGTCTTGGACAAGCGATCGCCATCCGGCTGGCAGAAGAAGGTGCAGATATCATCATCGACTACCGCTCTCACCCAGAAGGGGCAGAGGAAACCAAAGCGAAAGTCGAAGCCGCCGGACGCAAAGGCTTAGTTGTCAAAGCAGATTTGGGTATAGTCAGCGATATCAACCGGATGATTGCTGATGGTATCCAACACTTCGGCAAGCTAGATATCCTGGTAAACAATGCAGGTCTAGAAAAGAACGCCGATTTCTGGGATATAACAGAAGAGGATTATGATAACGTGCTGAACGTCAACCTCAAAGGCGTATTTTTCGCCACACAAGCGATCGTCAAGCACTTCCGGGAAACTCAACGCCAAGGAAAGATTATCAACATTAGCTCAGTGCATGAAGAATTACCTTTCCCGCACTTTACCACTTACTGTGCAAGTAAAGGTGGTGTGAAAATGATGATGCGAAACTTGGCAATAGAACTCGGACCATTGGGCATCACGATCAACAACGTCGCACCGGGAGCTATTAACACACCAATTAACACAAGTTTGATAGAAGACAAAGCAAAGCTAAACGCTGTGCTGCAAAATATTCCCCTCGGACGACTAGGAGAACCAAGTGATATTGCTTCTATGGTCGCCTTTTTAGCTTCACCCGACGCTAACTACATCACTGGGGCTACCTTCTTTGTCGATGGTGGACTGCTATGGAACTACCATGAGCAGTAATTGGTAATTGGTAATTGGTAATTGGTAATTGCTAATTGCTAATGGCTAATTGCTAATTGCTAATTGCTAATTGCTAATTGTTACCATTAGCTATTACCAGCCCTAAGTATAAACTTGTCTAATTTACCTTATTAGGAGATTATAGCATGAAAGCTGCAGTTTTACCCAATTATCACCAACCTCTGGAAATACGTGATGTACCTGTGCCGGAAATTGGTCCCTTGGATGTGCTGATTAAAGTCCATGCCTGCGGGGTCTGCGGTTCGGATGTGCATTTGGTTAATGAGGAATTTAAGGGAATGTCAACAGTGCCAGTGATTCCTGGTCACGAAGTAGCCGGAGTGATTGAACAAGTCGGCGAACAAGTCAACTATCTCAAGAAGGGCGATCGCGTTGGCATTCCTTGGGCACAGCACACCTGTGGTCATTGTCGCTACTGCATACGCGGTGAATCAACTTTATGTCCAGAGCAACTGGCGACTGGTGTTAGTCTCAACGGGGGATATGCAGAATACACCAAAGCCCCTGCCCGTGACGTGACTGTCATCCCCGATGAAATTTCCTTTGAAGACGCAGCACCCCTGTTTTGTGCAGGAGTTACTGTTTACACCCCCTTCAATTACGTTGGCTTCAAGCCGGGACAAACTGTTGCCGTGATGGGTGTAGGAGGACTGGGACATTTGGCGCTACAGTTTGCCCATGCTTTAGGAGCACGTACAATTGCAGTCAGCCGAGGCGAAGATAAACTCCAACTGGCTAAAGAAAAACTGGGAGCAGATGAAGCGGTTGACTCCAGTACTGACGAATGGATGCAAAAGGTGCAGCAGATGGGTGGTGCTGATGTCATTCTCTCAACTGCCAATTCATCCAAGTTAATGGGACAGGCGATCCACGCCCTTGCTCCAGAAGGAACTTTAGTATTGCTAGCTGTGGATAACAAAGAAATCCTCTTTCCGCCGCCAATGGATTTGATCGGTGCCCGTCGCCGGGTAATGGGCAGTCCAAGTGGCTCCATAAAAGATATGCGCGAGACGTTAGAAGTCGCTGCCAAACACCGCGTTCGCCCAATGATTGAAACTCATCCGCTAGAAAATGCCCAACAGGCTCTTGAGCGTGTACGCGATGGGAAGCCGCGTTTTCGAGCAGTGCTGACGATGAATTAAAAAACCTAACCCCCCAACCCCCTTCCCTTTTAGGGAAGGGGGAGTAGTAGGGTGGGCATTGCCCACCTTACAGAAAATGTTGTGGAGAAAAACTATGAAACCATTATTCGGAAAAATCGCCATCGTCACTGGTGGATCTGGTGGCATTGGTTCAGCCATATGTGAACGGCTGGCTGCAGATGGTGCTAAGGTGGTTGTACACTACAGCGGTCATGAGGATACGGCTAACCAAGTCGTTGCCAAAATTAAAGACCAAGGCGGTGAAGCGATCGCTCTCCAGGCAAACCTCAGCAAAGGCGAAGACGTTTCTCAACTGTTTGAACAGACGCAGCAACGCTTGGGAACGCCCGATATTGTCGTTAATAATGCCGGAACAGGTGATGTCGGACCGATTGCGGAGATGGATGAAGAAACCTTTGATAAAGTCTTTGGGTTGAACGCGAAAGGTACATTCTTTTATATGAAGGAAGCAGCCCGTCGCCTAAATCAAAACGGGCGCATTGTCAATATCTCCAGTGGTCTGGTTGTGCATCCGCAAGCGGGCTTTGGTCTTTACATTGGCAGCAAGGCGGCTGTAGAACTGATGGGCAAAGTTCTCTCGATGGAAGTAGGCGATGTCTGCCGACAAGCCGCTGACGCGTCTACGCGGCATCACAGTGAACACGGTTTCACCAGGACCGACGGAAACCGAGATGTATGCAAACTCCGGTGATGATGACAAAACAGCCGCTGCACGGTCAGCCCCTTCGGGTTCGTCAAAAGTCAAAAGTCACCTTTTAATCGGCTTGGGCAACCAGAGGATATTGCAGATGTGATTGCGTTCCTTGCACTGCCTCGTTCCCAGGCAGAGCCTGGGAATGCGATCTTGGAGGCTCCGCCTCCAATGTTTACGGGAGGCGGAGCCGAACATAAGAGCATTACAAGGCAGAGCCTTGTAACGAGGTTGTTGCACAATTATTTTTTTCTGTCAATGCGTAAGTCCTAGAATTGTATTGGGAGCAAAATTATGACTCAAGAAGAAGCAAGATTACAACAAGACCACGATCGCATCGCCTATTGGAAACGCTGGGGACCCTACCTCAGCGAACGGCAATGGGGCACCGTCCGTGAAGACTATAGTCGTGATGGGAGTGCCTGGGACTACTTCCCCCACGACCACGCCCGGTCCCGCGCTTACCGTTGGGGTGAGGATGGGATCGCTGGAATTTGTGATAACCATCAAAGATTGTGTTTTGCCATTACGCTTTGGAATGGTCAAGACCCAATTCTCAAAGAAAGGATTTTTGGCTTAACGGGAAATGAAGGTAATCACGGGGAAGATGTCAAAGAATACTATTTCTATCTCGACAACACCCCGACGCACTCTTACATGAAGTGTGTCTACAAATATCCCCAAGCTGCTTTTCCCTACACTCAACTTGTAGAAGAAAATCGCATTAGAGGTCGCCAAAAGCCAGAGTTTGAATTGCTGGATACAAATGTGTTTGCTGACGATCGCTACTTTGATGTGTTCATTGAGTACGCCAAAAATACACCGTCCGATATTTTGATTCAATTCACCGTTGTGAATCGGGGACCGGAAGAAAAAACCCTACATGTATTACCAAAACTGTGGTTTCGCAATACTTGGTCTTGGTTTACCGATCAAGAAAAGCCGAGTGTCAAGGTCTTAAAATCTGATGAACACTTGAGTGTGATCGAAGCGAAGGAATCAAGCCTGGGCAATAGATGGCTATACTGCAACGAGGCAACGGAACTGCTGTTTACAGAAAATGAGACGAATTTTGAAAGATTATATGGAGTCGCTAATGCTTCTCCTTACGTCAAAGATGGGATTAACAATTATATAATACATGGTCAAAAGGATGCAGTCAATCCTAATCAAATCGGAACGAAGGTTGCAGCCCATCATGTGTTGACCATCGCTGCAGGCGAAACCAAAACTGTGCGGTTGCGACTTTGCGATACTCCAGATCTGGCAGAACCATTCGGGACTAATTTTGATCGGATACTAGGCGATCGCATCAAAGAAGCCGATGAATTCTATCACCGTATTTCTCCCTATCCTATATCTGAAGACCAACGCAATGTACAGCGACAGGCATTTGCGGGGATGTTGTGGAGCAAACAATTTTACTACTATGTGGTGGAAGATTGGCTAAAAGGCGATCCGGCAGGTCCGCCGCCACCAGAGTCTCGCCAAGATGGTAGAAACTCTGATTGGGTACATGTATTTAACGATGACGTTCTCTCGATGCCCGATACATGGGAATACCCTTGGTTTGCTGCTTGGGATTTGGCGTTTCATGTGATACCGCTTGCCATAATTGATCCTTACTTTGCTAAGCGGCAATTGACCCGCTTAACGCGAGAATGGTATATGCACCCCAACGGTCAACTTCCGGCATACGAATGGGCTTTTGGTGATGTCAACCCACCGGTTCATGCTTGGGCAGCTTGGCGTGTCTATAATATAGAGCAAAAGATCTACGGACGTGCAGACCGGGATTTTCTAGAGCGCGTGTTTCAAAAGTTACTGTTTAACTTTACGTGGTGGGTGAACCGCAAAGATATTGAGGGCAACAATATCTTTCAGGGTGGCTTTCTCGGTTTAGATAATATTGGAGTGTTTGATCGCAGTGCGCAACTGCCCACAGGTGGCACTTTGGAACAGGCAGACGGTACCAGTTGGATGGGGATGTACTGCATGAATATGCTGACGATCGCCATAGAACTGGCTGCAGACGATCCGGCTTATGAAGACATCGCCAGCAAATTCTTTGAGCATTTTCTCCGCATTTCTAGTGCGATGGAAGGCATTGGCAAGGATGAGATTGCTCTATGGGATGAAACCGATGGCTTTTACTACGATGTGCTAAAATTACCTAATGGTCGTTATGACCCGCTGAAAGTGCGATCGCTGGTTGGGTTAGCGCCGCTGTTTGCAGTGGGAACGCTGGAACCAAAAATCTTAGAGAAACTGCCGGACTTCAAGCGGCGGACAGAATGGTTTATCGAGAATCGACCTGACTTGACATCAGGAATATCCTGTATGCAAAGTCTGGGGGTAGGCGATCGGCGATTGTTGGCAATTACCAACGAAGACAAGTTGCGCCGCATTCTACACAAGATGTTAGATGAAGCTGAATTCTTGAGTCCCTATGGTATCCGTTCTGTTTCTAAATTTCACTTAGAACATCCCTATGTGCTGACAGCAAACGGTCAAGAGTACCGAGTGGATTACGAACCTGCTGAATCCACCACTGGCTTGTTTGGTGGTAACTCGAACTGGCGTGGTCCGATTTGGTTTCCGATGAATTATTTAATTATTGAATCACTCCAGAGGTTCCATCACTACATGGGCGACGATTTCAAAGTGGAATGTCCTACTGGTTCTGGTAAAGAGATGACCCTACTGGAAGTAGCAATTGAATTGTCTAATAGGCTAGGTCAGATTTTTCTCAGAAACTCCTCTGGACACAGACCAGTGTATGGCGGGATGGAGGTGTTTCAAACAAATCCCCATTGGCGTGACTTCATTCTTTTTCATGAATATTTTCATGGAGACAACGGCGCGGGTCTAGGTGCTAATCATCAAACTGGTTGGACAGGTTTGGTAGCAGAAATGATCCAGCGATGCGGCGAACATGGCAAAAGTTGAAGATAGCAAATTGTAGGGTGCGTTAACTCAGATCTTGCACCATTCTCAATAAGACCTAAAAAACCGGGTTTCTCAACGATAAATATTGGGTTTCAGCCTTCAATATTTGCAAGAAACCCGGTTTTTGATGCTGGTGCAAGATATCAGTTAACGAAGTGTAACGCACCATAATTGATCGGACTAACACACAAGGGAGAAATCTTCAGTAATCTAACATCAGGAAACGAGTAAGCTGAAAACTGTTGGTCCTCGGTCAAGGAGTTTCTGCGATTGCAATGGGAAAATTGAGGTGAGCGATCGCCATTAAACTCTGCGTACAAGCTATAGCATTACTATTTGATTTTTGAAATACACGTAGGGTGGGCACTGCCCACCACATCTGGCTTTTGGTGGGCAGTGCCCACCCTACGTGTATTTATGGAATTTTCACCTATGTAATAGGATTGGTATATAACATTTCAATGATTTGAATTAAATGTTGGTTGGTAACTGAGTTTTCAGTCTCTTTTTACAATATGTGGGGTAGCATAAATACTTTTTAAGTCAGGTAATACCGGAAATTAACATGATTTTGGGAACAATTTTCCTAGTAAGACGTTTATGCCGCTGAAACCGAATCAACGCACAAAGCTTGATGATACAGACGACAAGCAGTTCTACGAATATCCTCGCTTCGTCACACATGTGGACGAAGGCTTTATTCAACAGCTAACAGATTTGTACCGCGATCGCCTCAAACCCCACACCCGCATTTTAGATATGATGAGTAGCTGGGTGTCGCATCTACCAGAAGAGATAGAATTTGCTCACGTAGAGGGACACGGACTGAATGCTCTTGAACTAGAACGCAATCCACGATTCAATCATTACTTTGTACAAAATCTTAACGAAAATCCTCAGCTACCCTTGAAGGATCAGGATTTTGATGCAGTTCTTAACTGCGTTTCAGTGCAGTATTTGCAATATCCAGAGGCTGTATTTTCCGAAATTCACCGCATCCTCAAACCTGGTGGCGTGGCAATTATCAGCTTTTCTAATCGAATGTTTTTTCAAAAGGCGATTCAAGCGTGGCGAGAGGGAACGGAAGCTAGTAGAGTTGAATTAGTAAAAAGCTACTTTTCTTCTGTGCCGGGATTTAACCAAACAGAAGTGATTGTTCGTCAGTCAAAAGTGAGTAACTTGTTCCAGTGGATAGGTGCAGCAGCCGGAGATCCATTCTATGCTGTAATCGCCTATCGTCAGTAGGGATCACCCTGATATTCGTAAAAGTTAAGCATAAGGAGGAGCAAAAAATGATTTTCCCCCGTGCCCGTAGGATTTTAGCGTCTTTGTTGTTATGTTTGTTAATATTAACAACAGCCTGTCAGCCAAAGACTCCTGGACGTTTTGATCAAGCTCAGAAGGAAAGCACTCAGCAAAGAAGCGGTCAAGCGATCGCCAAGGACGCAACCCAAGGTAGCGAGTTTAACAAGTTTTTCCCGCAGCCTCAGTCCGGGTATGAACGCGTCTATACCCAGGAGAAAAAAGGCTTTGCTGAAGCCAAGCTGAAAAAAGAGGGCAAAGACCTCGCTGTGATTTCAATTTCTGATACACAAGGGGTAAAAGGGACATCCAACCCAGCGGATAAATTTAAAACCAGCACTTTGAAAATAGCTGGATATCCAGCTGTTACCCAAGGCAGTACCGGCACTGCTGTTTTAGTTGGCGATCGCTATCAGGTAAAAGTGCAATCCCGCAATCCGTCATTTACAGCAAGCGATCGGGAAGCTTGGATACAGAAATTTAACCTTGATGGTCTGTCTCGCCTGAAGGCATGATTTGTTAGTGGTTAGTTGTTAGTTGTTAGTTGTTAGTTGTTAGTTGTTAGTTGTTAGTTGTTAGTTGTTGATTGTTAGTTGTTAATTGCTAAGTGCCAATTGTTACCACTAACCACTAATCACTAACCACTAACCACTAACCACTAACCACTAACCACTAACCACTAACCACTA
>CAXTSI010000034.1:0-31865 GCA_964246695.1 uncultured bacterium
AGCGATTAATTAGGCAATGGGTATGTTCCAGGGCACTCCCCCCTGAACGGTTACACCAACTGTGGTTGTAGATGTGGAAAATTCTGATTTGTTAGTGCGAATAAGACGATAATACTCTCGAAGTTTGGGAAGGTCATCCTTGCTAAAAGGGATATAATCGGGATCAATTTCTTTACCACAGAATCGGGCAATATCGTAGGCGATGCTACTGGGCATGGACTCAACAATTGCTATGGCATCTCTAGTTTGAGGATTGTCGATTTTGTAGAAAGTTTTAGACATGGGTTTTTCTCCTGCCAATCGTTTCAGCAGAATTCCGCGTCAAGCGGCTGTAAAAAAAAGACGGCGAGGTCAGAAAAAATAAAAATTCCTCGGTTCATGAGGGATTGAGGTTTTGAATTGGTTGATTAAAGTATTTTCAATTCAGATGATTCTCATATTAATGGCTGTAGAAACAAAAACTATCCCACAGTTGATTTTACTGCGGGTATTGCTATTAAATCTAAGCCACATAATTAATTGCCATGTGTTTGTTTAAGGGGAAAGGAGCATAGCTAGAGTGGTGGTTTATGTTATTGCAATATCTTAATAAAAACTAGGGTTTTTGAAATTTGTATGAACTAACCCCCTCTCATTTACGTGTGGGTTAGATTGGTTGTTACAAAATCATTCGTTAATAAAAAATTTCATATATGGCTAAAACTAACGATAAAGCTCAACCTAAGAAAATTGTTTTAACTTTAGACATGGGTGGAAGCAAGACTAAGGCGATTGTACAGGAATATCCGGAAGGGAAGCCGCAAGTTTTGTTGATGGATTCTGAAGTTGCTGATGTGGCGAAGGCTTCGGTTGAGAATATACAACCAGAAGGGCTGCCTGAATCTCGTGCTTGGGTAGGTGTACGCGGTGAATACTATGTACTGGGCGCACTTGCTCGGCATCAGTTTCGGGGAATATCGCAATTGAAGGAACTTAAGTACGAGCTGGCAGTACCCAAGGTATGCGGGGCAATTTGGTTGGCGAAAGAGAAATTGGGACTGGGGAATAATGTTTCTGTTTATTTGAATATTTTGCTGCCACCAGGGGAGACTCAAGACAAGGCTCAATTGGAAAGTCGCTTAAAGGAGGTTTTTACAGGATTTGAAACTCCGGCGGGTAAGATGCGGGTGAAGATGGCTTACTACAACGTGGCATCTGAAGGAAGCGGTATATTCTTTTATCGCAGACGCACTTTGGGGGGTACTATACCTACTTCAATGTTTGTGATGGTGGGTTATCGTAACGCTAGCGTGTTTCTCGTTCGAGATGGTTTTCCCAATCGCGGGATTACTAGCGATTTGGGGATGTCTTGGCTTGTCAGCAATTTTGTTTCTAAAGTATCAGGACTTAGCCCCGATAATACTGATATTGTTGGCGCGATCGTTGAAGCCGGTGTAAATTGTGATGCTCAGGTGTTGCAAAAGCTTTCTCGCAAGCGTAATAGTAGCGAGATAAAGGCTGATGGAGAGTCTATGTCTAAGGCTTTATTGCTTGCCAGGGATGAGTATTGGCGGGCAGCAGCACGGTGGTTGCGCTCTGTGATCGAAGATGATGTACGGGAATTGGTATTTTGTGGTGGTACAGCCGATTATATTCGTTCCGAGGTTGATACTTACTTCCAGAAAGAGGATATTCCAGTATCTTGGCACGCCAATATTCCGATTCCAGATATAGCTAGTAGTCTGGGCAACCGTATGGCAGATGTAGTTGCGTTACACGAGCATATGGTGTTGGAATTTGATAGAGCAACTGGTCATGAGCGATCGCAACCTTTGTTTGGTACTTCTACAGGTAAACCAACTGGCACTACTGATATTAAGGTGAATGCTAGTACTCCTGTCAAGAAGGTTCCTAATTATACGCCTCGTGAAGTACCTAAAGAATTTTTAACTATGAGTGATAAGGTTTAGGGCGTGTTTTCGCTCCCCCCTCTGCCCTAAAAAATAGGCGATCGCCTCTATTCTTTTGTAGGACAAGAGGGAAACGAAAGGATAAATCCTTTCTATCGTTTTCATCCACCGCTTAAAAGACGGTGGCTCTCAACTTCTTGGATGTTTTAGTAGAAAAAACAGTGTCACGTTACTTTTTTTTGGTAAGTACGCACGAGTTGTTTTCCCCTTGCCTCCCATGAACTTAACAGGCAGTTTGTTTAATTGCATCATTCTTGTTGACGCTTCCGGTGGTTGGCAACCATGCTAGGGTTTCAATTAGTAGTGTGCCACAAGATAATGAGTCTCAAGAGACTCGACAATGCCCTTGAGCTTGATGTTGAAATCGACTTTAATGTTCATAGTTAACTTTTATTAAAGTGATATTTAAGAGACTGTTTATATGAGTGAGAACTGAGCGATCGCTCTTGAATCTGTCAGGACTTACGCTGTTAGACCTCTCAAACTCTCATTCCTCCGTGTCCTCCGTGTCGCGCCAGTTGCTACAACGGGGCGGCAGCTTTTCGGGGGAAGCTTAAGAGCGAAAACGTGCCTTGGGAAAATACGCAACGCACTGGCTTCTCTGCGGTTCGTTATTCGTGAAGGAGTGCGTAAGTCCTGTCTGTTAAAAAACAAACAGCCAGGATGTTACTCCCAACTGTTTGTTATTTGTTAGAAAGGTTGTTCTACTAGTTCGGCTTCGTCATATTGCTTTTGCCACTGTTCTCGACGTTGCCAAGATTTCTTGTTATGTAGCAAAAGTTCTTCCATTCCTAAGTTGAATTTTTCTTTGGCGAAAGTTAGAAGTTGTTCGAGGTTATATCGTTTATCTTCTGCCTTGCCGAAAGTGAGTTCAAACTGGATTTTAAAAGCTTCCTTATCGAATGCTTTGCCTAACATTCGTTTTGATTTGAGATAGTGGATATCTTTAATGCTGTAGAAGACTGCATTATATTTTCGCTCATAAAAAGCATCAATTTGATATTCACCCATTAAGGGGTAAAAGTAGCGAGCGTAACATGAGCCGCCACGTAATGTCTGAAAGCCTTGCTCCTAAAGGGTTACAAAAATAAAATTGCTCTACGATCTGAAAATCGCCGAAAAACCTTATTTTTACTGTGCCAATTGAAGTCTAAGTTATTTAATACAGCATTTGGTAACGTAGCAACAAGGGTTTCAGGCTGCAAAATTTAGTGAGGTTTAAATGGTACAGCTTTAGTCTTATTCATTGTGTTCCTCTGTTCAGTACGATTGGTTTCTAAATCCTTAGTTTTGGCGCTGGAGGGAACCCTATGGTGAGCGCTGCGGCAGCAACGCACACTCTCTGTTCAGGCTGCTCTAGTGTCCCAACGCGCCTAAAGGACGCAGCGAGCGCCGTCTGCGGGGATTTTGAGACCGATGAGGTAGTCGGCGACGATGTCGTTGACACACGCATTGCCGGCGGTGAGGGCTACACCGTGCTGTTCGCCCTCGACGGTCAGCAGGCTCGCGCCGAGTGTCTTGGCGAGGCTGATGCCGCCCTCGTGCGGGGTGGCCGGATCGCGAGTGACCGACACGACCAAGGTTTTAGGGAGTCCTTTGATGTTCTGGGCGTAGGGGTAGCCGAGGGTGGGTTTCACGCGCCAATGCTCACAGAGGTCGCGGGCATTGACGGGTCGGCCGGTGTCTAGGAAGGGCGCAACCTTGAAAATGTCGCGCGTCATCGCGCTCTCCTGCTCGGGCGTGTGGCGTTCCTCGTCGAGGCAGTTAATGGTCACCAGGGACTCGTAGTTATTGCCGTAGCTACCGTCGGCATTGCGCTGGCTGAGGATGTCGCGCAAGAACAGCAGGGTTTTACCACTTCCGGCCTTGAGTTCGGTGATGGCTAGAATCACCGCAGGCCAGGCCTTCTCGTTGTAAAGCCCAGTGGTCACGCCGTCAATTACGGCGGTGTAAGTGACCTTGCGTCCGTCTGCGGTAATGATCGGTTTATCAATCAGTGGCCGCACGATCTGCTGGAAGGCGGCGCTAGCTTGCTTGGGATCGGTGCCGAGCGGACAAGTCGGGGTTTTAGCGCAGAAAGCCGCCATGTTGTCGAAGGCACGCTGGAAACCCGCGAACTGGAAGAGCCGACGCTCGGTGGTGCCGGTGGTGGGGTCGATCGCGGCGTCGAGCACCATAGCCCGCACGTTCTGCGGGAATGTTTCGGCGTAGATCGCGCCGAGCCGGGTACCGTAGCTGGCGCCGAAAAAGGAGAGCTTGTCATCGCCGAGCACCGCGCGGAGTACGTCCATGTCACGGGCGACATCGCGCGTGCCGACGTGAGCCAGCACGTCCTCACCGCCGGAACGCTCGGCGCATTTTTGGTACAACTGACGGGTCTCGTGGTCGGTGTAGTCCTTGCCCCCGGAGTTGATCGAGTTGACCAACTTGTCGGCCTCTCGTTCGGCATCGGTGAAGCAGTCTAGGGCTGGTGTCGAGGCCGCAACCCCGCGTGGGTCGAACCCGATCAGGTCAAACTGCTTGGTGATCGGACTGTCGGCCAATTTTTCTGCCACCGTGGTCGCGTAGCTCATCCCGGACATGCCGGGGCCGCCTGGGTTGAGCAGCAGGGAGCCGATTCGTTTGCTCGGCTTGCCCTTTGCCGGTACGCGCAGCAGTGCAATCTGCGCGGTTCGCCCGCCGGGGTTCTGGTAGTCGAGCGGCACCTCAAGCCGGGCGCATTTGAAGGTGTCGTTGGCGAAGTCCTTAGCGTCGTCATCCGTGGTGGCGTAGCCCTCGCACGAGCCGAAGGTCAGCTTCTGGTCGTAGAAGCGTTTCAGATCCGCAGGGATCTTTCCTCCTGGCTCTGACGGGTGCCCGAATGTGGGCTGGCCGCAGGCACTAAGAACCAGTATCATCGCCCCAATCATTAGCGAGCTTCGGACGTGGGGCTTGTGAGCAAGCATGGTTCTCCTCTTAGCGGGAACGGTTGGCTCTGAGCCGTGCGTGGATAGGCCACGATCTCGCTTGTGGTTAGAAGAAATGTGAGACATGGGCATAAACTCCTTCGAGCTAGTTGTTGATGGGTTCAGGTATTAACGGGGTCATCGATGACCCCACCAAAGCGCAGACTGTAAATTAGTTTGTTAGAACTTACGCATTGACGGAAATAGAGTGGTGTGAGGCGTTACGCTTCCTCGATTAGTTCGACGTATGTTGATTTGTTTGACGCGATCACTTCGCTGGCTTCACATCCAGCCCCGTCCAATGAGCGGCAAAAGCCCACATATCCGCCGTTTCCTCAATGATCTTCGCTAGTTTCATCATTGTTCTCTGACATCTGAATCTCTCCTCTGTTCAAAGCAACAAAGTGGTGTGAGTTGTTATGCTGTTGCCCCTCACTGGTTTACTTCTAGGGACTGGTAAACGGCTTACATTGAATCGCCTTCACATTTCGCAGATAGTCCAACTGTGGCTCGAAGTCAGTCGGACAGAAGACATAAACATTGTCCTGTGACCGCACCAAAGATGCCATCGACGAGCGCCCCTCTTGGATTGCCTAACCTCACACCTGCGGCTCCTAAAAAGCCATTGTCTTGAAGGATGCGCTGTAACAATTGCACGTTTCTGCCGCGATCGCCTTGGCGTAAGGTAGGTAAGGTTAAATCAGTGTAGGCAGTGGCGATCAGAATGGGGGAGGTTTGTTGTGGAGGAATGCTGTGTGCGATCGCGGGATGAGTGAATGAACCTCCGAGCAATCCTGTAGCGATCGTTATTAATCTGAAAATGGTTTGAAGTTTCATGATTGTCCTCCTGATGGATCAGTTCTAGTTAGCATCAATTTCGTGTCGGAGTTATTACTCCATCTGCTTGCTCCGATCGGTGTAGAGCAGCGCTGTCGCTGATGCGAAACTCACGGAACAATTGCAGTAACGCGGATTTCAATCCGCATCGTTGGCAGCCCAAGAGCCGCGACACCTAGCTCTGTCCAAATTGGGGCATGGTTGGGCATGTAATGACGAAATAGCCTTACCATCACATCGTTAACCTCTGGAGGAAACCCGCCAACATGGTAAGAATTGATGTGGACAACATGCTCCCAGGCAGCACCAGCAGTCGCCAGGGTTCGCTCTACGTTCCGAAACGCCTGAGCAATTTCATCCGCGAGCGATTCGGGAATTTGCAGATTGTCATCCACCCCGCCTTGACCTGATGTCTCCACTCGATTGCCAATTTTTACCGCTTGCGAGTAATGCAATTCATTTAGCATATATTCGCCATAACCGGGAGTAACAAAAAACTTGGGCTTATTCATGGTGTTCCTTAGTTCAGTACGTTTGACTATATCTCGCGTTGCTGAGACAGTTTGCCAACTCCAACTTGAGTGTAATGAGTTCCAACACTCAACTTCTTCCAAATTCTTATTCAGAATTCACTTGCCATGTAATCACAATGAGTTCTACAAACGGTAAGACAACTATTAGCCGCGAAAACGCTCCTAAAATGGCTTCCATCGTCCAGTTCTGACTCTGAGGCTCCCAGATCATCCCAACAATGTTCACTCCAATCACCAACCAGGGTAGAATTACCGCTGAATTCCGTCTGCGATAGAAGCGGATCGTCCTCTCGCGCCAAAATGGGAAGGTGCTGAGGAGACAAAAAATGTAGGAGGTTCCTGCACTGATGAACAAGCTTCTTTGAAGACCCGAAGGCAGGTTTGGGTATCCAAGTGCGATCGCACTCAGGCAAACTCCGAGCGCGAGGTACAGGAAAGTAAACAAGGTAAATCGTTTCATTATTTCTTCTCCGGTGAAGCTTATTCTCTGTACCACACACGCACACATTGAAAGCAATTGACTGTAACGCCCTGGCTGATCATCACTGGGTAGACCCCATTACTGACTGTCACGCCGTAGACACCATCACTTGTGCTTTTCAAGCTATCTGGTAAAACAACGGTTTCAACATTGATCACCTGTATCGTTGTATTTTCAATCCACTGATTGACCTCACTCACAACCTCAGAGAAGGATTCATAATCGGAAGCTCCGCCGAAGGGTCCCCGTTCAGTAATCCGAGGCGCAAAATCTTTGCACTGAATCATTTGATTTACCACCTTAAAACTGTAGAGTTGACCATCAATTAAAGGAACCATCGTGATCTGATTTGTTGATGGATTGATTTACTGTGATTCCACGATCAACAATCAACTCACTTTATATCCGCCATCGATCGCTAAGGGTTGTCCCGTAATATAGCTGTCGGATATACGTTGTAGCGAACATGGTGTTCCTACTCGTGAACCTATTGGCGCTGGGTCGTGCGTACAGCACGACCCAGCATAGGATGTGGGTCAGCGGTCTTCCGTCGGCAGCGTGAAGCTCGGGGTACTGGGAGACAGCTGCTCCGCGTACGCCTGCCGGTAGATGTCCAGCCACGGCGCGCGGTCGCCAGGGATGACGGTGTCGTTGGCTGGGTCGTCTAGGGCAAGCTCGAGCCGGGCGTCGCTGACGGTGATTCTTTCAAACGACGGTGTATCAATCCAGTCGTCGTCGGGGGCCAGAGAGGGCTGAATGGTGCCAATCTCGACGGCCAACGCGTGACCAGCCTGCAGCGTCCAATCGGTTGATCTGAGGTCGAAGCTGGTCGTGCCGGGTTTCACCACCGCCACCTGCCGGTTGAACGCAACGGCGCTGCCGTCTGGGGCGACGTCGTACAGCTCGACCATGACGTTGCCGTAGCCCTCGATCTCAAGCGATACCCGTGGCGTGCCAGTGATCCGAACCGGCTGCCCAAGTGGCTCAGACCAGACGAAGAAGCGGTTGGGAGCCTCGGCTGCGGGGTCGGCGGGCAGGCCGTCGTCCAGGTACGACCCGCCGCCGAGCGCGATGGTAGCGGAGTACTCCACGACCGGCCAGGTGTCCTGGGCGCGCCAGGCACCGGTACTGTCCTGCACGACGTAGGCTGGGTAGGCCACGGTCGGTTCGATGCCCTTGAGGTACTGGTCGTAGAAGGACATCACCTCGTCGAACCAGCCCTCGCGGCCCATTTCCAGTTTCCCATCGGCAGTACGGTCATTGCCCCGGTAATGCTCCCAAGGGCCGAGCCAGCCGCGCTGCGGCCCCTGGTGGTTGGCGAGGAACTCCTCCACCGCCTCGGCTTCTGTGTTCCACTCGAGGAAGCCCTGCGTAAACAATAGTGGAGTGTCGGTGCCCTTGGCGTGCCCTGCCAGGTCACGGATCTTCCAGTAATCGGAATTGGGGTCGGCAATTTCATAATCGGCAATGCTCTGCAAGAGGCACCCCGGGTGGGACATCTCGTACTCGGCGTTGGCCCGGTAGCGCTCGTCGTCGTCCGGCATCTGGGGCAGCGTCGCAATGGAGTTGTAGGTGTTGGCGACGTTGACGATGGTCGAGCGGGGAACACCGTTCGAGCGGAAGTTGCGGTACAAGTCCCACATCGGTTCCTGTGCGACGACGGCCTTCAGCGCGTCGTGGTTGAGGTTGTTGCCGATCAGTCCGGTGATGGCGTCGGCGGACTTGCCGTACATACCGACAGCACCCGTCGACCAGGGCTGCGTCGCCGCCCAGTCGATTGCGGCTCTGACATCGGCCTGCACACCTGGCCCCGCAAAGTCCAAACACCCAGTGGAGCCGCCGAAGCCGCGCGTGTCCACCATGACGAAGGCGTAGCCGCGCCGGAACAGGTCGGCTCCTTCGATCAAGTCATTGAAGCGGTTGGAGGGGCCGGTGTGCGCGTGGTTTTCCAGTGCCAGGCCACCAGAGTGCCCCAAGTATGGCCCGACCACCAGGATCACCGGCACCCTCTCGCCTGCGGCCAGTCCTTCGGGCAACAGAACGTCGGCGTGCAGTTCAACGTCGGAGCCGTCCGAGGACGGAAAGTAGTGCTGCGTCCAGGCCGCGCCTTGGGGAACGCGGTCGTTCTCGGCGTGCGTGACCGCTTTGTCGGCGGTGGCAACCGCAGCAGTCGCGGTCGCCTCTGGCATGGGTGGCTGCGTGGCTGTGGGCTGCTGCGCCTCCGCCGGAACGCTCTCCGGCGCGGGCTGCTGCGCGGCTGCGAACTGGCCGCAGACACTGAGGGCCAGCCCCATCGCCCCGGTCATTAACAAGCTGCGGACGTAGGTTTTGCGGGTGAGCAAGGATCTCCTCCTAGCGGAAACCGTTGCCCCTGCGTCGTGCGTGGGTCGGTCAAGATCTCGTGGGTGGTTAGAAGGAACTTTAGACATGGTGATCACCTTCTTGGGTCATTTGCTGATAGGTTTGCGAACTGACGAGATCACCCACGATCTTGCGGTGGCTCTGGAAAACGGGTTGGGGTCTTACGCTTGAACACTCCGTAGGCGATCGCCAGGAACACGGGTACTGCAACCAGCACTGATAGCGCCCCGTAGGTCGCGTGGTACTCGCTAACTGTGAACAGGGCTGGTGTGGTCACGACGGTTCCGGCTGCGTTGATCACGAGGATGCCGCCGATGTTGTTCGCGAAGTGTACGCCGATGGCGAGTTCGGTGGTTCCGTCAATCAACGAGACTACAGTCAACAGCAGACCCGGAACGAGGAAGTAGCTGAAAAAGATCGTGAGCCAGCCGCCCGTGATCGCCTCCGGATTTAAGAGGTGCGGCAGGGTGAAGATCACGGCTGACGTGATCGCCAGAAAAACGCGGTTAGACCAGATGAGGCTCGCGCCCTGCACGATGTATCCGCGAAAGAAAAGCTCCTCTGTGGTGATCTGGATCGCAGTGACAACCAGTGCGAGCGGGACGAAGAGCGCGAACGTCGTGAGGTCGGAGGTAAAGGAGAAGGTGTCAGGGTAGAAGAGGTACTGTCCCAGCCCACCGATCAGGCAGAATGGCACGAACCAAGCCACAAACCCGTGACCGACCCGCCGCCAGTTGATCTTCTCCCGCGCCGTGATCAGCGTCTGGAGGGGGCGGCGGTGGACGAGGGAGACAGTGAGGAGAATCCCCGCCAGGAAGAACGGAAAACCCACCATGATCACCAGGAAACTCCCGACGGAACCGAGCGCAGCTAAATCCGCCCGACGGAACGCCGCGAAACCCTCCTGACCGTTAAGCGCGAACGCGACAAGCGCGCTGCCGACACTGCCGACCACCAGCCACGCAAAGAGGATGATCACCAGTCCCAGAACATACCGCCACCCCCGATACTTACCCCAACGGGCGGCCTCCACGTAAGTCGCGTCTTTCCCTTCCGTTCCAATTCCCTGCTTTCCTTTGGTTGCTTTGATTCTCATCTTTGTCTCCTTTACCCGTGCTCTGATCGCTAATTGCCTTTGCTAGTGTTTTCAGGGTTCGATGGGATTACCGAGGATTCTTCCATAGGATTTCCAGGGGAGCGGCGATCGATAGGGATTCTCCCGCATATCCAGCACTTCCCAAGTCACAGGATTGACCTGTCCTGTGATGGGGATGTTGTAGCGTCGTTGTAAATCTCTCACCGCAGCCTGTGTAATCGAACCAAATGCACCATCGACAACCGCACCACTCGGATTTCCCAACCTGACTCCGGCAGCATTTAAAAACCCATTATCTGAGAGAATTTGCTGCAACATTTGCACTCTTCTACCACGATCGCCCCGTCTCAAGGTTGGTAATGTGATATTCGTATAGGCAGTAGCGACCAGCATCGGAGAGGGTTGAGGTGGAGGAGTGGCGATCACTGGATGCATTCGCAAAACCCCAACTACTCCCATTGTGACGACGATTGACAGAGTAGTTTTAGTCAGTATTGTGGTGATTCTAGAAATTGATCGTCGTGTTGTGGTTAATTCCATTATCTTTCTCCTATTTGTCGCTATGAATGATTCGTATCGTGTCAGCGAACTTGTTTTGGAGTCATTCCAGTCAAGCGCTTAAGCTGTTGGGTCAGATGGCTTTGACTGGAGAAATCGACTTGTAGAGCGATGTCTGCGATCGCCAAATCCGTTTTCGACAATATTGTTTTCGCCCGTTCCACCCGCTGTTGAATCACATACTGGTGTGGTGAAACTCCCATCGCCTATTTGAATAAACTCGCAAAATAGGTGGGGCTAATAGGGATCGGTTAGCTCAATGACTGGCAGCAATCATGGCTGCGATCAACTCCGTCGTGTTCCAGTGCCCGATATATCGATTTTCATTGATAAACAGGGCTGGGGCAGTCGTTACTCCACTCTGTATTCCGCCTTCGATATCTTTATTGATGCGAGCGATATGCACTTGTTTAGACAAGTCTTTGAGAAACTGAGGAATATCAAGCCCTAAATCATTGGCGTACTCTACAAGATAACCATTTTCTAACTTCTGTTGATGGGCAAATAAAGTATCGTGCATTAACCAAAACTGTCCTTGGGCAGCGGCGGCAGCGGCAGCTTCGGCAGCCCGTTGAGCATGAGGATGAATTTGTGCCTGCGGAAAATGACGGAAGATCAAGCATAAATAATCGTCTCCAAAGGAAGCACTAAGCTCTCGTTTGATCCCTTTAATCAGCTTGTAAACGTCCGCACTTCTAGGGCATTGATAGTCTCCATACATCACCAGTACTACCTTGGCACTCAGCACACCTCGCATCCAATCTTGGGTTGAAGGTGCTACAAGTAAGGAACTGTGGCTACGATCATCGCTCATCTTTCTACATCTGTATCAGCCATAAAACCTTGCAATTAACTTACTCAATCCATTGACTGCATGACTATTTGCATAAATTCAATATAGGCGATCGCCTTCAAGCTGTCGTCTATAGCAAGTTAAAATTTTTACAGTATAAATTGATAGAGCAACCATGCCATCGTGGAGTAGAAGGCTGGTTCTAACTCAAGTTAGAATCCCAATTCTATCGAAAGTACATCCTATAAATTAACAATGCCGCGTTTAACGGCAACAATTACAGCTTGGGTGCGATCGCTAACATCTAACTTATTCAAAATCCGATTGACATGAGATTTGACAGTGCCTTCACCGATACTCAAAGCAGCTGCAATATCGGCATTGCTCATTCCCTGCGCCAGTGAGCCGAGTACTTCTAGTTCTCGTTCACTCAGTTCTGGATTGCTGAGGCGCTGTACCAACTTTGCTCCCACATCAGGCGGAATATACTTCTGACCCCGATGAACGGTACGAATAGCATTCAGAAGCTCGTCAGGTTCAGTTTCTTTCAACAGATATCCTTTTGCGCCTGCCTGCAATCCCCGATAAATATCTTCGTCACTATCATACGTGGTCAGTACAATAATCCGAGCAGATTTAGCAGTAGCACAAATTGCACCGATGGCGGCAACTCCTTCCACTTCAGGCATTCGCAGATCCATGAGCGTGACATCCGGTTGGTGTTCCCCAAATAGAGCGATCGCTTGTTCCCCATTTTCGGCTTGGGCAATGACCTGCATATCTGGGTCACGGTTAATAATGGTGGCTAATCCTTGCCGAAAAATAGCATGATCGTCTGCAATGAGAACCCGAATGGCTTGGCTCATTGTGATGCCTCCCGATCGACGGTAACAATCATCTCTGTTCCTTCTCCAGGTTGACTCCTAATCGTGAGTTGTGCGCCGATGCGCTCTGCCCGTTCGCTCATGCCTAGTAAGCCAAAACCCTCAGAGGCTGGAATACTCCCAACTCCAAAGCCCTGTCCATTGTCTCTCACGCGCAAGCAAAACTGATCGCGATCATAGATTAGCTCCACTCGAATTTCATCAGCATTGGCGTGTCGAATCGCATTGGTTAAGGCTTCCTGCCCAATCCGCAGTAGATTACTCTCGACTTCAGTCGGCAGAGAATATACTGCACCCTCAATCTCATAATATAAAGTGGTATCCATTGCGGCAGTTCTGAGTTGAGCGACGAGACGATGTAGAGCGCTCTGTAGACTGCCTTCCTCCAAAAGCTGAGGACGGAGCGCTACTACCGATCGCCGCGCTTCAGTCAGTCCAGTTCGCGCCAATTCTTCGATCAGGTCTAGGTGTGCCTGCGTTGCTTCTGAATCATCCGTTAACACCTGTTTTGCAGCTCCTACCTGAGCCAGAATACCTGTAAACGCCTGAGCGAGTGTGTCGTGAATTTCACGCGCCATGCGGTTGCGTTCTTCCAAAATCGAGGCTGCTTCTGCTCGCTTTTGCAGCGTAATATCTCGCGCCAACCAAATCACCTGTTCGTGCCGAATCGGTGCAATGCGAGCCGAAAACCAGATTTCTCGTCCAGCTATCCACTGGCTGTATTCAACTGTGAGTACTTGTTGGGTTCTCAGCACCTGCTGAATGTAACTCAGGAATTCATCAGCTTGTTCCGTAGCATAGAGTTGATGCAGTGTTTTACCAATATACTCCTCCCTATGCAACTCTCCATATGACGGATTTCCTTTGATTGCGCCGATCACTTGCCCTTTAGCATTGAAAACACACAGCGGATCGGGAATGGCTGAAAAGAGTGATCGCAGTTCTGCTTCAGAGGCTTGCAACGCGACTTCTGCCTGTTTACGATCGCTAATATCTGCAATCACCCCTTCGATGTAGTCATCGCCTGCATTCAGATAAGAAGAGAAAAGTCCCCAAAATACTGTCCCATCTCGTTTTCGCATCTGTGCTTCATAGCTTCGCACTTCCCCATCCCGCTTCATCACCTCAATGCCTTGTTGGCGATCGCTGGGATTGACCCAATAGCCTATAGTGTGTTCAATCCCAATAATTTCTTGGGGTGAATCAAAGCCAAACAGATCGGCAAAGCGTTGATTGGCATTGAGAATTAATCCATCACAGATACGGGTACGGTAGATACCAACCTGGGAGTTTGCAAAGATAGCTCGGAATTTAGCTTCACTGTGTTGTAATGCTTCTTCTGCTTGTTTACGCTGCGTAGTATCATTGCCAACCGATAAGATTTCAACGAACTCTCCCTGTTCATTGAAGATAGCTTGATTTGACCAGGCAACCCAAACTCGCCGACCGTCTCGACATAGGTTTTCACCCTCACCTTGCGGGTACGCTTGAGGATTGCGAAGTAAATCGTGAACAAATGGTTTGACATCGCGTCCAGAGGTTTCGATGTCTGGAATAATGGTTTCAAATAAGGTTCGCCCTAGAATCTGATGTTCTTCATAGCCCAGGAGTTTTATCCCATAATCGTTGATGTAGCGAATCCGTCCTTGCGGATCATAGCGAATGATGACTGAATTCGCGGTTTGTAGCAGGTTGCGATAATTCGCTTCACTTTGTCGTAATGCGTCTTCTGTTCGTTCGCGATCGATGATCTCCTGCTGTAAGGCTTGAGTTTGCTCTTCTAGTTTCCTTTCCAGCGTTTCGGCATAGTTTGCTAACCGTTCATACAGCCGAGCATTTTCTAGTGAAATCGCTGCCTGAGCGATCAACAGTTTAAGGACTTGCAAGCGATCGCTGGTAAACACTCCGGTACTGAGATTGTTCTCCAGATAAAGTATGCCAATCAGCTGATTTTGCTTGAGAATGGGCATACACAGGAGCGATCGCGTTTGTTGGTTTTGAATATACCGATCAGTCAAAAAAGACGGTTCGCTGATTGCATCATCAAACACCAGAGTTTCAGATGTGCGTTCTACTGATTGGATGACGGAGACAGGAATTGTTGCACAGCCAGCAACAGCGATCTTTTCCAGGTTACACTGTCTACTCCCACTGCACTGAGCCACAACAGTGAGCCGATCATCTTCCAGGAGAACCAGAGCGCCAGTTTCGGCTCCTGCATTTTCTATCACCACCTGCATCAACGTTGCAGTTAATTGATCGAGATGGATCATTTTTGAGATGGCTTGAGCCGCTTTCATCGCCGCAGCCAAATCGATCGCCGCAGTCGGATGACGGATCGTTTCATCGGTCACGATTGAATGTGATTGCCGAACTAGGTTGGTGTTGAGGAGTTGTGGATAGCGTTTTTCTAAATCTTTAACTTTAGCGGTTGCGCCCCAGCGATCGTAGCAATAGTACGCCTCTTTAATGTAAGTTTGAGCAATTTTTTCCCGCCCTCGCGCCAGATAATGTTTAGCCGCTAATTCATAGGCGAGTGCTTCTTCCTGGATAAACTCATTTTCAGCAGCCCCCGCGATCGCTCGCTCGTAAAACTCTTCAGCCTCAAAAAATTGCCCTAAGACTCGCACTTTTTCTGCCTCGACTAAATGAAATTTATGTAGATAATTCATGGGGGCGTGTTCTGCCCATTTCTGCATCTTTTCTTAGTTGATGTTAACACAATTAATTGAGCCAAGCTACTTTTTGGGAGTTTGAAGCATCGAGCGGTAGGCTCAAAAGCGCCAGAGAGGATATTGGCTGCATGGATTCTGCCCAGAATGTCGCAAATAGCGATCGCAAGACCAAGAAAAGTGGATAAAGGCATGGGGCAGAATATATCTGGACGCTTATGCATCCATTGCTCTAGGGACTCTCCTCCAAAATCTTCTAAGATAATCACCAGAGTCCGTTGATAGTCCTGCTGGCTGTATGCGTTGATAACTCCTTCCAGATTTAGGGAGCGGGTAATTTTATATTCCTGTCTGTAGCGGGTTAGTTCTTGGGGAGAGGGATAATCAAGCTTTAGCATTTTTACGACGAGCCGTACTCCATCGTCTCTGATGCCCCGGTACACTAGAGAATTGGAACTTTCGTATATTTTGTTTTGATGCGCCAGAAATGAGGGGCTTTGAGTAAAAAAGACCGAAAATGCACAAAATGGCTGCATCGCTCATTTGATAGTGCTTATTTTTACCTGTTCGTTTATCAGGCATTTTCGAGAATTGACCGGAAATAAAGTACTATTTCGTCGAAAATTCCTGGCTGATTCAAAATATCCCCTAAGCTTACGAATTAAAGAGATAGGACTTACGCATTGACAGAAAAGCCAAAATGACAGGTATAGTTTTCAAGGCTTCTAGTAGCCCTTAATCGTTGATAACCGGATAGAGGCGTTGAAGTTTTACCCGTGCCTCTGCGGTGGTAAAGTGCCAATTAATTTTGGTTGCAGCACTGTTTCTTGTGGTATTCCATACGGCGATTTCGGATTTGAGTGTGGGCAGGTCTGGGATGCGTCTATCGAGACATTGTCTGGTGAGGGCGGCGAGTTCGATTTCGGCCATATTGAGCCACGAGCCATGTTTTGGCGTATGGTGAATCTCCAGGCGGGCAAGCAGACGACGGGCCTCTTCCGGCTTGAATGCCTGGTAAAGAGCGGCTGGCTTATGGGTGTTGAGATTGTCGCACACCAGCACCACCTTTTTTGCCTGGGGATACTGTTCGTCGAGCAGATGCTTTATCTGCTGCGCCCAGTCGGTCATGGTGCGCTGTTCATGGGCGCAAACACTGCGTTTCCCAGCCTTTGGTTCGTTAAACATAAAAATGCAGGCGGTGCCGTTTCGTTCATATTCATGGTCATAGCGTTCTGGTTGTCCGGGTTCCATCGGCAAAGGCGTGCGCGTTTCCTTGATCAGTTGCACGGGTTGCTCATCCATGCAAACAACTGGAAAATCCACCTCATAGGGTCGGTGATAGACCTCCAGCACGTCTTCCATGGCCGCCACGAAATCGGCATCCTGTTCGGGCGGAATTACCCAGCATTCCCTGAGATGCGGCTTGAGTTCGTTTTTTTTAGCACGGTGTGAACAGTATTTGCTGTGCAATGGGGCACGATTTTCAGTTCCACAACTTTATCTGCCAACAGTTGCAGCGTCCAGCGGGTACGCCCTTCGGGGGCCTGACTACAGGCCAGGGCAATTAACCGTGCTTCCGCCGCGCCATCAAACAACCGCTCTACCGACGGACGGTCTTGCCTCTTGCGCTCTTGGTCCGCCGCAAACCCTCGAATTACAAGACGTTTCCGGGCTTCACAAACGGTGTCCTTATGGCAATGAAGCATTTTTGCTATTACCTCTACCGTCAGGTGTTCTCCATTCACATCGCTATGCAGCAAAATTTGCGCGTTGCGAATCTTGTGCGCCCCCCCTTTCCCTTTCTTGACGATGCTTTCTAATTCTGCGCGTTCTTTCGTGCTCAGCCGCACGATATACCGTGGTCGTTCCATTGCCCCTCCCGAACGGTGTTCTTGTAGGCACTCTCTTCAATATTATCCGGCAATCGTCAATGATGTTCTACTAGTCAGGAGTGCGAAACTCAAAACCAAGACAGGGATTAGCATACACCCTCATTCCAATTATCAAACTCCGCACACTTAGTATCGCTGGTAGAATGAGTCTATGTATTGCATTGATACTACAATGTATAATATATGTTTGACACTTACGTATTGACAAAAAAAATAAACCGTGTATCTGCTATTTAAAAGATTGAAGTTTGATGTTTCTTTCAAGCCTGATAGACAATAAAATACTTCAAGTTATAAGGCGATCGCCTTATAACTTGAGGTCTTTTGAGAAAAGAACAACGCTAACAACCTTCCATGACCATATATCCTGATAAAATGCTTCAGAATAAGGCGATCGCCTGACAACTTGAGGTCTTTTGAAAGGCGAAGAATACTAAAAACGTGAAATGAACATATATCCTTATACAGATAATTGGACATTTTTTACAGTACTAAAGTACTAAAATTCTCTGATATTGAAATTAATTAAACTTCAAGATAATAGAACATAATTACAAAATATCAAAAAAGATATAAAGTTTTTATAATTATTTTTGAGCCAATAAAAATAATTCATCATTCTTAAGTATGTTTTTGAGTAGTACATTCGTTGCAGACTCACTCGAAAACCGATGTTACGTAAAAAATATGAATTTGATTCATAGTTTAGTATTCTGATTCAGTTGATAGGAGAGATGGATGATTTTATTTATAAAATAGATAAACTCCTTGAGGATGAACAATTATTTAGTTTATTTTCATCCGATTTATCAAAACGTTATCCAAACACAAATAAAACCGGGAGAAATTCAACGAGGCGTCGAAGTAATATTGCGAATGCTAGCGTTGAAGCATTTACGAGGCTTGAGCTATGAAAAAACTATTTCAAACGTTAATGAAAGTTTAGTTTTAAGACAATTTTATAGAATTTTTTTTAATCCTCTTCCCGACAAAAGTACTTTGATTCGGTGGTCACATCAAATTAGCGAAGAGACGTTACAAAAATTTAATCAACGCCTGACTCAAATAGCAGTCCAGTTACAAATAACTCAAGGTAAAAAGATAAGAACCGATGGCACAGTTGTGGCTACTAATATTCACTTTCCCTCTGATAACCAGGGCTATTTCATTCTAAACGTAGCATTTATATGGTAAAATACTGCACGAAAAATCAGAACATTCATCTACTCCCGTGAGCCAAATAGCAATTATAGAAGCATTCGCAGGACTTGAAGACCCTCGTCGCCGTGCAGGACAGCGTCATACCCTTCCACTATGCTTAGCATTATTTACGTTGGCGATCGCCGCAGGTAATAAAGGGTTCTTAGCAATCGGAGATTGGATTAGCAGCTATCAGTATGCGTTGATTGATCTGTTTAAACCCCCGAAAAATAGACTACCGTCTTACAGCACAATACGTCGTGCCCTATTACATCTAAACTACGCAGAATACTCCTGTAGCCTTGCCCGGTTTTTTGAGGTTCAACCCTTAACAGGAGAAACGATCGGGTTGGATGGCAAGGTGCTTAGAGGTTCATACCAGATCGAAGATGATAATCCAAATTCCGACTCCCATCCCGCAATTATGTTAGTCAGCACTTACATTGTTGAAAGGGGGTTGATTTTAGATCCATTTGAAGTTGATGCCAAAACAAACGAAATTAAAGCGATACCTCCGCTAATTCAAAAATTGGCTCTCAAGGGAGTTGTTTTCGCCTTTGATGCCATTAATACCCAAAAAAAACTTGTGAATTGATCATTGCTAGTGGCAATGACTACATCGCTGCCCTGAAAGGCAACCAACCAGGTTTGTTTCAAGATGTCACAACAAAATTTATCCCGGAATTCAGTCATGAACAAATCAATAAAGGGCATGGTCGAATAGAAAAGCGTAGCATCAGTATTTGTCAAAAACTAGATGGTATACGCTTTTGGCCTGGTTTGAAAACTTTAATTCGAGTGGAATCAGAACGTCAAATTATCAGGCACAATCACATAGAATTTGAAAATGAAACCCGTTATTACATCTCTTCATTGAGTGCAATTTTAGGTTGTGTAGAGACGCGAAATTTCGCGTCTCTACATAGGCTATCGGTAGGTAAATTATCTTAACTGAACCGTATTGTGCTATATTCAACTCGTGAGTCAGGCGTAACGCACCAATACAAATGAATTGGTGCGTTACGGCGAGGCGCAATGGCGCACCCTACTCAACGCTTTTACTTAGTAGTGGCTACTGGCTCATTTAACACTACCTCTGGCTGTTGTTGCTCTTCCTCATCGGGCAATCCATGAATCGAACGATACAACTTCACGTACTGCTTGGCAGATTGATCCCAACTGAAGTCTTGACTCATACCGCGTTGTTGTAGTGCTTGCCATTGGGGTTTGTAGTGGAAGCCTTCCGAAGCGCGAACCAGACAGGTAAACAAATCTAGTGGTTCATAGCGGTCAAAGCAATAACCAGTACCTGACTGTGTCATGGGGTCATGATGCGATACAGTGTCAACTAATCCCCCTGTACGACGGACAATTGGCACACAGCCGTAACGCAAAGCTAACATTTGGCTGATACCGCAGGGTTCAAAACGGCTAGGCATGAGGAAGCCATCAGATCCTGCGTAAATGCGGCGAGCAAGAGCATCGTTATAAAGTAAGTAAGTCGCCATGCGTCCAGGATAGCGGGATGTCATCTGCCACATCTGGCTTTCGTAGTAGCGATCGCCTGTTCCCAGTAGCACAAACTGTGAATCTGTATACGCCATAAAGCGATCCAGCATCTGTAACACCAAATCAATGCCTTTTTGTTCCACCAACCGTGTCACCATCCCAATCAAAAAGGTATTGCCGTTAACTTCTAACCCCAATTCTTCCTGCAAAGCAATTTTGTTAGCTTTGCGTTTTTCTAAGGTGTCGGCGGTAAAGTTCTGGCTGATGTATTTATCGGTAGCTGGATCGTAAGCCTCGGTATCGATGCCATTGATAATACCTGATAATTTGCCGCTGATAAAGGACAACAAACCTTCTAGCTGTTCGCCGTAAGCAGGCGTCTTAATTTGCTCGGCATACGTGGGGGAAACTGTATTCACCCTGTCAGCAAACTGCACAGCCGCTGCCATCGTATTGTGTCCTTGCATATACCAAGGACACCAAGTAATTTTCTCTAAATACCAACGCCACGGTCCTTGATAAGCCAGGTTATGAATAGTAAAAACGCTGCTGATATCAGGAGATTGGTGCATCCATACAGGAATCATACCTGTGTGCCAATCATGACAGTGGACAATTTCCGGCTTCCAATAATTCCAGCAAAACTCAGCTGCACCATTGGCAAACAACGTAAACCGCCAGAATTCATCCTCACCAGAGTAAATGCGCCTCGGCGCAAAAGCCGGATGTGAAAATAGGTACAAGGGAACATCAGTACCAGGCAGAACTGCTTCGTAAACTGCAAAGTTTTGGAACATGGCAGACCCCCGCCAAACAGGTTCAGTGGGAATTTCCATTTTGTCTGGTAGGAAGCCGTAATAAGGTATGAATATCCGCACATCATGCCCCATTTTTCTCAAGATTTTGGGCAGTGCTCCGACTACATCTCCCATTCCTCCTACTTTCGCAATGGGAGCTGCCTCTGCTGCAACAAATAGAATCTGCATGGTATTTTTTATTTTCCGATTCTTTATATGTTTAAAATTATACCGACTGGTGGACGCCCAGCAGTAATGTAACGGTGGGCAGTGCCCACCCTACTAATCTAACCACATCTGCTCGCCGCCAAACAGTTCAGGAACCTCGTTGGATCACAGCAAAGATTTCCTCTAAAATTTCCTGTGCTCCTTGTTTTCGCATGCGATGTGCTAGTTCAGTCCCTAGCTGTTCCGCATGAGTAGCAGTACCGACAACTGTATCTTTTACCATTTTGTTACCATCTACACTGGCAACTATACCTGTCAATGTTAGATTATTACCATATATTTCCGTGTTTACACCTATAGGCACTTGACAACCACCTTCTAAATCGCGTAAGAAAGCTCGTTCTGCTAAACAGCGATCGCGCGTTTGTGGATGTTCAATACCTTTAAGTAGAGAGATCACTTCTGGGTCGTCAGTACGGCATTCAATCCCCAATGCTCCTTGCCCAACAGCATGGAGCGAAACTTCTTTTGGTAGGATTTGATGAATGCGCGCACCCATACCCAATCGTTGTAACCCTGCTACCGCCAAAATCAGCGCATCATATTCACCCGCATCTAGCTTTGACATGCGCGTGTTCAAGTTTCCCCGTACATCTTTAAACGCGAGGTGGGGGAAGTGATGCCGCAATTGCGCTAGTCGTCGCAGAGAAGATGTACCGATTACAGCACCTTCAGGCAGTGTATCAATTTGCCGATCTTTGTGTTTTTCATGCACTACCAGGGCATCGGCTGGGTTTTCCCGTTCTGTAATTGCTGCCAGCATTAACCCCTCTGGCAAGTGAGTAGGCAGATCCTTGAGGGAGTGAACGGCAAAGTCAATCTCTTTGTTGAGCATTCCCACTTCGAGTTCTTTGGTGAATAGCCCCTTATCACCAATCTTAGCTAGTGCCACATCCAGGATTTTGTCACCTTGGGTAGACATGGTATGGACTTCAAAACAGATATCAGGAAAGCGTTTCTTGAGTTGCTCTTGTACCCAGTAAGTTTGAACCAGAGCAAGTTGGCTTTTACGGGTACCAATGCGAATTGTACGTGGCGGACTGGAAACAACTGATGTCATAAAGCGATATATCAAGCCTGGAGATCAATTCACTGGATCTAGACTACCGCAGTGCGACACCCATCAGCCTTGCAATTGCCTGATTCTAGTTAAGCTTATTATTTCTTTATCTTTACATGCCAGGAGGAGAGGCAAACCTACCGTCAGACAGAAGTTTGAACTTTAAGAACAAGTTAAGTAATAATTAGCGTACTCATTTCATCAAAGCCTATTCAGCCTATGAATCGTTCAGCCTGCCTGATCTTTAATCCCGTTGCAGGTCAAGGTGACTCCGAACAAGATTTGGCACAGATTCTGGCGATATTAGAGCCGGAAATCAACCTGGATATTTACTTGACAACGGAAGATATTTGTGCTGGAGAACTGGCGAAGCAAGCAGTTCAACGGGGAGTAGATGCCATTATTGCTTCGGGAGGAGATGGAACTCTGTCAGATGCGGCGGCTGCTGTGGTGGGTACTGATATTCCGTTTGGGATTATTTCACGAGGAACGGCAAACGCTTTTGCTGCTGCTTTAGGAATCCCAGATACAATAGAAGCTGCCTGCCAGGTGATTTTACAGGGATTGACTCGCACTATAGATGCAGCTTATTGTAACGATCATCCGATGGTACTGCTGGCAGGCATTGGCTTTGAAGCTGAAACCGTAGAAAAAGCAGATCGGGAAGCGAAGAATCGCTTTGGCGTCTTGGCGTACTTCCTGGCTGGACTCCAACAATTAAGAGAGTTTAAAACATTTGACATAGAAATTGAAACCGATGACAAAATAATCAAAGCTTCCGCCGCCGCAGTAACCGTGGCAAATGCTGCACCTCCGACTTCAGTCTTCGCTCAGGGACCGGGAGGGATTATTGTAGATGATGGGTTATTGGATTTAACAATTGTGGCTCCGGCTACTAAAGCAGCAGCGATCGCCGCTACCTTTCATCTGTTTCAAACGGCGAGTGCGGGTAACCCCGTGGAACGAGATGATATCGGCTACCTGAAAGCAAAACAATTCAAAATCACCACCAACCCACCGCAAAAGGTTGTTGTTGACGGTGAAATTTTGGGGAAAACTCCCGTTGAGATTCGCTGTGTTCCCGCAGGTTTGAACATCTTTGTGCCGCTTTTAGAAGAAGTTGAGCCTACAGAAAAACTAGAAGGACTTCCCAACTTGATTGTGGAGCATAAACAAACACAGGAAGAGGTGTAAGGCTAATTGCTAATGGCTAATAGCTAATGGCTAATAGCTAATCAACAATTAGCAATTAGCAATTAGCAATTGACAATTAAGGAGTAAGGTGCATTGAAACTTGTTTCCGATCCGGCGATCGCCGACAAAATTCGCAAGATGAACCAGCGGGTGCGGTGGCAAGACCCGGCTATTATTGAACAAGGTATTGACCAAACGCGGTTGATGCTGGACGATGGAGGCGCGGACGATCCTGAGTTCTCGTTTTTGGTAGTGGGTGATAGCGGTTCTGGAGCGCACCGAGGACACAATCCGCAGCGACAGATTGCGGAAATGATGCTACCCCATCACCAAGAATGCCGTTTCATGCTGCACACAGGCGATGTTATCTACCTAGTAGGGTCAAGTGAATACTATCAGGATAATTTTATCCTGCCTTACCGGGAGTTTCTCTTAGGAGGAGAGCATCCCCAACGCATTGCTTACGACAAGATGATTTTCACCCTGCCAATCCTACCCGTACCAGGAAATCACGATTACTACGACTTGCCGCTTTTTTTAAGCTTAGTGTCTTTGACTACACTACCATTACGTCGCCTACTCCAAGCAAAGCTCTACCTTGATTTAGGTTGGCATGGTTCAGGACAAGGTGAAGCTTATGCACGAGCGTTTTTGGACTATCTCAAAGCATTTAAGCTCCCAGGAGATCTAGGCCATCACCTAGACAAACACTACACGGCTAAAACAGACTCAGGTCGCTGTCTGCGCTATGAGCCTGGGTGCTTTACCCGCCTTCCCAATCGCTACTACACCTTCCGCTACGGCGGTATTGACTTTTTTGCCCTAGATTCTAACACATTTAACGATCCAGATCCCCTACCCAAAACCAAGGAAGGAGAAGCTGAACGCTCTTTACTAGAGCAACGCCGTGATGACTTAGAGCAACAGAAGCAACAAATGATGGAAACTTCTGCAGATCTGAATCCAGACAATCACAGTGAAGCAGAGCAACTGGACGATTTGCATGCTAAGGTATCACAAATTGAAGAAATTATTGTTGATATTGACAAGCAATTAACTGCTGACAAAATAACAGTAACTGACATTGAACAACTGGAATGGCTGAAGCTGAAATTAATTGCATCCTGGAATACCGCAGATGTTCGGGGCAGGGTGATTTATTTTCACCATCCTCCTTACGTCACTGAGGCGACGAAGTGGCAACAGGCGCAAACGCTGGTAATTCGCGGTCGTCTGCGTGGTGTGCTGAATGCAGTAGCGAAGGAGTTAGGGAACCTAACTCAAGGACGTCCTCTGGTTGATTTAGTTCTAAACGGTCACGCTCACTGTTTAGAATACTTGCAGACAATGGACACTCTCAGTGCTGATTCTGGTATTCATTGGATTGTTTGTGGTGGCAGTGGCTTTAGTCTACGACGCCAGCGAACTGAAGGACCAGATTTGATGGAGATTTTTGGAGATGCAGGCAAACAAGAGAATCGGTTAGTGGCGCGATCGCAGCTTTTTGTTGGTCGCAACGGTTATGGTTCCCAAAAGCGACGACCTTACTCGTGTCTGCGTATTGATGTTAAAAGCGGTAACCCTCCCAAGTTCATCAT
This sequence comes from uncultured bacterium, assembly GCA_964246695.1. GTDB lineage: Bacteria > Cyanobacteriota > Cyanobacteriia > Cyanobacteriales > Nostocaceae > Stigonema. The sequence continues at coordinate 24,588 of CAXTSI010000034.1, forward strand.
CCGTCCTTTAGTTGCTGAATGGTATCAGCGGCGGTGGCATAATCGGGAAATTGAGCCGTTTGTGATTTGACGATCAGCATTTTTGCTATTAGTGGGACTTAAACTGTTCTGAAAGAGCGATCGCCACCAACAAGAAAACCCCAGCATTCCCAGTAGATAAGGGTGTCTCAAGGCAAAACCCTTATGAATTCGGCGTCAAGGAGAAGTTCCGTCCGAGTGCGGCATTGGAGACATAGTAACCATCCGATGTAGGGGAACTTATTTGTTGGGGGATGTAATTGATAAAGAAGCCTTGCTCGTCAAAACCGTCTACATCCACAAAGACTGAGTAAAACCCAGGCGGAACAAAACCCTTGATTCCCGTACCTGTGTAATAGAACGAGAAAAAGCCGTTGCCGTTGGTTTGGAGGCTGTCGATTGGCTCATTGTTAGCGTTATCCGTGAACAAGAAGACACTCGCATTTGGGATAGGTAGCCCGGTCGTCGCATTGGTGACTACACCATAAATGCCCAAAGGACCTGCGGTCACACCTGATGGCGGAGGATTAATGGGCTGAGTTGGTACTTGCACACTCTGGGTGTAATCAGTAGTAGGACTGTAGGTGACTATACAAGCGGGGCTACAGCCTGTTGGGTCTGTGAGGATGTTGCCGGACCCATCCAGGTATACTACCTCATAAGTCCCTGACGGGATAAATGTGTCAGTATTTGGTTTCACGGACTGGTCTACAACAGCTGTGTAATAAAGAACATAGTTACCGATGCCGTTAATGGGGACAGTGACTATTGCTCCATCGTTCTGCCTGAGTTGGGCATAACGGACTGTACCCCGCAAGCTAGGTGGAACACCTCCAACAATCCCTGTAGGACCACCAGGAATTATCTGAGCCACAGCTTTTGATGTCATTAGGGACGCAAGCTGAGGTTGGGGAGGAGGAACTATTAGGCTTAGGAATAAAATACATGCCAATGACAGCAAAAGATAGCCAGATCGTCTGATAAACCGTAGATTTGGTCTACAGTAAGCAAGCTTTTTAAAAGTAAAGTTTTGCATGTAATTAAGTTTCACTCTTACTCAACAATGACTAATTACTATATTTCAGATAGTAAATCTAATCAGTCAAGTAGTTGAAACTTGCTTTATCAACTATAACTAAAACAATTATGTCCCTATTTTCTAAAGCTTTTATTCCTCAAAAGAGCATAGCAATCCCTACATAGTGAGTAAGGTAAAACTGCCTCTGAATCTACTTTTGAGGATATTTAAGAGGTATTTTTTATAAAGTCTCATTACTTTAATAGTAATATCTAGCAAAAATTCAAGACTATGAGACTACTAATTTTGATGATAAAACTGAAACAATTATGTCCCTATTTTCTGCCTTTTATTAGTCGTTGTGAGTTGGTTCACCGCATTGAGTATATGCTGCTGTGCAAGTCAAAGTAATTCGTAATTACAATCAGTGGGGGCTTTTACCCACTACCTAGGGGAACGCCGACAAATAAATTATCCAATATTGTGCAGTAGGCATCCTGCCCGCCCAGTTTATAGGACGGGCAGGATGCCCATCCCACAATAAATATTTGTATATTTTTTTTACTTGTAAATCCCTAGAAGCAGATCCCATCGCAATTGAAGAAAGGGTACTGCACCTACTGCGAAGTTTGGTCGTAGTTCCATTTCGAGGAAAAAAGGAAACGTCCTTTTTAACAATTTTTAACACAGTTGAAAGAGTTGAAGGGGACAGATTAGCTTCGCCAAATCTACACACCTTACTCGTGCTATGATTAATTTGTACGGGTGGTCAGCCCGGAACTTACGCCCAGCTAGCCCTGCTTGTCAGGAAGCAGACGCTCGTTCGCATGATTGCGTCTCCCCTTGGGAGAAGACTCGAAGATCGCTTTGCTATCAGGAGTATCGAGTCCAGATCAGTGGAACCCTACTAGATCGCTTAACATAAAACGGCGATTGGGATGTTGAGACAACAACTAGTAATTCTCTTGTCTTAAAGAATCTGCGGACCAAGCGAAGCTTAGCCGTAGGGGTTCAAGTCGTTCATGCACCTTACAGCTTCTTTCAGTTCAATAGACCATAATATGACCGTAGGGGCGGGGTTTCCCGCCCTTACTTTCGGATTGAAGTCTGTGTACCCTAATTCGAGTGACCAGATAGCGTAATCACAGCGACTGGACAGGGTGCTTTGTTGAGGATAGCATCGGCGCGGTGACCAAAGAACGCTCGACCCGATATTGTCCGAACACTACTACCCATAACGATCAAATCTACTTGGTTAGTGCGGGCAAACTTGAGGATTTCCATCTCTGGAATTCCAGTCAGAACCGCAGTTTTGACAATCGCACCCAGTCCTTGCCCGATCTCGGCTTGCTGATGCACAATGTTTTGGGCAATCTCTGTTACCGAGTGCCTTGTCTGCTGCTCAAACAGAATGTATTGCTGCTGAGTCCGATTTACGACATTAACTATTGTGACAGTTGCCCCAGTCTGAGCCGCAATTGTACTGGCAACCTCAACTGCATGTTCGCTGTATTCAGTGCCGCTGGTGGGGACTAGAATATGACCGATTTTGTGAAAGCCAGTCGGATCTATCCGATCCTGAACTTTGGATAAATTCGACTTTACCACCATTGTGGCGCAGGGAGCTTGCTGAACTACCCGATCGACCAGCAAATTGAATAAAGCACCCCGAGGACGCTGACTTTCCTTTGCGCCCATCACAATCAAGTCATACCCTTTGTGCGCTTCAACGAGAATCACCTCAGCCTTGTTACGTCCTGACTCCACCTTGGTTTGCAGTAGTGCGTCATCCGGGAGATAAATTTCCTCTGTTACGGTAGCAATAGCGGCTTCTGCTGTATTGTCCTTCACCGCATTTGCTACAGCATTGACTGATTGACGTTTAGGCTTTTTATCACTCTTAGCAAACAGAACCGTCACCTCTAGGGGATTTTGGTGTGCCAAATGGCTAACTAACTGAGCAGCTAACCTGACATTCGCTTCTCCCTGAGTAGGCATCAATATCCGGTGGATGCGCTTGATAAAGCTGCGACTTGCCTGTTCTTCTTGCTGCAACCGATTCGCTTCTTCTTCACTCATCGACACATGAGACAATGACCAGCGCAACAAAGGCGGAGCCATCAGTGAGGTGACGATCGCCACCATCACAATAATCGAGTACATTTGCGGATTCAGTACTCCTAGGGAAACGCCGATAGTGGCAACGATAATCTCCATCGCGCCACGGGCATTCATCCCCGAACCCATTGCAATGCCTTCCCAATGGCTCAAGCCACCCACACGAGAGCCAATGTAGGCGCCGGTGAATTTGCCGAAGCAGGCGATCGCCAGTACTATCAAACCAACCAAGAGCGTTTGCGGCGCCAGCATTTTGAGTAAGTCTACCTTCAACCCCGCTGTGGCAAAGAAAATAGGAGCCAAAAACGCAGAGGTAATCAACTCCAGAGTCAGCCCTGCCTCCCGACTAAAGCGCGGTGACTGTCCTGCCAGAATCCCCGTGACAAATGCTCCCAGTGCGGCTTCAATCCCCAAGTTGTGGGTAAAGGCAGCTGCACTAAACGCCAGCACTAACAAAGCTGACAAACTAGCTGTCGCCCCACCAATGTAATCATCTACCCAGCGCAACGTCCAAGCCATCAGCGATCGCCCTAGGGTAAAAGCAAATCCTAAAAACAGTACCGCGCCTCCAACCGACCGCAGTACTGTCTGGAAATCAAATTTGCCACTGCTTGCTAACCCTGAGACTACTGAAAGCAGAATCCAGCCAATGGTGTCATCCGTCATCCCAGCAGCTAGAGTGATCTGACCAATGTCCCGCCGAATCAGGTTTAAATCCATCAGCACTTTGGCTATCACCGGAACTGCCGAGATACTCATCGCGGTGGCAATAAACAGACTGAAGATTAAACGTGCATTACTGTTGACTAAAAAATTGTCTGGCAGAAACCAGCCCAACCCCAATCCAGTTGTGAAGGGAACGAGAATCCCTCCCAAAGAAATCAGCAGTGCCGTTTTGCCTTTGCGGACAATGAGATTCAGGTCTGTCTCCAGTCCAGTCACAATCAGTAAAAATAGCACTCCTAACCACGAGACGACCGATATCAGGTCAGACTGTGCTTGACTGTGAGGAAAAATCTTACCCTGTAAAGAAGGCAGAATCCAACCGAACACCGATGGACCTAGCAGCACCCCTGCAAGTAGTTCACCAACTACAGGTGGCAATTGGATGCGACGCATGAACTCGCCTAAGCCTCTAGCGACCAAAAGCAGCACAGCTAACTCCAGCAATACCAGAAGCAGTTCGTGGTGACCAAGAGGCTTGATCAGACCTTTTTGGGCTGCTGCTTCAGCCGCAAGTAAAGGGTCAAGCGGTAAATACATGATTTTTATTCAGATTCCTGATGCTGTTACAAGAATCTTCCATGGTTGAGCCGGGTATGTCATCTATCTAAGAGATATTGACATTTTGTTTTTTAAACTCTCCCCTATTCCCCTACAAGTAAGCCTTCAGGGCTTTGACAAATTGACTTATCAGGGATTATAAGTTGATTAGTATACAAGGGAAGACATTATTTCAATTTTATCATGCAACATACAGCCGGATTCTGTTTCTGTACATTAGCATTAGGTGAAAATTACTGTAATCTCGCATTGGAATTGGCAAAAGACTTAGAAGAATATTCGCCTAACACTTATTTGCTTATTTTGACAGATAAACCCCAGCACTTCCACAAACAGACCAATGTTTTAGCTTTTAAACATCAACAACAAAGTATTGGATGTTACCACGATAAACGTTTTGCAATTGCCAAGGCATTATCACTTTTTAATTCCTGCATTTTTGTTGATGCAGATATGCGAATATTGGCGGCAATACCTAATGATTTTCACTGGCTGCCAGGAATAACTGCCAAAATTGTTTGGCACAATATTGTTAAACATAATAAAAATCAAGTAGAAATTGAAATTTTAAAAAAAGTTGCTCAAAAATGTAATTTGAATCTCGAAGATATTAGTTTTGTTCACGAGTGTTTGTTTGTAGTAACAAGAGATGAAGGGCGTGAAATTGATTTCCTCGAAACGTGGAAGCGTATTGCTGCTTATTGTGAACTAAATAAATTTTATCGAGGGGAAGGGCATACAATAGGATTAGCAGCAGCGAAAGCTGGATTGCAAATTAGAAGTGACCCGATGGAGGAAATCTCTTTTTTCAAAGATAAGTTGGAATTGCAAAAAATTAAACAGGGCGAGGCTGAGGTTAAGAAAAATTCTATTTATTTTGAAATCCAACAAAAACTAGAATATCCCCAAATATCTATTTTTAAAAGAGCTATAAATAAAATCAGGAAAATAATTATGCATTTCTATCGTTCATGGCGATTGAAGATTCTTTCTTTATCAGATATTAATTTTTATTACAGATAACTCAGTTGACAAGAAATATCAAGGGTAAGTAAGTTGGTGATATTAATCCCACCTATGTAAAGTTTTGTAAAATGACATGAAAGGCTTGTAGTTGCGCGCGACTCGCGAGCAACTACGAACCAATAATAATTTATTTACGCCGACCTACTTAGTACGTGGCGATCGCTACATACTACCCTTGATAGGCGAAGCTATAGCGCACCCGACATTTAAAGAAATCTTTACGGATGATGGTGCGTTACGGCAAAGCTATAGCGCACCCTACATTTAAAAGAAAACGATGATGAGGATTTCTGTCTAATCATCGCTACGATCGCTTGATGGATATGAGAGAATGAGTGAACTACCGCACAGTGACCGCAAGCGGTTCACTGTGGGCTTCTGGCATCCCATGAACACAGTTTTTAGACGCTGTGTCTAGCTTACGCAGGATTTCCAGAACTTCCGTATGGGTACTAGCTGTCGCAGTAGATTTAAAAACTACTTTCCCCTTCAGGCTTTTTATACATGGGAACAGACCGCGACCTAGTCTTTTTATACAGTGATTATAGCAAAGTTTCCGGTTAGGGCGATGAAAAATGATTTTATTTCAAAGGGCAGTCCGGTAGGTGACCTTAAAGCACACTTGGTTTTGACCACAAAATATCGGCGCAAAGTCTTTACAGATGCGATGTTGACTCGGTTGCATACTATTCTTGAAGAATTGTTAATTAAATGGGACTGTAAACTTATTGAGTTCAATGGTGAGACTGACCATGTACACGCTCTATTCCAATATCATCCTGACTTACAGTTAAGTACACTTATAAGCAACATTAAGTCAGTTACATCTCGCAAACTCAGGCAAGAATTTGCAGAATACTTGAGGCGTTTTTATACAAAAGATGTTTTTTGGAATGGATCGTATTTCGTTGCTAGCTGTGGTGGTGTGACAATTACAACCTTAAAGCAGTACATTGAAGGTCAAGACCGACCAGAAAATAGCGATTCTGACGCTCCTTGTACCGGAAGATCGCTTCGCTATCATCGACACCCTGCCCTGTCAAACCTGCGGTTTGATCTGGTTGGGTGTCAATTCATCATCGCTTAAAAATTCATCCCACACTGACCCGGAAGGGGTCAGATGTGGGGCTTCTTTTTGTTTAAGCTAAACTGCTCCAGTACCTCTACCCCGGTTGTCATCATCCATTGTTAGGTCGCCACCTTTATCCTCATTCACTTCTCTGAGTTCTTCAATCCGTTGCGCTTTGTCTTCTGCTGCTTGTTGCCTCGCATCGCCTGGTACTTCATAGTACATTTCTGGTTCGATCGCGTAGTTGTTCAACAAGCCTTCTTTATCCACTGTGTAGCCGTCAGTGGTGCGAATGCTGTCACCAACATGGGTTTGGTCGTCAGTAGACGCACCTGCCTCTCTCTCTTCTGTAGGCGTTGTTTTGAAAAGGTTTCCTTCTCTTTCCATCCGAGCAGCGGTTTCAGCCGGCGTAATTCCTCTATCGTAATTATTATCTGCAACGCGATCGGATGAATCTACTGCTTTTTTAACTGGTTCATTAGCTGCCATAAATGACGTCCTTGATAAAAAGTTTATCAAAATTGCTTCAAGAACTAGACTAGGTTGACAAATCTGAAAAATCTACTATCTTTAGAAGTGACTTCTCATCAACAGCTAAACTATTTTTTCTATCTTTAGATACATTATAGGAATCATATTTGATTTTGGAAATAAGTAAGTCGGCGTAAATAAACACAACTATCTGAAGTGGGCTGTTAGTAGTTAGTTGTTAGTCGTTAGTAGGCGAACAGCCTCTTAACAGAAC
>CAXTSI010000035.1:0-31313 GCA_964246695.1 uncultured bacterium
ACTCCCCACTCCCCATTCCCCACTCCCTCTTCAAGAGCATCAATAGCATTAGCAAGCAAATTCATAAACACTTGGTTAAGCTGTCCCGCGTAGCACTCTACTAGTGGTAAGTTGCCATAGTTTTTAATGACTTCAATTTCCGGATAATCCGGTTTAGTTTTCAGGCGATTTTGCAGAATCATTAGTGTACTGTCGATCCCCTCATGAATATCTACTTCCTTCATCTCGGCTTCGTCATGACGGGAGAAGCTTCGTAATGACCGAACAATTCCTCGGATGCGATCTGATCCTACCTTCATAGAAGACAGCAGGTTTGGCAAGTCTGAAACCAAGAAATCTAAATCTATAGCGTCAATTTCCTCTGTAATTTCTGGTGTAGGTTGGGGATATGCTTGCTGATAGAGTTTTAGTAAGCCTAGTATGTCCTTAATATATTCGTTGGCGTGAGCTAAGTTGCCATAAATAAAGTTAACGGGGTTGTTAATCTCGTGTGCCACACCAGCAACAAGCTGCCCTAAACTAGACATTTTTTCACTTTGCACCAACTGGGTTTGCGTTCTGTTAAGTTCTTCGAGAGTTTGTTCGAGTTGCTGTGCCTGTTTTTGGGCAGTGATAGCAGTGTGGTGTGTTTGGGCATAAAGTTCAGCTTGGTTAATAGCAATCGCAAGCTGATCAACTACTGCTTGCAGCAATTCCACTTCACTCTCAGTCCAAGGACGAGGGCTAGTACACTGACCACAGACAATCACACCAATGTCGCCAGAAAGAGTTTTAATCGGTAGCACAATTTCCGATTGGTATCCTAGATATTGCATCAACTGTCGATGGATTGGTTCACTAAAACTTGCCACATCATCTATTTGCAGTATTTCTTGGTTTAAAAGCTGCTGAGTCACTGGTCCAACCTCAGTAGCAGGGTAGCAACCCAGTATACTTGGCAAATCCGAATTTTTTGCTTCCTTGATGACTTCCCAAGTCGGTGGTTCGGCATCTGGCTTATACCAACTGAAGCTACAGCGATCGATCTGTAGTAATTGCTGAATTTCCAGGATTGTTGTTTCCACTACTGTATCTAAATTGAGGGAGTGACGGATTTGACTAGCTAACCTGTTGAGTAGTTGTTCTCGCTGTGCTAGTTCTCGATACCGTGCTTCTGATTGCCGTAGTGCTGACTCTGCTTGTTTGCGTTCTGTAATATCCATCATCACACCATCCCAGACAAGATCGCCGTTTGCCTGCAATTCTGGTCGCGATTGTGCTTGCACCCACTTCAGGTCGGCTGAAGGGGTGATGATGCGATATTGGTGGTTGAAGGGTTGTAAAGTTTTGGCTGAAACCAATATCGACTGCTCAAACTCGCTGTAGTCATCTGGATGGATGAGGTTAAAGAGAGCAGCAATATCAAGCTGAATTTCCTCTGGTTCTAATTCAAACAATTCACGACAACCAGGACTGATATAAGAAAAATACTGAGTGCCATCTGGACGCCGCACAAATTGATAGATCATTCCCGGTACGTTGGCAGCAAGCTTTTGTAACCGCGCCTCGCTTGCCTTTAATGTCTCCTGGGTACGCTTGGATTCAGTAATCACCTTAGTGAACAAGACAATACCCCCAATTTCACCGTTGTGGTCATACCAAGGACGACTCTCCCATTTCACCCACTCAACTGAACCATCGACTCGGACAAAGCTATCAGCATCATTACTCTCTACAGCACCAGCTAAACAACGCTGGTGAATTGCCTTCCACTTTTCGGCAGTTTGGGGAAATACGTCGTAATGGCAACGACCAATCAAACTTTGCTGATTGACGCCGTAGTCTGTTAACCACCTGCGGGTGGTGGCAATGTAGCGCATTTCGCGGTCAAACAGGGCAACAGCGACGGGTGTATGTTCCAAAAACAGTCGGAATTGTGAATTATTTTGCAAGTGCATAGATTAGCTGGAAGAGGCTTGAGGCAAGCTTAAACATAGCTTGCGATCGCAGTACTGCTCAAGAGTGGGATATAGCAATGCCTGTAATGTAACTAACGACTGTTACTTCAGCTTGCGAGTTTTCGCTTAATTTTGAGAGCTAGCTAGGAAAAAATATTAATAATTGTAGATATTCTGACATTAATGCCAAAAAGTTCCACCTGCGGATCGATCCGCAGGCTGATAGCGCAAGTCCCTGAAACAGACTGAATGCGCGCTATGAACCGGAGGTTTAAACCTCAGGCAGACAATTAGCTATCAAGTAATTTTGCACAATCTGCAAAATGTGTTCTGCTGCATGACCATCTCCAAAGGGATTAATTGCGTTTGCCATTGCTTCATATAAGGTTGGGTTACTTAATAATTCGGCAGCGGTAGCAACTATTTTCTCTGGTTTTGTTCCCACCAATTTGGCTGTACCCGCAGTCACTGCTTCTGGTCTTTCGGTAGTTTCTCTAAGAACCAGCACTGGTTTTCCTAAACTAGGTGCTTCTTCCTGTAAACCTCCAGAATCGGTAAGCAAAAGATGCGATCGCATAATCGCCCCCACCAATTCCGCATAATCCAAAGGTTCTGTTAAGAAAATCCGGGGATGATTCCCTAAAAGTGCCTGTAACGGTTCTCGCACTGTGGGATTGCGGTGCAATGGCAACAGTAATGCTGTATCAGGAAACTTATCTAGTATCTGTAAAAATCCTTCGGCAATATCTTGTAGTGGCTGTCCCCAATTCTCACGGCGATGAACTGTTGCAAGCATTACACGATATTTTTCCCATTCCAATCCTGGGATATTACAGCTAGGAATGCTTCCCGCAACACTTAACAGCGCATCAATCACGGTGTTACCCGTAAGGTGGATTTCACCCAAAACACCAGAACGTTGGAGGTTTTCACAAGCCTTAGGGGTTGGTGCAAAGTGCAACTGGGTGAGTTGAGAAATTAGTCGCCGATTAGCTTCTTCTGGGTAAGGATTGAATAATTCATCAGTTCTTAAGCCTGCTTCTACATGTCCTACAGGTATTTTTTGGTAAAACGCTGCCAAAGTTGCAGCAAAAGCCGTTGTGGTATCTCCCTGCACTAACACTAAATCTGGCTTGCCCACCTGAAATAATACAGACAAACCTTGTAAGCTGCGACAGGTAATATCACTTAGAGATTGGTTTGGTTGCATAATCTCCAAGTCGCGATCTGCTTTCAGCTTAAACAGCTGCATCACTTGCTGAACCATCTCGCGATGTTGTCCAGTCAAAATAACTTGCAACTCAAAGAGGAGCGATCGTTGGAACACTTGAATGACCGGAGCCAGTTTAATTGCTTCCGGTCGAGTACCTAAGATAATGTAAACTCGTTTGGTCATTAGTCAATAGTCAATAGTTATTAGTTAATGATTATAAACCTTAAAATTTAGTGATTTGACAACTAACAACTGTACGGTTCTCCGCAGGATCACCCCTACCAACAACTAACAACTAACAACTAACAACTATGCATAAAAAACCCGGCTTAACCGGGCAGATGTACTGTTTGTCGAATCAAGCAATGATGGTTACAACTTATCAATTTCACAAGTTAAGGGGCAAGCAGCAAAAACGCTAGTATGCATTTTGTCTGTTTCTCCGTGCAGCCAACTTAACCATTGGACTTGCTGCGGGTGAACACCCTTAAGAGTTAACATACCAGCAGCGAAAATAACCGCCATTACATTGAACATAATTAAACTACCTGCTACAAGCAAAACAGCACTAACAGGCATCACAGATTGCAGAACAACCGACAACAAACACCCGACCGTAGCCATCAAGACAACTAAAGGAAAACCGACAACCAGCAAGCATACTGCCAGGGTGAACGTCCAGATCAAAAAGCTTTTAACCATCAACAAAGAGTCGGTCTTGCTTAAATTAGACGTTTGAGACAAAGCCATGACTTTTCCTCGAAAATTTAGAACAAAAATTAGAGTGAGATCGACATTTAGTGAAGTTCAGTATATAAAAACTAGATAATAGAATGAGCGTTTATTCATGAAACTTTACAGTTAATTTTTAGTAATTATGAATGAACGGCTAGGTTGCCATCTAGTAAAAAACCTATTTTTAGCATCTATCCGCAGACTGAGAAGCTAAGAAGCATTATTCTTCAAGGTAAATTTCAGAGAGTTTGCCCCCTAGTATGGTTAATATTTCTTATAAAAATGAGTGCCTATTCTCATAATTCATCACAGGGGTAGCTCCTAAGAAACACAGGGAACAGGGAACTCTTAACAGGGAACGGGGAACATTAAAATATGTTTCTTTCATATATCACTTGCGGCGTAGTCCGCGGTTGCGCGAGGCTTACATCTTGCACCAGCGCTCTTATACCGCTTTGTAACGCTTTCAATTGTGATTGCAGTTCTTACCTCGTACACTGCCCTAGATTTGGCTGGAAGAGTTACAGCATCTGTTGCAAGGTCTAGACTCGCTTAGTGAATTGGTGGTGCAACGGAAAGAAGAGAACGCGTTAAGATGACCCCATGTCCGATTCCAGAGAACCTGTCATCTACCAATTAAAAGTCGTGTACCTTTTGGGTATTAACCTCGTGATTTAGCGTCGCATCCTGATTTAGTTTACGGCTCAAAGAAAAATTTTAATACACAATTTAGAACCGAAAGCAATCTATCAAGGGGTATATTTATGCATGGGCGTCGGAGAGTTTCAATTTTTGTCCTGATGATTGTAGCTAGTTTAGTTGCCGTTCTAGTGTCAAATACTTTGATTCAGTCGAAAGTAATGGCAACTGTTGCGCTTTTTCAGCCAGTACCAACCCAAAAATTAGGCAACTACGACTATTTTGGAAAATCCCTCAATCCGCAACAAGCAGAGGAACTTGTCCGTCAACAGGGGCTGGCTCCCCGCGATCCAACTTCTTATCAGCGACTCGGAGCCGTTGAAATTACCCAGGAATTAATAAACACAGGTGAGAATATATTCTTTAACCGTGGGATTGGCGACATCGCCACTGGAAGGGTATTTGGTGGTTTTGATCTGATTGGACCTGAGGTAGGCGAAGCAATTCGTCAGTTGAACGGAGAACAAACCACCAACTTAAGGATCGTTCTTCAGAAAGATCTAACTTTGGGTGGTCGGACTTATCCCCAAGGAAGTGTCATCGATACTGGTCTTGATGTGGAGCGAGGAGCTAGTTCACCCCTAGGTTTGACCAATGGTCTGAGCTGCGCGTTATGTCATGCAACCCTATCTCCGACTGGTGAACGCCTCAAAGGAGTCCCTAACGGCGATCTCAACATTGCTTTTTTGCTCGCTACAGCACCGAATACAGCGTCAGCCTTTGCCCGTTTGAGCCTCAATCCCCTAGACCCCCAATACCAAGGTAATGGCAAGACGATCATCGATAGTCATGGCCAATCAGTCACTTTGCCAGATCCCGATAAGTTTGAGTCTGCCTTCGACGAAGCTGTGCTAAGTGTACCTGCTGGTAATTTCGAGAGTTCTCCAGATGGCATCAGCAACACCACTCAAATCCCCAGCGTCTTCACTTTTAAGAGTGGTCCCTACTCAGCTGACGGGCAATTTGCCGTAGGTCCGTTCTCGGGAGTTAGCGCCATTAGTAATGCAGTCCACTCCTCTGAGATCAACATCCTAGCAGCAGCCCAAGTGAGTGCTGAGACTATTGGTGTAGATTCTGAAGTTTATCTTGGTGTTGCTCTCCAGAACGCCACCGATCCGCGCTTTCGGTTACCACAGGGGCAACAGGTCAAACCCTCGGAATGGCTACGCCAGGTAGCCCCGGACCCGAATCAAGCTGAACTTTCATTCCAGGTTACAGCGCCTGGTGCGGGTTCTTACCCGAATCTTCAACCAAGTATCTTTACCTACAACGGTCTCATATTTAGCCCTAACTCTAACGATCAGAGCGATCCTGCTAGTGGATATTTCTTATCCGCAGCAAATGCAATGGCTGCTTTTCAACATAGCTTAAAATCGCCGCCGAATCGTACCAAACAGAACCAGCAGGCGCTTCAAAGCGGTTCTGTCGAACGCGGTGCTAAAGTCTTTGAGCAAGCTAATTGTGCCAGTTGTCACATAGCACCTTGGTTCACTGACAACAAGATTCACCCGCTCAGTGAAATTAAGACCAATCCGGCTCGTGCGAAGTCTCGCCTTGCCTATAATAAATTGCTGGTGCCACCTCAGCTTTACACCTTCAACACTCCCGTTCCTGTTCCTGCGGGAGCGGAGGTTTTAAATGTGCCCACCAAAGGCATCGCCGCCACTCCAACCACTTTACCCAATGGCATATTGCCTGATGGTGGCTACAAAACCACTTCCTTACTCGGACTTTATTTAAGTGCACCCTATCTGCATGATGGTGGGGTAGCAGTGCGGAAAGACGCCCTTCAGATTAAGCGTCGTGGCAAGTTCACGGTCGTTGACCCAAGTGGTCTAGGTCTGGCTGGTACTCTGAGCATAGGCAAACCTGCTGACAATGCCAACAGCTTACGTGCGCTAGTTGATCGTCAACTGCGTGCCCAAGTTGTTGCTGCTAACCAGGCAAGTCCATCTTTGGTCAGAGACAACCGCTGGAAATGTCAGGTGATAGAAGTGTCCCCCGCGCTGCTTCCACCCCGGCTTCTGCCCATCGTCCCGGGACTCCACCGCCGATGTCAAATCCTATAGGTTCTAGAAGTAGTTCCAAACTGACTCTAGAGTATTTGATCAAGGAAGCATACGATCAGGGGTATTCTGACCTTCACCTTGGTGTGGGAGAAGTGCCTCGCTTCCGTAATCGAGGAGAAATCCAGACAACAAATTATCCTGAAACCGACAAAGAGACTTTTAAGAGTTGGATGCAGGAGGTAATGACAGAAGCAGAAATTCAGGGTTTTGAAGAACGCTTGGAATTCGACGGCGCAACTCAATACGACTTTGCCCGTGTGCGAATCAATATTTTCGGTTCCCTCAAAGGCTCTGCAATGGTACTGCGGTTGATTCCGCTGAAAATCTTGACTATGGAGCAGTTGAGATTACCCTCTATTTTTAAAGATATTTGCCACTACCACAAAGGCTTGATTTTGGTGACGGGTCCGACTGGTTCGGGTAAGTCTACCACAATGGCGGCGATGGTTGACTACATTAATAAAGAAATGGCAAAGCATATCATCACCATTGAAGACCCGATTGAATTTATCCACAAAAGCCAAAAGTCTTTGGTCAAACAGCGGGAAGTGGGAATGCACACCCGTAAATTTGACAACGCTTTGAAAGCGGCTTTGCGGGAAGACCCAGATTTGATTCTGGTGGGAGAAATGCGGGATAAAGAAACAGTAAATACCGCTCTGAAAGCCGCTCAAACTGGTCACTTGGTCATGGGAACCCTCCACACCAACAGCGCTGTGAAAACGATTGAGCGTATCCTCAATCTCTACTCAGGTGAAGAACAGGAAGCAATGCGGGTGGCACTTGCCGAGTCTTTAGTCTCAGTTATTGCCCAAGGTTTGTGTCGCACAACCGATGGCAAGCGTGCTGCTTTCCACGATATCTTGATCAACACTGAAGCTGTCAAAGACTGGGTTAAAGACGGTAAGTATGATGAAATTACCGAACTCATGAAGCAAGCCAGTTTTGACGGCATGATTACTATGAACCAATCTTTGCTCAACCTCTACCAAGAAGGTCGCATTACTGAAGAAACAGCCTTGGAAATGTCACCTACTCCTAACGAAATGGCGCAATTTCTCCGAGGTCTAGTGTAAAGAATTGCTAATGGCTAATGGCTAATGGTTCATTGCAATTAGCAATTAGCAATTAGCAATTAGCAATTACCAATTACCAATTACCAATTAGCAATTAGCAATTAGCAATTAGCAATTAGCAATTAGCAATTACCAATTAGCAATTACCAATTACCAATTACCCACTCTACTCAGACCTTTTAATTCTGTTAATTTCTCGTTGCAATTCTTCAAGTTGACGGCGTAAAGTTTCTACTTCGTTTTGGTTCGTTTGGGCTGTAACATCGACTGCTCCTTCTTCGTTCTTTCGCTGATAATTTCCTTTCTTAATCTGTTGATATTCTTCAGATACAGCCCATGAACGTAAGTAATGCAAGCGTTCTACAGGAAAAGGATGGCTGAGCATTGTACCTTGAGCACCGTTATAAATCAAGAATTTGTAAATTTGATTCAGTCCATCTTCGTCGAGTGCTTGATAATTTTCTGACTGACGGATAAACTCTTGTAAACTGCATTCGTTGGCATATTTGATACTGCCACCAGAGATGAGCATCATTGAAGACATGACTGGATTCAAATCATCGACAACCAACAACGCGGCGCGATCGGCAGATAACTCGGCTTTACGCCGCCACTCATAAAAGGCATAAATCAAACCTTGACTAACGAAATTACCTATACCAAAAGTTAATTCACCAAGGGCAGAGGCAGCACTCATCGCCCACATCGCCATTTGAATTAAAATAGTATGACCACATTTAATATGCCCCAGTTCATGGGCTAGCACCGCCCTGATTTCGGCTTCGTTCAGCAAGTCTAATATCCCAGTATTTATGACTATATAAGGATGATCTTGCCCCAAGGCATAGCTATTTGCGCTCGGGTTTTGTTCAATAAACAGTGCTGGCTCTGGATATATGTCCAAATCCCGCACGCATTCTCGAAACATCTGGTAAATAGTGGAATATTGGCGGGGTCCAACTTGAATGGTATTGCCCATTAAATAGACCAACTGGAGGCGTTCGGCGAAAAATTCCACGAATTTACGGGCGATAAAATCAAATCCGGGTAAACTGCGTAAAGCTTGCTCGGCTTGGCGATCCAGGGGATGCCTGAAAGCTTCACTGGAAATTCCTTTATAGGTTGGCATAATTTAGAGGAACTGGTTAGTAGTTAGTGGTTAGTGGTTAGTGGTTAGTGGTTAATATAACAACTGTAGGGGCGATCCTGTCGTTCGCTCCTACTAACGACTGGTAAATAACAACATAATAGAAATGGGGCTGTTGCAAGTAAAAATCACTTTGTATGGAATGAAAAGCGTGTGATTGAGGCAGAAGTTCATTTGTCACTACATAACTTCCTGCGATCGCAGGCGGGTTTCCCGAACTGGCCCCATCATTTGACGATGGCAAGGTTGGTAGCGCGTGCTTTGCGTCTAGGACGTAGCGCCTTAATTCAAGTGGGAGCAGTTTGTGGCTATCAAGGGCGGTATCGCACGAGTTTTGTGGCATCGGCATTGATGTGGCATGGTCCTGTGATTATTGTTGCTCCTGAAGCCGTACAGCAACGCCTGCTGCGAGTGGAAATTCCTCGGCTGCAGCAGTGGTTACAAGTCAATAAACCCATCAGAACAGGCGAAGCTTGGCCAAGTCATGATTTCCAAGGAATCCTCTTAGTTTCCCCTGAAGCTTGGTTAAGATCGCAGTTAACTTCAGGAGATGATTTCCCTGGTGGCATTCCCACAATTATTGACAGTGTAGACGACCTAGAAGATTGGGTGCGCCATCAACTTACTGTAAGTTTGTCAGCCCATGACTGGGATCAACTTATGTTCGCTTGCCCGAACCAAGCTGAGGCAATTCGTACCTCAAGGGTGCAACTCACACGAGAACTATTCCAGCATCCAGCCAATCCCTACGAATGTTATCTGATTTCCCTGCCTGAAGAGGAAATTTTGAGCCGTCTTTATTCGGCGCTACCAACCAGCTGCCTTCCTGATGCCTGGACTCAGTTCTGGCAGCTATTTCCAAATAGGCATGAACATCCCTCTCCCCTTTGCTCCTCCCCTCCCCCTCCTCTTTTTTGGGCTACCATTGCCCGTCGTCAAGGTTTATTTTCTTTGCACTGCGCCCCAATTGAATTAGGGAAAATACTATCGCCAATCTGGCAGCGGCAACCTGTGGTGTTAATTGGCAGCGCTATAGAATCAGAAACTGAGGCTCCTATTTTCCGCCAGCGTCTAGGGTTGGATGATTTGACTTGCTTGAAGTTTTCGTCAGATAGCCAATCGGAAGCAATTCAACTGTACGTACCCTATCACTTACCCCTACCGAATACACCGGAATTTCAAGCAGCATTTATTCACAAAGTTCGCACACTGCTGTGTCTAAGTGCGACAGCCCTGGGATTGACAGTGGTGCTGGTGGGGGATGTACCGCTGAAGTCTCAGGTAGGCGCAATTCTTGCTTCTGAGTTTGGTTCGCGAGTACAGGTAGAAAAAACTTGTTTGGATGAAAATGGTATTTTGGTGACCGGTTGGGAATTTTGGCGAGAGCATCAAAAAGTCTTGCCTGCTCCCCAGCTTTTAATTATCGCTACTTTACCACTGCCATCCCTGGAAAATCCTTTGGTAGCTGGTAGGGTGGCTTATTATAAGAAATCGCATCAGGATTGGTTTCGTTTGTACTTGCTGCCAGCTGCTTTAAATGAATTGCAACGGGCGATCGCGCCAGTGCGAGAAAGTCAAGGCATCGTTGCTTTGCTTGATAGCCGTGTGGTGATCCGTAGCTACGGTACTCAAGTTTTAGCCGCCCTCAGTCCCTCGGCGCGTATTGATTATCTCGATCCCAATCTGTTTTCCATTGCTAATGAGGACGATTCTACATAAGGACTCCTGACTCCCCAATAGTAATTTCAGAATACTTACTGGCGCTTGCTGCCCAGTAAGCGCTATTATCAGCCATAGCAGAAATTCTATTTTGAACACTATGGGTGAAGCAAAACGTCGTAAAGCCGCACTGGGAGAAAAATACGGTCAAGAAAGTAGGATCTTGCCTTGGGTTCCAATCACCAAAACTCAAGCAGAACAATTTGTAAAATGGTCGAATCGCGGCGCGTGGATTGGCATTGGCGCTACGATTGCACTTTGGGTAACAGTCCGTTTTATTGGTCCAGCTTTCGGTTGGTGGCAAGTTGTATAAACGCACTGTTGCACACATTTTGTGAAAAAAGACAGCTCACTTGCTTAGCTGTCTTTTTATTTATTAATAATATTTAACCTGTTTAGAGACGTTGTCTGCAACGTTTCTACATCGGTTGACACTAGGTACACGATCGTAACTGAACCGTACTACTTTTTAACAAAGTTTATGCAAAATACTGCCGAAATGGCAACATGGCTTTCCTTGGTTTAGTTATTGTCAGTAACTAAGTCAAACGATTTAGGTTTTAGATTTGGGATTGTGAATTAGGGTAATTTTCCGTATAGTATTCACTGTAAAATCAGCTACCAATCCCCAGAGAAAATTTCAAGTTGCTACGGTCATCTACTAAAATTGGGATAATACAGGAGAAAGTCAACTACCCTAACTAACCCTTCGGGTTTAGTTAGGGCTTGCCGAATCCCATAGATGGCTATGGTTCATGGTAGGCGAGAGTAATAGTTGGTTAGGGCAACGAGATTTGGTGGGGTTACACGGTCGGATATTTCCCTAGTTCGCATCCCTCTGTATTGCCTGGTCGTGAACAGGAGACAAGCCCATCAAATTGCCCGAAGGGACTGGCAATGATGCCTAAAAACATACCGCAAGGATTGGATTATCTCCATGAATTCAAATGAAGTAACACGAGTACCAGTAATAGATCCAGATGGCAAACCATTAATGCCAACAACGCCTGCTAGGGCAAGAAAATGGATTAAATCGGGTAAAGCTCAGAGTAGGCGTAATAAATTAGGTATATTTTACGTTCAGTTAACACATTTACCATCAGGCTATGAAACACAAACAATAGTGGTGGGAACAGACAGGGGAAAATGCTTTACTGGTATTGCTTTTCAAACGAAGCTAGCAACAATTGCACTGTTTCACGCTTGCTTGCCTGGATTTTACAAGTCCAAAAATCCGACTAAAGACCGTCAGTCCGTGACAGGTAAAATGGCAAAGCGAACCGAGTTAAGACGTACTCGTAGGGGTCAACGAATAAACAGACTCGTTGCTTTCAAACAAAGAAACCATCGCCAAAAACGATTCTCCAACCGTCGCCAAAAGAAGTTACCGCCGAGTATAAGGTCTAACCGAGAAATGGAGCTAAAGATATTAAATGAAATGGCAAAAATACTGCCAATTTCAGAGATTAGAGATGAAGCTTGCGGTGGTAATACCAAGTATAATGGTCGAGGTATTTCACCTGTAACTGTTGGGCAAGAATGGTTCAGGGAGCAGGCATCATTAATTGCACCCGTTGTTGAGGTTGACTCGCTAGACACGGGTAAGTATCGTGACCATCTAGGGTTGGTTAAGGAAAAGAAAGACAAATCAAAGCAGACTCCAGAAACCCATGCAAATGACGCTATAGCAATAGCCGCAACCGCTTTCATTCAATACAAAGCATTTACCACCGCTAACACCCACGGTCATGAATGGGTTGGGGAATGCAAGCTAACACCTGCGCCATTTATTGTACTAACTCGCCCTAAATTGTTTCGCAGGAAATTGCACCAAGAAAATTACGAGAAAGGTGGCACACTTAAACGTCAGGGCGGAACGATTACACCTTTTGGTTTTAGGAGTGGAGATTATGTCCAATCATCCAGAAAAGGTGAAATTATTCGAGGCTGGATTGGTGGCTGGACTGATACTAAAAAGCAAAAAAATGTCTCTATTTATGACCATAACTGGTCAAGAATAGGTCAATTTAATCCCCAAAATATCAAGTTGCTTCAACGCAGTTCAAGAGTATGTGTTGTTCGATAAATTAGTTGGATGCCTTCATTCTTCCGGCATCCCGGCAACCTCGCCCAACTAATTTGATTACAAATATAGTTGGGGACTCCCGCGAAGAGATGTTGAAGCAGCTTACCTAAAACTTGGGGTTCGCCGGATGACTGTCGGAACACAGTCACAGCTTAAGTTCATCCTAAAATCAGCTGAAAACAACGTGTAGAAGCGTCACAGCTATTGGAAAGCGCTAATTTAGCTGAAAATACTCATTAAAAATGCAATATGTCTATTTTTAATGGTTGACTTTTACCCAATATGCGTTACTGTTAAAGCGGATTGCTTTCTGATACCATCTACCCTGACAGAATTTTGTAAAGAAAACATTAAATTAAGTTGATTCTGTCGGAAATTTTCCATCTGCAAACTGAATACTTTGATACGACAAGCAGCAGAATCTTAGACTACCGTAAGCAAGGTAGACTACTAGCAACTCTATGTACGTCAGGCAATTGTAATGAATAGTTTACAATACCAGTAGATGAGAAAATCTAAAAAAATTATAAAAGAGACTCAAATGACTGTGGTGTTCGGAGGAATAACGTGTTTCTGAGATTAGCGCAACAACATCAGCAATTTGTCCAAGACTTGGTGATGAACCTGCAAGCCTTGGCAATTGTTCTAGAGCGACGCGGATATCTTGCGTCCTGCTATACGTGTGGCAACCAGATGAACAGTGCTTCGTTTATGGTGAGCCTAGGAGAAAACCACCTAATTCGGTTTTTAGTATCGGATTACGGGATCACTTGGACAGAGATGCGCGATGACCGCGAACTCATGAAGTTAGAGGGTGCGGAGGCGGTAAACCAGTTACAGGAACTTGCCAATATCATTAAGCAACCTCTGCCAACAATTACAAATAATAAAACCCTTGCCAAACGGTGATCGGGATTCCTGGTTCTAATGGAGTAGTCCGACTCAGGTAATTATTTGTTACTAGGCTTAGCCTCAAAAGGCGCTCACTACTAGTTCAGGCTTTTTTTAAATGTGATACCTCTGGCTTATAGAATGCATGCTCAGCCAGAGGCTGGGAGAGACGCCTAAAGTGCATTTTCAATCAAAGTGCATAATGCCTAATACTAGGGGTGATTAAAGAGGAGGAATAAGAGCGAGGGTTCCTAAAAAACTTAAATATGTCTGAAGAAAAACCCAATCAACCACAACTTCCGCCCACCAGTGTGCTTGATAGTCCGTCGCGTCCAACATTGGAAAATTGGTTTGAATATTTTGTAAGAGCACAACCTCACCACACTGATGATGCAGGCGTGGTTTGGCATGGTTCTTACATTGCTTGGATGGAAGAAGCGCGGGTGGAATGTTTATGCTCGATAGGTATTGAGTTTGCCGATTTAGTAGCTTTGGGCTGTGATTTACCAGTTGTAGATCTATCGGTACGCTATCACCGTTCACTCCTGTTAGGTAAGAGAGCGGTGGTAAGAACGCGTATGGCTGAGGTGACTGGTGTCCGGATCAACTGGGATTATGCAATTGAATCGCCAGATAGGCAAGAATTATACGTAACTGCCAAGGTAACCCTCGTGGCAGTAGATCGTGAAAGAGGCAAGATTATGCGTCAGCTACCTGCAAGTGTCAAAGACGTATTATCAAGGCTTTCAGCATCAACAAAAAATTAAGCATTGGTATTAGTTAGTGGTTAGTCGTTAGTAGTTAGTAGTACTTTTTGACAACTAACAACTAACAACTAACAAATTAAGCATTGGTATTAGTTAGTGGTTAGTCGTTAGTAGTTAGTAGTACTTTTTGACAACTAACAACTAACAACTAACAACTAACAATCAACAACTAACAACTAACAACCAACAACCAACAACTAACAACTAACAACCAACAACTAACAACTAACAATTAACAACAAATAATTTGCTTGCTGCCCTCACTTCCTGCCTTGCCCATCGATCTGCTGCCATAATGTCATCTAAGGAAGGGTTGGGACGGTTATCATTTTGATGGCGATCGCACACCCATTCAATACATCTAGCTATATCTAAAAACCTAATTTCTTCCGACAAAAACAAAGCTACGGCTTGTTCATTTGCTGCATTCAACACAGCCGGCATTGAACCGCCAGCCCTACCCGCCGCATAAGCTAATTTCATGCAAGGATACTTCTGGTGATCTGGTTCACGGAAGGTTAAATTTCCAGCTTTTACCAAATCTAGTTGTTCCCAATCAGTATAAATGCGCTCTGGCCAAGATAAAGCATAAAGTAGGGGTAAGCGCATATCAGGCCAACCAAGTTGGGCTAACACAGAAGTATCTTGTAGCTCAATCAACGAGTGAATAATGCTTTGAGGATGAATGACAATGTCAATTTTGTCATAATCTAAACCAAAGAGGAAGTGAGCCTCAATCACTTCCAATCCCTTGTTCATTAAAGTGGCAGAGTCTACTGTGATTTTACGCCCCATAGACCAATTAGGATGCTTGAGGGCATCGGCGACTGTGACGAATGCTAACTTTTCGGTTGCCCAATCCCGGAAAGCACCGCCCGACGCGGTCAGCAAAATCCGCCGTAAACCGTTCTTTGGTATGCCTTGCAAGCACTGAAATATGGCAGAATGTTCTGAGTCAGCTGGTAGTAATTTGACTCCATGTTTTTCAATCAGGGGTAGAACAACGGGAGCCCCAGCAATTAAGGTTTCTTTATTCGCTAAGGCGATATCTTTACCAGCTTCAATAGCGGCGATAGTGGGTAGTAACCCAGCACAACCAACAATACCCGTAACAACGGTTTCAGCATCACCGTAGCGGGCGACTTCTATAACTCCCGCTTCACCCGCCAGAATAATTGGTTGGGGATCGAGGTCTTTAATCGCTTCTTTAAGCGCTGGCAACTTCTCTTGTGAGCAAATTGCTGCTATACTCGGTCGAAATTGCCGAACCTGGTTCGCCAACATTTCTACATTATTCCCAGATGCCAATCCCACAATCCGAAACTGATCGGGGTATTGAGTCACAATATCTAAAGTCTGAGTACCAATAGAGCCTGTGGAACCAAGAATAGTAATCGCTTTCACAATATTTTCATAAGTAACTCCAAATACACTATAAAAGCTGCTGGGTAATTCTTATCACCTTTTTATCGGGAAAATGCTGAAAACTCCGTGACTTTAGTCCGGAAATGAAAGCTAATTGATGATGTTATTGGTTAATTCATCTGGGGTATAACTCCTCATACACTCGTTCCCGGGCTAGTGCCTGGGAATGCTTTACTGTGGGCTGCTGCCTCTGCTAACATTTTCAGGACTTACGCAAAAATTGACAAAAAGCGCAACATTATTCAATCGAACGCATTTATGCGTGGAGATTAATAATTTTTAATTTTTAATTTTTAATTTTTAATTGAACGTAGGGGTTGACTCCAACCTTGTTTAAATTCTGAAAAACAGATAAACTCTCCTTGACTTTTCAGCCAGATCAAGTATTTCTCTAGTCTGTTAATCATTGATTCACCAGAGTATCTTTTAATATAACTTGGCAGTTTAAAACTTGTTATATCTGTAAATTCCCAAGGGTGAAAATAAATATTTAGATAACGATCGTGTTGAAGTGTTATTTGGGAATTTAATTTAGTTAACCATAGAGGAAAATTTTTAAAACTCAACCAGAATAAGGGAAATCGAATTATTGGTGTTACTGAAACTGGAATATTGAGTAAATTATTTGAGTAATACGCAGTTCTGGGTTTCCAGAAATTATTATATCTTCCAGGGAGATAAGTTGGGTTAATTGAGGAATTGTATTCGTAACCAGCTTTTATTATTTCTTGGTCATTAACTTCCTGAAGTCGAGGCATCCTAAAACCTACGACTTTATTACCAGTAATTTCTGACAAAAATTCCCGGCTATTTTTCAAGTCTTCTATCCTAAACTCAGAGTGATAAAAACCATGAGAAGCTATTTCATGGTTTTTGGTCACTTCCCGAATTATGGTTTGATTATGAAAAGCAAAATTTGCTGTTACAAAAAAAGTAGCCTGGATAGTTAATTTATCCAGCAAGGACAGAATAGATTTTAAACCATTCAAAGAAACTGCAAATTTGACGGTATTTTCAATTGTCTGACCATATTCCTCGGGAATATCAAATTCTTCGATATCAAAACTTAATAGAATACTTTGATTCATACCTACTACCTCCATACTTATATCTTATTTGTAATAAATTTACAAACATTTTGAGAGAATCTTTCAAAATATTTACTTTTGAGTGTTTGTATAGATGTTGCGCTGAGACGATAGCGGGTATTTCTCCAATACGATACCCTTCTTTATGAGCTATATATATCAATTCAACATCAAATGAAAAGCCTCTTATCTGTTGTCGTTTAAATAAATCTTGTGCCACATCATTCTTAAATCCCTTTATTCCTGCTTGCATATCACTAAATGGTAAATTAAGTATAAACCTAGAAAGCCAGTTAAATGTTTTACCAGCAATTCTCCGGATTAAACTTAAACCTTTTATCTGACTTGATGTGAGATTTCTACAACCAATCACGATATCAAAGTATTCTAACTTTTCAACAATGAGTTCAAGATGTTCTAGAGAATAAGCTAGATCGCTGTCCATGTAGCAGATATAGTCACCGTATGCAGATCTTACTCCAGTTTTTATCGCGTATCCTTTACCTTTATTATCTTCGTAAGAAATCACCTTTACATTAGCTATTTTTGCTGATTCTATTTTGTTCGACAAGATCTCTTTTGTTTGATCTGTAGAACCATCATTCACAAAAATAAAATTATAGTAAGGTTGATTTCTTGCAAATTCCAAAATAGATTTCAATGTTTTTTCTATGCATTTTGCCTCATTATACACAGGCAGTATAACTGATATCTTCCTCATTTTCCTCACCCACGCAACGCAGAATCCCGATCCATCAATACAAAGTCTAAGACTTGCTAAATTTTTCTGAGTTCCTCTCGCAACTGCAACCAACGCGCCAAAGCTTGAGGTTGAGAAGCAACTTTCTTTTGCAGCAGCACCACTCCATCTTGCACATCCACAAGTCCATATCTTCCTTGGGCGAGAAGCTGGTCAGTCAAAGTCAGAAAATCTCTCAGTTGCTGCCGCTCACCTTTAAAAGCTGCTTGATACTTTTGCAGTACCCATAGGTCTGCAAAGGCGTAATCAACATCAATGACTTCTTTTGAATCAATTTCCAACTGTAAAGCTGGTAAACGAATAATAGAACGGCGAGTTGCTAAGTGGGGAAGCAAAGAAGTGGTTGCGGAAACGCTCTTCTCGGCAGGAATAAAGTTCATGAGCGCCCGAATGTGTCCTACATGTTCCCACTGACGGGTTAGAGAAATATAAACCCAAGGATGGAGTGAGTCTGGAATTAAAAAGTAGAAAGCTCGATTTGGACTAGAAGCAATTGCAAATACAAGTGACAGTGCAATACATCTGATCCACCAGCGACGAAACTGCGGCTTAAATCTCTCTTCATGTTGAGACCACCACAGAATTGTGCCGTAAAACAAGCCTGGAACCACAGTTAACGCATAGCGAACAGTTATACCAAGAGCCATCTTTCTTTCTTGCATCAACAATACCAGTAATGGCGGACCTGTAATTGTCCAAGCTGCGGTTGAGATAGCAGGTATAAATGCTAAAGGTAGCCACTGACCTAAAAAGTATTTCACTCGCCGATCAATCGGAGTAAACAAGCTCTTAAAAAGTTCTTGAGGGTGGGTTAAGATACCCCACAAAAGTTGTAAAGTACTAGGGCTATTGTTTCCGGGAACAAACTTACTAAAGTATTCACTTAAATACAGTCGAGAATTATCATTAGAAAATAGAGGCATAATCGTGTTCGTCACTAATGTGGTGTAGCTAAATCCCAACAGGCATAAAGCTACGCCCAGACGCAGATAGCGACGGATAAAAATTAGATAAAGACCAATACCGAAGACAATAATTCCTGTGTCTTCTCGAATCCCTAATGTCAAAATTACAAATAACCAAAAAAGCCACCATTTACGCTTTTCTAAAGCCAGTAGTAAAGAAAAAACAAATAAAGGAATTTGGCAATGTTCATAAAAATTACTAAAGGTTGGTCCAATAACTGCATAGCCTCCGTAAAAACTGGCAGTAATTAAAACAGCGATTGAGTTTTGCAGATAATGGCGAGCTAGAGCGTAGAGAACTAAACCTGCAGCAGTTATCAAAGCAACTTGTAGAATAACAAGAGTTGCGCCAGTAGGAAATAAGGCATATATAGGCATCCACAGCAAAAAATCAATAACAAAGTGTTGCCCTAAATGGCAGTAAAACACAGTATGTATTTGACCGTCTTTGAGAACAGAGCTTGATTGACCTGAAGAAAGGGAACCTTGAAAGAAGTTTCCATTTACAGTGTTCCAAAAAACTTGGTCAAAAAGACCTTGGTCGTAAGATGCGTAAAAAGTGTAGAAGCGATGGAGAGCAAAAACCGACATTAATGTGAAAAAAATTGCTGCAAATGTTAGTGGTATCCGTAAGCTATGTTTGTTTTTTATCACGTAAAATCTGTTAAGCAACATGACTAATTTAAGTAAATCAAATTATAGATTTTTTCAGACATCAATTCTCAATACGGTTTGGCTAAAGTTAGGTGGGGATCAGAGAAACCCGGTTTCTTTAAGAAACCGGGTTTCTGATCTGGTACTTATCCGAACCGTATTGCATCAACTCTCACCCTCTATGCAGTAAAATACTGTACTTAATTACGCTATGTAAGAAAGGTAACCTACTTTCTCTAGAATTATTAGAAACCTAGATCGTATGCCAATACCGTTCAGTTAAGGCTGATCGGTGGGAATTTCCGGTGTGTAGACACGTTGCATTGCAACGTCTCTACATTGGTTGACGGTAGGTAAACAACTACTAAACAGTATTGGAGCGAGGGCAATCACATAGCATGAATGTTGTCTCTGCTAGCTTAGTTATATATAGTACATCCAAATATTCACCTTCATTATGGACAAGGACTTTTACCTACAGTATGCAGCTGTTGAAGATCAGCACTGGTGGTTTGCGGGTCGCCGCCTGATTTTGGACCAAGTCATTCGTAAACTAAATTTACCGGAAAACTCAGAAATTCTAGAAGCGGGTTGTGGTACGGGTGGTAACTTGAGAATGTTAGCCCGTCACGGCAAACTCTCCGCAATGGAGTTAGATGAAATCGCTTGCAAACTTGCCAATGCGCGGCAAGTCATTCAAGTTCAGTTGGGTAGCTTACCTGATAACATTCCCTTCACCGATCAGTATGACCTGATTCTGATGCTAGATATTTTGGAACATCTGGATGATGATCTGGCAGCGCTTGTGGCATTACACTCAAGATTAAAGCCAGGAGGTTGGTTGTTAATTACGGTTCCTGCGTACCAGTTTTTGTGGAGTCATCACGATGATATTAATCACCACAAACGTCGCTACGTCTTGAGAGGTTTGACGCAGGTCGTAAGTAAAGCTGGCTATACGGTGCATTATGGCGGCTACTTTAACACTTTTCTGTTTCCCATCGTTGCTGCTGTACGTTACTTGAAAAAATTGTTACGCATCGATAGCAGTTCAGGGAGTAGCAACGATCTACTTTTGCCACCGAAACCTGTCAATCAGTTTTTAAGTCTGTTGTTTGCCAGCGAACGTCACTTAATGGATCGCTTTAGCCTTCCCTTTGGTGTCTCTGTTTTGCTTTTGGCACAAAAAACTACATCAAAGTAATAAAAGTTCTTGCTCGCAAACTGTCTGGTAATGTCACATGCGTATTACCATTTAAATTCAGGAGTGCCTGATTTATAAATAATAAAATAATAACTGTGAGCAAGCAAATCTACTCTATAGTTATACCGATATATAACGAAGAAGAGAACATTGCTGAAATGTATCGCCGTATAACTCATGTGATACAACAATTAGAGGGCGAGGCTGAGTTGATTTTGATTGACGATGGTAGTCGCGATCGCTCTCTCAGCATGATCCGCGAACTCCACCATCGCGATAGTCGGGTGCGTTACCTAAGTTTGGCGCGGAATTTTGGTCATCAAATCGCAGTCACAGCAGGGCTGAACTTTATTGGCGGCAAAATCGTCATCGTGATGGATGCCGATCTGCAAGACCCACCAGAGCTAATTTTAGCCATGATTGAAAAATGGCGACAAGGCTACCAAGTAGTCTATGCCCAACGAAGTGTACGCAAACAGGAAAGCTGGCTCAAACGCTTTACAGCTTATATCTTCTACCGCATTCTCCGGCTACTAGCTGATGTAGATATACCTCCTGATACAGGTGATTTCTGCTTGATGGATCGGCAAGTAGTAGATATTCTCAATGCAATGCCTGAACGTAACCGTTACATTCGCGGCTTGCGTGCTTGGGTAGGTTTCCGTCAAACAGCGGTGCATTTTGAACGCGACCCCCGCTTCGCTGGCAAAGAGAAGTATACCTTCGGTAAGTCTTGGGCTTTAGCAGTTAACGGAATTATTTCCCTGTCAAAAGTTCCCTTAAGGCTTGCCACTTATTTAGGAATGCTGTCAGCGGGATTAGCCCTGTTAATGATCTTGCTAGTGTTGTATTGGCGCTTGTTCGATCCAGCTTCTCCATTAATTGGCTTCACATTGATTACAATTGCTCTCTTTTTCTTAGGCTCAGTCCAATTGTTTAGTATTGGTATTTTAGGCGAGTACATTGGTCGGATATATGAAGAAGTCAAAGGGCGTCCTATTTATACTCTCAAGGAAATTGGAGGGATCGCTCAGGCATCAGCAATGTCACCCTCTGAACCCTCTAATCATTCATCATTTTAATAATGCTAAATCACAATTAACAGATCCAATTAATAATGCAAAATCTAAAATTTATCGCTCCCAAATAGTATGACTCCGCAAGAATTTAGTTTACTACTGATGTCAGTAATAGCCAGTGTGGCAGGACAGTTATTCTTAAAAATAGGCGCAAATAAGTTAGGCAGAGTTAATATAGCAAATGCTGTTAGTCTAATTATCAGCATGACCACAACGCCTGAACTTTTAATTGGGCTAGCTTGTTACGGTTTCGGCGCTGTAGCCTATATCCTCCTCCTAACTAGAGTCAACCTGAGCATTGCCGCTCCATCGGCATCACTAGTTTATGTTTTCTCAGTCTTACTAGGTTACTTTTTTCTTAAAGAAACCATTCCCCTAATACGTCTACTAGGCTTGAGCTTCATTGTCAGTGGAGTCATATTAGTTATCTGGCGAAAATAGGCGTTGCTTTCAACAGGTATGAATCCGGATGTAGAACTTTCGGTGCTACGTCTCTACAAGAATTTTGGTCCGCACGTAAAATCATTTTCATACTGCAAGATAAATTTTTGTAAAAAAAACGGCAGTGTTGTAGAAAACGCACATGCTTGCAATAGAAAATTAGGCAGAGGTTGTTTCGACAACCAGCTTCTTCACATCACTGCTCCTAATACAATACCTTCGCCAAAATCCGACACCTGAGAAGGGTACATGGCAGTCGCTTGTGGAGGCTTCCATTGAGTTCAGTATTGTATTAAGCAAGGGAAAATACCTTGCTCATGTAATTTACTTAATTCATGAGAGCGTTATTTTTGTTCAGCAACTACCGAGGAGGTATAGGGGATACAATGTCCAGTTTAGGGAATACGTGTTGGGTCTGGTTTTTCGGAATTGCAATTGGCAGTGCATGGGTTTCAAGTGCAAATTGTGTCTTGGCTCAAATTACCCCTGACGGCACTCTACCTCATAATTCTCGTGTCACTCCCTCTGGCAAGACCAGCATTATTGAGGGAGGAACCCAAGCTGGGCGTAATTTGTTCCACAGTTTTCAAGAGTTTTCTGTACCCACTGGGGGTACAGCTTACTTTAACAATACTGTAGATATTCAAAACATCATTAGCCGGGTAACAGGTGGCTCAATCTCAACCATTGATGGGTTAATTCGTGCTAATGGTAAAGCCAATTTATTTTTGCTCAATTCCAATGGGATAATTTTTGGGAGAGGCGCGTCGCTGAATATTGGTGGGTCTTTCGTCGCCACAACAGCAAACAGCTTAAAGTTTGCCGATGGTAGTTTATTCAGCACTACCGCTACTGGGTCTCAACCACTACTGACAATTAGCGTCCCCATTGGATTGCAGTTTAACACCAATCAAACAGGCACTATTACCAATGCAGGCAATCTTGCCGTCAACAGAAAGCAAAACTTGACCTTGGTCGGCAACAACTTGACAAACAACGGGCAACTATCCGCCCCTGGGGGAGAAGTCACGGTTGCTGCACTCTCCGGTCAAGGTATGGCGCGTTTGGGACTAGCCGGAGAACTCCAAAGTTGGTCCGGAAAGCCAACAGATATTGGTAGCAATCAAAGCGATATCGGTACTGCCATCATTAAAGGGAAAATTGATGCCTCCAATCTAAAACCAGGACAAATCGGAGGAAAAGTGCAAATCTTAGGCGATCGCGTTGGGTTGTTGGGTTCGCACATTGATGTTTCTGGAGATGGTGGCGGTGGTAAGGTGCTAGTGGGAGGAACAGTTAAGAGTGCGATCGCTACATATATTGATCCGCAAGCTACCATCAAAGCCGATGCCTTAACTAGAGGCAATGGTGGGCAAATCACTGTTTGGGGAACCGAATCAACCCGTGCCTATGGCAGCTTGAGTGCGCGGGGAGGAATAAACGCAGGCAACGGCGGCTTGATTGAAACATCGGGACGCAATTTTCTAGATGTGGCAGGCATCCGCGTCGATGCCAGTGCTACTAACGGACTAGGGGGAACCTGGCTACTCGATCCACGTAATGTCACCCTAGAGTATTCCAGTACAACTTCTGGCAGCATTAGCGGTGGGAATCCGAATATCTTCACACCCAATGGTGATAATGCGGTGGTGAATATTCAGGATATTCAAGATCAATTGAATGCCGGAACTAATGTCACTATTGCGACAGGTAATACAGGTAATCAAGACGGTAACATCACAGGCAATAATTTTGGGATCACCAAGACAACTGTTAGCCCTGTGACTTTAACTTTGCAAGCCGCCAATAATATTACATTGAGTCAATTTGGCATCAACTCGAACAACGGTCCTCTCAACGTGGTTTTGCAAGCAGATAGCAATGGCTCTGGGCGCGGTAATATCAACATCAACGGTGGTGGAATTGAGACCAGAGGGGGGCAGTTTACAGCGACAGCAAGCCAGATTGTCATTGATGGGTTGGGCATAAACGAATCTACCGCCAATCCAGTTACCTTTGCATTACTTGCAGCAAACGACATTACCTTAAGAAACTTTGGCATCAACTCAAGCAACGGTCGCCTCAACGTGGTGTTGCAAGCAAATAGCGGAAATTCTGGTAAAGGAAATTTAAGTATTGACCGTGGTGCCATTCAAACACAGGGAGGAGCCTTGACTATAGGGGCGGGAGGCGCTTTATTAATTAACAGTGCTGGAATTAACAGCGACAACAGCAGTGGCATAGCAGCAAATCCCATCACCATCACCGCTAACTCGTTCACTCTGAAAGACGCTGCTGTCAATAGTACAAGTTCTAGTAATGGCAATGCTGGTTCTCTCACCATCAAAGCTACTGATAATCTTTTGGTGCAAAATGGTGGTGTGGGCAGTACCGCTACAGGTAGAGGAAATGCTGGAGATGTAAATGTTACTGCTCAGTCTATAGAAGTTAATAAAAGTGGTATCTTTAGCACTACATCTGGAGATGGCAATGCCGGAGGTGTTACCATCCAGACAGGCTCTCTGCTGCTGGAAAATGGTGGTGGACTTAATACTGAGACTAGTACAAACAATGGCAATGCAGGGCCAATTAATATAACTGCCAACTCTGTAAATATTATTAGGAGTGGTGGTGGTATTAGTAGCAACACATCGGGGGCAGGTAATGCAGGCACAATTACCCTCAAGACAGGCTCATTATTGGTAGACAATAGCGGTGGATTTAGTACTGATACCGGAGTTGATCGAAAAAATATTGATCGGATAACAGGTCTTCCCACACCCCTTAACAATACAGGCAACGCAGGAACTATCGACATTATGGCGGATTCCGTGTCATTTCGAGGTGGTGGCATTGTGAGCGAAACTGGTGGCAGAGGGCAAGCGGGACTTATTAAATTGAAAACAAACTCCCTGGAACTGAGAAATAACAGCAACATCTCCACAAGTACACTGCAGAACGTTAGTGGGAATGCAGGACAAGTAGAAATTACCGCTAATTCAGTCTTATTTGATAATGATATCCCTGATGTGGCAAGCGGTTTGGGCAGCATCGCCAGGGGCACAGGCAAAGGTGGAACAATCACACTCACTGCTGATAATGTCGTCTTTAAAAACAGAGGGGGAATTGGGCTAAATACTGAAGGTCAAGGGGAAGCTGGTACACTAAACCTGAAAGCTAACTCTTTAGTCATGGAAAATACAGGTATTTCCAGCGACAACACTAATTCTGGCAGACCTGGACAAATTAACATTAACGTTAAGACTGCCTCGCTGAGAAATAGCACTATCAGCAGTAAAAATAAGAATAGCGGTATTGGTGGAAACCTCAATTTGCAAATTGACAACAGGTTAACGTTGTTAGACCACTCTTTTATCAACGTCTCCTCAACTCCCACTGACACCAATACCAGACAATTTGGTAAAGCAGGTGATATTGACCTACGGGCTGGTTCTATTTTTCTTGACAATCAAAGTGCGATTGCAGCAGATGCCAGATCAGTAGATGGTGGCAATATTAAACTGCAGACGCAAGACGTATTACTGCTGCGTCGTAACAGTCAAATCTCAACGAGTGCCGGTACTCAACAAACAGGTGGCAATGGTGGCAACATCACTATCAATACTCCGCTTCTCGTCGCTGTCCCTTTAGAAAAGAGTGACATTACCGCCAACGCTTTCACAGGTTCTGGTGGGAACGTCCAAATCAATGCTACTGGTATTTTGGGTTTTACAGTGCTTAGCCGAGAAGACTTGGTGAAAATGTTCGGTTTCGACCTAACTCAACTCGACTTTCAACAACTTCCAAGTAGCATCACGGCAATTTCCCAAGCAAGTCCTACTTTAAATGGTACTGTAGTGATTAACACACCCGATATTGACCCCAGTCGAGGATTAGTGGAACTGCCCACAAGTGTAGCTGATGCCTCCTCAAGGCTAATTGCCTCTGGCTGTGCCGCCTTTGCTGACGAAGGAGGCAATAACTTCACCATCACTGGACGCGGTGGCTTGCCTCCTAGTCCTGAAGAACCCCTCACAAGTGATGTTCTGTGGTCTGATACTCGTCTTCCTGCTATCACAACTGGGCAGCAAACGAGAGAGACTGTCACCGTCAAACCCTCATCTAAACCCAAACCTAAAGCCGTGGCAATTATACCTGCTACTGGTTGGGTGTTCAACAACAAAGGGGAAGTCACGCTGATCTCCTCTATGTCTAATACCACTGGTTTGGGATCTACTCCTGCTAGCTGCCCTCAACGTTGAAACAAAAGAGATCTCGCTGCGTCGCACATCTCCTAGCTCTGCATTTCCCCCGCAGCGCGATCGCCACTCGGATGCAATACTGCTCGGTTAACCGAAAATTAGAAACCCCGTTTCTTAAAGAAACCGGGTTTCTGACACCTCAAAAACGACCGACAAGTATTGCACTCGGATGTATCTGGCTATGCCCTACAGAACCTGGATTTTTAGAGCAGTGCCCACCCTACTTAAAATTTTTCACGAATCATTTAGGATTCCTATACTAGACAATAAGTTCTAGGCAGAATTCCTCAAGATATTTTTAGATTCATGATCGATTTTTTTAAAAAGCTTGTCATCAACGATCGTCCCATAAATATTGTTTTCCCAGTAGCAATGTGGCTATCCAGCCGACTCGCGATCGCTGTTGCTATATTATTAATTGCCCCTTTACTTCCGGCTCCACCCGATAGCATTGCTGCCACATTTAGCTGGCAAGCATTCTCAGCATGGGACAGTATTTGGTATCAAAAAATAGCAACTTTTGGTTATGATTACGCCCATGATGGAAAAGAACATTCGGTGGCATTTTTTCCATTATTTCCCTTAGTTATCCGAACAGTTATGACCTTGAACCTGCCTTTTGAAGTTGCAGGCATCTTGGTGAACAACTTAGCATTTTTGGCTGCCTTGATCGTACTGTACTTTTGGGTAGAGGAGCGTCATGGCAAAAGCGCAGCTAAGTGGGCAACAGCTACTTTAGCGTGGTGTCCTTATTCCCTCTACGGAACTGTAATTTACACAGAAGGACTGTTTTTGTTGTGCAGCACCGCAGCTTTACGTGCCTTCGACAGACAGCAGCATATCTGGGCAGCCTTTTGGGGAGCATTAGCTACGGCGACGCGAGTGACTGGAGTTATGCTCCTACCAGCTTTTTTGCTTGCTGCTTGGAAAGAGCGTAGAGGCGTCTGGGCGTATATTACTAGTTTAGCCGCTGGTGGCGGTCTATTTCTGTTCAGCTTATATTGCCTGATTACATTTGGGGACGCTTTCGCGTTCCTCCATGTACAGAAAGCGTGGCGTTCTGCATACGGATTTGCTTGGCAGGGTTGGTGGCAAATGCTCATGCAAATTGTAGTGGGTACAACAAATGTTGATGGCTACATCATAGACCCTTGGCATCCACTGCTGTTTGCCATTATTGTCAGTAGCGGTTATTTATTATGGCGCTTTCGTTTGCAACTGGGTTTTTTCATGCCCTACGGATTTTGTTTTTTATGGATATTGCTGTGGTTATTGACACGCGATCCGTTACCAGACGATTTATTCTCAGGCGATCCATTAGTTAAAATCGCACTGATTTTTGGTGGAGTCTATTTGCTATGGTTTTCACGGACTCAAATTCCCTTTGTTGCAGTTGTCTATGGCTTTTGCTCCTTTGGCTTAATCTTCAACACTGGACTTACCGCTTCTGTTGAACGCTACGCTTATGGTATCGTGTCGCTGTCGTTTGCATTTGGACTTTTGCTTGCTCGTTACCCGCGATGGGGATACGCAGTTATGATCTTCTTCGCCCTTCCACTCTTTAGCTTAAGTGTGCGATTTGCCCAAAAACTTTGGGTGGCGTAAAGCGTCAAATCGCTAATGGCTAATGGCTAATGGCTAATGGCAACGAACAATTAGCCCTTCGGGTGACGCTCGTTCCTCGCTAACGCTTCGCTAACGCCAGTTCCCTACGGCGGGAAACCCGCCTTCTCCCAAGGGGAGACGCTGACGCTCCTTCGTCGCTAACGCAACGCTTACGCGAACAGGACTGGACTCACAATTAGCAATTAGCAATTAGCAATTAGCAATTAGCAATCAACAATTAACAATTCAAATCGGTGTGTGGATGAAAAAAAATGTTAGTTGGATGATTGGCGTAAGTGCCTTAATTTTATTTGCGTCCAGCAGCTTACGACATCTTCTTTTTCAATCAACCGCCTGGGACTTAGGAATTTTTGACCAAGCGGTTTATTTAATCAGTCAGGGACAGACGCCGATTTCTTCTTTCATGGGTTTTCACATTCTGGGCGACCATGCGGCTTGGATTTTTTACCCGTTGGCTGTACTGTACAAAATTTACCCCAGTGTTTATTGGTTATTTGCCGTACAAGCAGCAGCTTTGGCGTATGGTGCTATGCCGATTTGGCGTCTAGCGCAGCAAGCGGGATTGAAAGATAGTCTTGCTATAGCTTGTACGTTCGCGTACTTGCTGTATCCACTGGTGTTTAATATCAATCTATTTGATTTTCACCCAGAGGTAATCGCTGTACCAGCATTGTTGGCGGCGGTGTTGGCGGCGAGAGAGAGAAAAACTTTATGGTTTTGTGCGAGCATCCTGCTAGTGTTCGGATGTAAGGCGGTATTATCTTTAACAGTTACCGCCATGGGAGTTGGGCTGCTGGTGTTTGAGAAGCGACGTTTATCTGGTGCGATCGCCATAATTTCCGGGATCGCTTGGTTTGCGATCGCGACCAAAGGGATCATCCCTTATTTTGGTGGTGCTACAGCGTCAGTGGATCGTCATATTTATCGGTATAGCTATCTCGGACACTCGTTTCCAGAAATAACTAAAAATTTACTGTTCCACCCAGGACTTGTCTTAGCCAATGTTTTTTCAGCTGATAACCTGTTCTATTTAGTTTTACTGCTAGCACCTGTGATCTGGGGATTTTCACTAACAGGGATAACGCCTTTAATCGGTGCTATTCCTACTTTGGCGATTAATCTTCTAGCTGACTACCCAATGCAAAAAGATTTAATCCACCAGTATTCTCTACCAACTATACCATTTTTATTTTTGGTGGTGATTAAAAGCCTTGCAGAAAATCGGGGATGGCTGAAAAACCAACGCGCAATCATCTTATGGTCGTTAGTGGCGTTTTTTGCCCTGGCAAAGTTTGGCTTTCTTTGGTCGAAATATCTGTCATCTCTAGATACATGGACCGCCACAAGAGAAGCGATCGCCCTAGTTCAAACTCAAGGCAGTGTTTACACTACAACGCAAATTTCCCCACATTTAAGCCATCGACGATTCATTCAATCGACGGATGCTAATTCCCCGCCAGCTAATTTCAATGCCTTTGATTATGTATTGCTCGATACTCGTCACCCCGGTTTGGCAAGTAGTCAAGAGTTTGCTGCTGGCTTGGTAAATCAACTCAAAAATCAGCAAGCATTTAAGTTAAGTTATCAGCGTGATGATGTGTATTTGTTTGTCAAAAAGATATCTACAGACTAGAAGTCTGTGGCTACACAAACAAAGTCCGCCTGCGCGGACTCCATAGAGCCTGCGAAGGCAGGCTTCGTTTGTGTAGCCGCGACTTTAGTCGTATGATACTTTTGCATTAATAAACAAAGAAATGACTAACAAAAAAATTATTATTATAGCTATTTTACCTTTAATTATCTGCGGCGCATTTATCTTATGCGCTGCCGTGGGCATGCTGATATATCCTGATGCTTTCCATAAGTTCTTTTCCTCATCACAATTATTTCCCGACATTCCTCTACAGAAATCTCGTAGTTACTACTGGGATGTAAAATTTTACGCCCAAAAGGCTCTAAATCCCAGTTGTGACGCCTTTTACCCTCTCTGGCCTTTCATCATCCGCACCTTGTTCCATCCTCAAACTCTAGAACAAGCCGCACACTACTTATTAATCGTTGCAACTGCTCTCTTCTTTTTTTCAACTTTTTTAGTCTTTTGGGTTTTTCAAACAGGATTAGAACGCTTAGATTTAGCTTTCTTGTTAGTAAGTGCTTACACTGTTAATCCGATGGCAATTTTCCGAGTTATCGGTTACACAGAAAGTTTATTTGCTACACTTAGTACTCTGTTTATCTGGATTTGTTTGCCTCAATTAAAACTTCAGGAGTATCTGAAACTTTTTTTTATTTTCACTGTCACGTTTTTGATGGCTTTAACTCGACCAGTATTGCTCCAAATATTATTTTCCAGTACAGCAACCATTTGTACAATCTTTACTTTTGAAATTTTGAAAGGAAAAAATTTTTCTGGTAGTGAGTTATTAGCTACCTTTAAAAACTATATATATGAGGTTAAGGTAACTCTTAGTATTTGGGTATCATCATTATTAGGATATTTTATATATGGGAGTTTCTGTTTAGGAACCAGAGGTAATTTTTTTGCTCCTTTCCAAGACCAAAAATTTTGGGGTAAAAAGTTGGGGTTGCATTTAGAACTGTTATTTCTTCCTAAATCATTATTATTTGACCTTTTAGGACTTTATCTACCTTTAATTATTTTGTTTTTATCACTTACTTTTGTTTACTTCAAAGTTATTCAGCGTCAACCCTATATATATACCCCTAAATCTCTTTTATGGAATATATTATTTATTTATCCACCTTTGCTAATTATTTTATATTTTTTCAATTCTCTTAAATTTCCCAAATCAAGTCAGCTGATAACGTCTGATTATACTTACGGTTTGTCTAGGAACTATATTTTTTGGTTTTGCGTCTACTTTGCTGCTATTCACTCCATTATCGTATTTTTTACGCAAGACCGTCTGTTTAGTTTAGCGAGGTTTATATTTGCATTACCTTTCTTTTTCCTGGCGGTTGGATATGTACATCGCTGTATTCCTGGTCAAACAAAATATAAGACTCTGCTATGGTTTATTTTAATTTCAGCTATTTCTCTAGTTCAACAATGGATTAATTATGGTCAAGATAAATGGCTTGGTTGATACTACTCCTACTTTGGCGATTAACCTTCTGGCTGACTACCATTATCCAAAAACTTTTGGAAGTTCTCCATGTACGTGTGCGAGTAGCAATGGAACAGGAATGTACGCTAAGCGCGAAAGGCTTACGGGCATTACACTCTAGGTATTGGGAAAAATGAATGTTTTTCCGGTCTACAATAAAATCAAAAGCAGTGATTGCCTTTGGCACAGGCGATCGCCAATCGCCCTCAAAACCCAATCACTTCTACAGCCTTCTTCCGCTGCTCTGGTGTTACTTCCAAATACCGCTGCAAAGTCCCCAAGTCATTGTTGTCACTGTAAGGATAAGTTGAGCAACTCTTTTGGCATAAGTTGAGCAATAGA
>CAXTSI010000036.1:0-30639 GCA_964246695.1 uncultured bacterium
AGATCCTATGTACTATTTTTTGAGGTGTGACAGTTGAGGGTGCGGAATGTGGGTTTTAATTCTCACGCCTAGGGCATCAATTCAGTAATCAAAAACCTAACCCCCCATCCCCCTTCCTAACACTTGTGTGTACACGGTAGCCTCTAAGAGGGAGCTTACTGTGCAACTACGAACAAACCAGTGCAATTAATAGCGCTCTTTTCATCTGACATTTTTCCGAAAAACCAGCCCACTATATAAATGAAACGCTGGATCCCAATTAGTCTGTTTGCGACGCAATATGTGAATGTGAGACTGGATTTTCTCCAGCATTTCTGTTTGATCCAGCACTGTCTGTGCAAAAATTGTAAAGTCTGACATAACCTTGGTGTGGGGCAATTGTTTGTCAACCCAATTGAGTAAGCTGTTCCAATTGATGCTGATAGTATTTTGGCTGGCGTGGTTAGCGATTTCTAACCCTTGCTGAAATTCGTAGCCATTGTCATAAAATCTGAGAATACAACCTCTATTAGGTAGGTGTAAATCATAAAATTGGAAGTAGTCTTGAGTTTGGGTTTTACGTTCCAATTTACCCCGTACATCCCGGTCTATAACTTCTTCAAAAATCGGCAACAATCCTAGTACGCGCCCTTTCACTTCTGACCAATCAAAACTCAGGGAACCAAGTTGATTTTCTTGATTACGGCAAACTACAGTGGCTTTTGGTGTAGATTCTAGAAAATAGTTGGCTTGAAAAACTTGAATTTTCTGAATTTCAGCTAATGCTACCCAAAAGCAGGGAATGCCAGCGTTCCGTAGCTGTTCACCATAAAATTTTAGTTCCCCAACTGCCCCACTGCGGTACAAGCGCCAGCCACGACTTGGTAGTACCAACCTTGCGCTATAAATATCTACCTGCATAATCTGGGCGAATTTTTGGGCTGCTTGAGTTTTCAGTTCATTGCTGATAGGTTCTAAGACTAATACGCCTATGGCATTACTAGCATCAGCCATTGTCGCTTGAGCAATGGCTTGTTTTCGTTTTTCTTGCTCAATCTCTTGCAGCCGTTGCAAACCCTGACGTGCTTGACTTAATATTTTGGCATTAGTTGTACTGCACAGTAGTTGCCGATAAACTTTTTCTGCTTCTTGGGGAATTCCAGATACTTCATGCAGCCGTCCTAGATAAAATTGCACCCAAGGATTTTCCGGCGATTCTTTTAGCAGATGTTTGAGTAATTTGGTAGCAGTTTGATAGTCTTTGCGCTCAAAAGCAGTGGCAATTTGCTCAAGCATGTTTACAAGTCAGGAGTTAGGAGTTAGGAGTTAGGAGTTAGGAATTAAGAAAACTTATAACTCCTCACTTAATATCCACTGATTCTAACTCAGCTGCCACAAGAGACAAGGCAGACAATAGAGGCTGTCACTGCTCTCAGGATGCTACGGCGCAGGGAAACTAGTTGAAATCCGGCGTTGATAGCGCACTTTGGTGAAGATGTTATATCAGGAATAGGAAATTTGAATCTCCGGAAGCAAGCAACACAAAGGTGTAGATACTCGAATAGAGTTAATATACTTACATCTTGCACCACTGCCAGAAACCGGGTTTATTGCAAATATTTAAAGCTGAAACCCTTAATTTATCGTTTATAAACCCGGTTTCTCTTACCTTGTTGAGAATGGTGCAAGATATCAGTATAGGAATCCTAAATCATTTGTGAAAAATATATACGTAGTGTAGGGTGGGCAATGCCCACCAAAACCAGAATATGGTGGGCATTGCCCACCCTACGTGTATTTCAAAAATCAAATAGGAATCCTATAGCAGTGAAATTTTATTGTTGGTAGGGATGGAGTAGCTATTAATGAATTCTAGTGAAACCTCTGGTTATCCTCTTAGGGAGATAGAAGAAGCACTACGGGATGCTTTCCCTGAAAAAGCTAAATTGGAAAGGATGCTGTTATATCAATTCACAGTAAATCTGGATGATATTGCTCTTGGTAATGACTATACTGAGATTGCCTTTAAAGTAGTAAAGTATTTTCATAGTAAAAGTCGCTTATTAGAATTAATTAATGAGGCATTGCAAGAAAATACCGGCAATATTAAATTGCAAAAAATAGCTAATAAAATTAATACTAAATCTCTCATAAGCGATAAACAGCTTTTAGAAAGGTTTGAGTTTGATGTGGTGACGGTGAATGATCAAGGTAGGAAAATCAACACTAAAAAACATCAAGAACAATACTTCATTGAAGATTTAGGAAATGGTATTACCCTAGAAATGGTCGATATCCCTGGTGGCAAATTTATCATGGGCGCACCAAAAAACGAGCAAGGTAGTGGAGATGACGAACGCCCCCGGCACGAAGTAACTGTTCCACGGTTGTTCATGGCTAAATACCCTGTGACTCAAGCCCAGTGGAGGGCTGTAGCAGCTTTACCTCAAGTCAAAAAACTGTTAAATCTAAATCCTTCGCATTTTAAAGGGGATGACAAACCTGTAGTATGTGTAACCCTCAACTTGACCCTTTGCGCGAAAAATACACTTCCCGGCAGTGGAGGAAGATGAAATTTTTTTATTGCCTCTCCTTCCTCTCCTTATTTATATCTATTGGAACACTAATATTCAGCCTCATTGTCCTGCCTTTCGGAATGAAGTCTATTGAGCATAAGGTTATTGTTGAAATTGGGGAAAAGGTGAAGCATGAAGTTGTAGAAAGCGGCGCAAAGGTGAAGCCTAACGTTGTAGTTCCTGTTCCTAGTGTCGTGATTGTTGATTCAACGGCAGGCTGGCAAGATTCCGGCATTGAGCTAAAACAAAATGATACTGTGCATATTGAGGTCAGCGGACGCATTCACCTTGCAATAAGACAAATCATTCATCTTGCAGAGTTTGCAAAACCTCTGATGCTTGAAAATATGAAGGATGATGACTTGAAAAAAGTGCCAGGGTTGTCGGTGGAACAACTTCGGCATGACTACCCTCGTCCTGTTGTGCTTGATAGCTTGAAAACTTTCTACCGTCAATGGATAGGTCCAGAGGGAGAAGAATCTAAAGCAGCCAGTAGCGATATGCTTGACAGATGCAGAATCTTTCCTAATGAGGCATGGGGGAAACTTTTCGTTACAGTCTTTCCAAAGGAATTTATAATTTCTGCACGACGTGATCCGGTTGCTGTCATGAATGAAGCAACTCAAACCCGAGCCTTAGAGCTAAAAAATGTAAGTGATGTTATAAGTGATAATATTCTTCAATTCCACACACCAGGAAAGCTGGCATTTATCATTAACGAAGCTGTCATATCGCCATACTCACCTCCTAAATATCCAGAATGCGAACAATATTATAAGGCGCTATTCACTCAAGCAAAACAGCGGAAAGATGATAAACATAAAATAGATCCCGACTCGATCCCACTGATTTGGTTTGCAGATAATGTGGGATCTTTCAGTGTAAAGGTGAGGGTTGAACCAGCATCCACTTCTCCTCAGATGGGAGTAGAAACCTCCACAGGAAGTCCCAAACCTTTACGGTAAAACTTCACCGCTGCCGGGAGATCCTTTATAGGTTTAGGTGCCGTACTCTCACTAACGCACCCTACTTGTTGATTCTAATTGAGCTGCGACAATTGATAAGGCAACAATGGGGGCTGTTACTGCTCTGAGGATGCGGCGACCAAGAGAAACTGGTTGAAATCCAGCGTTTAGAGCGAACTCTACCTCCATCGGCGTCCATCCTCCCTCAGGTCCAGTAGCAATTACAATCGTCCTTTGTTCTGTGTCATTTGTCAAAAATTCTTTGTCCTGCAAACAATTTTGTAAATGGGGAAAGTCGCCGCGAGCAACACAGATATATTGCTGATTG
This sequence comes from uncultured bacterium, assembly GCA_964246695.1. Lineage (GTDB taxonomy): Bacteria > Cyanobacteriota > Cyanobacteriia > Cyanobacteriales > Nostocaceae > Stigonema. The sequence continues at coordinate 3,849 of CAXTSI010000036.1, forward strand.
TTTGCAAATGATGACACACTGCGAAAGGAAACTGGTTCTAAAATTGTTGGCACAAACGATCGCTCTGATTGTTCTGCAGCTTCTTGGGCGATCCGCCGCCAACGTTCGAGTTTTTGAGGACTAGGGTTAAGTAAGGTGCGATCGCTCACTACCGGAGCAATAACAGCTACTCCCAACTCAGTACAACAACGCACGACTTCATCAAATCCGTTACCTTTTGGCAACGCTACCATCAGCGTAATAGATACGGGTAACTCAGTTTGCACCTCTAGGGGTTCTAAAACCTGTGCTTGAGTTCCTGCTATCTGCGCCAGCCACCATTTACCTTTGCCATCCATTGCAATAAAGCGATCGCCTTCGCGCAACCTTAACACTCGCCCTAGGTAATGTTGTTGATCTTGGGTGAGCAAAATTTGCTCTTGTTGGAACTGGTCGGAGGCGATCGCTATTCTTTGCCGTTGAGTCATGAGATTTTAAGTCTTGTTCAAGACAGGAATTATTTAACGCTAAAATTACTCTATTTAGAGGTATTGAGAGGGATAAAATGAAAGTCATAACACTTACTGGCAAAATCGACTCGGACGGGCATTTGCGTCTAGATGTACTGACTGAACTACCAGCCGGGAATGTTGAAATTGCCTTGGTCATCAACCCGAATTTTCAGCCTCAGCCTGAACCCAAAAAATACGATTTTTCTGACTTGGCTGGAAAGTTAACCTGGCAGGGTGATGCCGTTGCCATCCAAAGAGACTTGCGCTGCGGAGTGGTAACCGGTAAATTTCCGGCTATTTGATGCTCAGAATTTCTGGTGTGGTTAAAGCAAAACTCTGGCGTAATTGAAAAGTGCTTAGTCGTTCTTTCACGTTTGCATTCAAATAAGATTGTACTAAATTGGGGCAACGAAAAGCGAGGTAATCTAAAGCCACTGCTAATTGCAAGCTGGCTAAATCAGGCACAACGTTGGTAGAAAAACTGGGTAAATCATACTCTGAAAGCACCTGCAATGCTTGTTTTAAAGCTTGCTCTGTTCTCGCAATAAAAGGATGTGGGGTAATGTTTTGTGGGGAGTAACGTGCCAAACTAACGTGCCGAAATGCGGTTTCAATTAGCATTTTACCCAAAGCAAAACGCTGACATGCTTGGAAGGTGGAGAATATTGGATCGGATATCAAATAGGCAGCAATGACACTGCTTTCATATAATGTATCTCCATTGTCTAACTGCAAAACCGGGACGGTTGAAAATGGATTCACAGCCAGCAAACTTGCAGGCATTTCCCACGGATCAACCCAGAGCAATTCCATTTCTTTTATGTCGTATTCCAACGCACAAATTAAAATAAAGCGTGCAAATGGGGAAGTATCGTTTAAATAAAGCTTCATATATTCTTCATCAATTGTGTGGAATGTTCGGGATGAGTGACCATTATGCATAAAATTGCCATGACTAAAGCTGTAGCGGTGATATAGGCAAAACGCCCAATACCATTGCCCGTAAATGTAGCGGCTAACCCTGCAAACCAGAAACTAGGTTTATTTTGGATCGTAAACCTTCTCCATTCCCTTGGTCTGAATACGAGCATATTTTTCGTTGATTTGATTCACCAAGGATTGCACAACTCGATCCGCATCAAGTAATGTAGTCGAGTTAACAAAAGGTCGTGGCAAAATAAATGTATAAAACTTCGGTCCCTCTATGGGTGTTCCTAATGCCCAAAAGTTTTTGTAAACATAATCTTCTCTGCTAATTAAGTTAAAATCTTGTGAAACATCCAAACCATTGGGATGGAATTGATTATTAAAAAATGGGCGGGCAGAACCGTCAGCTATGAGTTGTTGCAACAATATATTTGAGCTTTGTTGAGGGATGGGCATGGCAATACGAGAACGAATCAAAGCTTCAGCCTCAATAGTTTCAAACTGACCATTAATCACAAATACATTCCTGGTTTGATCGAATCTCCACTGAGGGTTTGGTCCCAAATCCATTTTTAGTATTCCGGCTTTTTTTAAGGACAGCATCTCCTCAATTCTGATTTTTGGAGGACCTACTGCTAAACGATTCATTACAGGAATAAATGCAGAAAAAAGCCACCGATGACTGCTTTCTGTTAGTCCTGAAAAATCAATGGCATATCTGATATTGTCTCTTAAGTCTCTCAAGAGATCGCAGGCGGATTTTAAAGGGTTGGAGAGATTACCTTCATTAGCATTACTTAGATCTTCATGCAAATAATTATCGAGCCATTTATCAAATTTCTCTTTTGATGACAAAGCGCTTGAGGGTATGGGGTTGATCAAGGTTTTCCAATCAAAGTGATGCTGCGGTGGAATATAATCAAAAATCAAATATTTACGATCTGTTTCTTTGGCGCTTAAATACGCATTAGCAAATCTATGAGCAGCAATGTAACCATGATGTTTTTTGATATAAGTTTTGCTATAGACAAACTCCATATCACTTAATAATAACGGCAGAATCTGAGACTCGAAATCTAATTTTATGTGCTTTGATTTCAGTTCATTTACTGCGGTACGAGTCAGAAAGTGAGCTTTATATTGTTCGCGGACTTGTAAAGTTTTGTAACGCACATGCGGTTTTTAAACAGACGTTTTTGTCCGGGGAGTGAGTTTTTATTGCTCTTATTCAACATGGCATGAAAGTACTTGTTGGATCTTCGTGGAAGTCCACATTTATTGCCTAAAGTTCCTATGAAGCTGCTAGGTAGTGATTTGATTCATATCTTGCACCTGTCCATGGGAATGTCAATTCCGTGACTAAGTAGGTGGGCGAGAATAATACAAACTATGTAAATTTTTGTAAAAGATAGGAAAAAGGCTTGTAGTTGCGCACGACTCGCGCTATGAGCGCAACTACGAACCAATAATGATTTATTTGTGCCGACCTACTTAAGTGTGAAAGGACGTATTCGGAGGAGGTCAAGTAAAATAAAGCACAGAAGTAAGTGAGGTAGGCAAGCGATGAATTGCGATTTGAGCGCGATTCCCCCAATCAGGTAAATTAGTTGGCGCTTTTTTTGGTGTAATTGTTGTTTGGCTAACTGTAAATAAGTCTTGCCATGTTGCTTACCATTTATTGGACAAGCATTATCAAACTCTAGCTTCTTCTTTAACTCGGCAACCTTCTTAGGTTTCCCATCCTTGGTTTTCTGAGGATACTTGATGGCTAAGTTTCGCTTTTCGACTGCCTTGATGTATTCGCGATGATTCTTTAGCCTTTTATTCAAATAACTGATTGTTTCGTTGACAGACTTAATTTTTGCGTCTAACGTCTCAATATGTCTTTTATGACATTCTTCAGCAGATTTTAATTCTCCGGCAACGAAGTTTATGACACTATTGGCGTGACGCTTATTTACACCAAAGGTTTGTTGCATCTGAGTGTTAAGCTTCTCTTTCTTCATGCCGCTTTCTAGTCCAATCAACGCCATCTTTGACATCTCTGCGGCAATAGGTGAGAATTTCTCCAACATATCGATTGCGCTCTGCTCTTTGACAAAGCCGTTAGAAATTTGAGTGACGTAAGACTGGTAAATTTGCGACATTTTGATCGCATCCGCTTATTGTGATACATATGTATATAAATCAACATTGGTGGAGATGTCAAGTGCCTTTTCAAAAAAAGAACAAATTAGGCTTTACAAGTGATGAACCTTTTGATAGGAAACCGTTAGCTATACTTGTAAAGCCTGGAGTCAAAGAAAAATTAATGAACGTCCCTAACTGGCGCTCAAAAGTCAGGGATGCTATTGATCGGATTATTGAAGAGTCGCAATCTACCCAGAAAGAGTAGATTTGTCCATAGATGGGCAATAATTGTCAAACAGTTTCTTGCCCTCACGGTAGGCATTCCCTGACAGAGTCAGGGAACGAGAAGGAGAAAATAATGCCCCCTCTCCGCTTCGGAGAGGGGGTTGGGGGGTGAGGTTCCTACTACTGATTTTTCAAGTAATCTTGGAGTGCCTCATTTACCAATTGAGTCATCGACTTGCCTTGGCTTACAGCAGCTTCCTTGAGTTGATTGTAAACCTCATCTTGGAGGCTAACACGATGCCGCCCTTTGCTAGCAGCAATAGTCGTATTACCTATTGCTACCTCCTGACGATCGCTCTCTTCTGTAATTGGTGCAGTAGTAGAGTCAGCCATTGTCTCTACCAAACCATCACCATCGTCTGTGATTTCTGGCGGAGCAACAGTTTGAGACTCGTACTGAGCAGCAAATTCTCGGATGGCATCAAAACCGAGGCGATCGCAAAAATCACCGAAACCTTCTTCTAGTTGGCGTGACTGCTGGAAGTAGACAAAAATTGGTTCTAGCTGGGTTTCCAAATCATTAAGATTCAGCCTTTCCATATAAGGTAAAGCCAACCGCGTTTGATCTCGCGAACCCCCTAGCCAAACTTGGTAAGCCTCCGGTGCGCTACCTACAAAGCCGAGTTCCGCCATGTAAGGACGAGCGCAGCCGTTGGGGCAACCAGTCATCCTTACCACAAAATGCTCGTCTTGTAAACCTAATTTGTTCAAAAGTGCGCGAATCCGCTCTAAAACTCCTGGTATTGCCCTTTCTGATTCGGTAATTGCCAAACCGCAGGTAGGAAAAGCTGGGCAAGCCATCGAGTACCGTACTATCGGGTCGATTTTATCTAGGTCCAAGACGACGCCGTAACGGTTGAGAGTCTTTTGAATGGCTTGCTTGTTACCAGGCGCAATGTCGCAAAGGATAACGTTTTGGTGAGGTGTAAGGTGGATGGGTAAGTTAAACTCCTCAACAATTTCCCGCAAAGCGGTTTTCAGTTGGAAGTTACCTTCATCCTTAATTCGACCATTGTCAACGGAAATACCTAAGAAAAGTTTGCCGTCGCCTTGTTCATTCCAACCCAGGAAGTCTTGATATTTAAACTCTGGCAATGGTTGAAAGGGAGCAACTGATTTGCCAAAGTATTTTTCAACCATTGAACGGAACTTTTCAACGCCCCAGTCGTTAATTAAATATTTTAACCGGGCGTGACGACGGTCAGTGCGATCGCCGTAATCTCTTTGAGTAGCAACAATCGCTTTCACTAAATCGTAAACGTCATCCTTTTCCACATAGCAAATCGGATCTGCTAACCGGGCAAAGGTTTCTTCTTTATTGTGTGTTCGCCCCAAACCGCCACCAGCAAAGACGTTAAATCCCTCCAACTCTCCCAAGTCATTAGTAATGACCACCAAGGAGAGGTCTTGGGTATACACATCAATTGAATTATCCCCTGGAACCGTGACGCTAACTTTAAACTTGCGGGGCATGTAGTAAGTGCCATAAATGGGTTCTTCCTTGTCGTGGAAGATTGTCCCAGTGCCATTCTGCTGTCGCGCCGCCTTTACATCTGGGTCAACTTCTGCACTAATTGCCATTTCCCCATCTAGCCAAATCTCGTAATAAGCACCGGTTTGAGGCGTTAGCAATTCGGCAATATTATTAGCGTATTCCCAAGCATACTCATACTCTGGCTTATTTTTAAAGGGAGCCGGTGGCGCCATGACATTGCGGTTCAGGTCGCCGCAAGCCCCCAGTGTCGTACCCAAGTTTTTGATGATAGCGGCAAGTGATGCTTTGAGATTTTTCTTCAAAATCCCGTGCAACTGAAACCCTTGACGGGTAGTTGCCCGCAACGTGTTGTTACCATATTCATCAGCCAGCTTATCTAAAGTCAGATAAAGCTGTGGCGGCACAAACCCACCAGGGTTCTTTGTCCGCAGCATAAATTGATAATCTTTCTCCTGTCCTTTAACCCGATTGTCGCGGTTATCTTGCTGATAAGAGCCGTGAAACTTCAGAATTTGTACTGCATCTTCGCTAAAGTGAGTTGTATCTTGAAGGATCTCGGTAGCCACAGGTTCACGCAAAAAATTACTGCGTTCCTTAAGTGCTTCTACTTTAGAAGGTTTGCGGTCTGTTGTCGGGGGCGGAGCGGATTTAACCATTGGAGTGATACAGTTTTCTTAAAAAGGCATCGGTAAGAGCCGAAGCAGGAAGTTATAAGCACCTTTTCGGCACATTCATCCCCGGATATCCGGTCGGAATTTAGAGGAATTTTCTTATTTTAACATGGCAAAAGCTGGGTTTGTCTGTGATGCAACTTAACAAACCCAGTTATCAGTTATTTACGATTTGTGGCAGAGATTACTATTAGCAGGCAATATCCTTTGGGTTAGTGCAAGATCAGAGTATGAGTCCTTATCAGTAGGACCAGCCCTTTCAAGGTGAACCAAAAACCTGGAAAATCATGCCCTATTTTTGACATTTGACCTTCGCGGTCTTCGTGCCTTCGCGGTTTAAAAATATTTTTGAACCACGAAGACGCGTTCGCGTTAGCGAAGCGGTAGCGACGAAGGAGCGTCAGCGTCTCCCCTTGGGAGAAGAACACGTTCGCGCAGCGTCTCGAAGAGAAGAAAAACTTCATTTTTATGCTTCACCTTGAAAGGGCTAATCAGTAGGACTTACACATTGACAGAAATACTCAAGTCTGGTGTGGTTTCGGTAGGGCGGCGGAGCATTTTCTTTCATAAGCGTAAACCATAATATAACCGTAGGGGCGGGGTACCCCCGCCCTGACCACGTGGTCAATTCTACGAGATGAAACGACCGAATTCCCTTATACACATGATGCTCAATTTGTATAGTGCGTAAGTCGTAGTATATTTAATTATGTCAACCACTGCAAAAACATCGTCTGGTTTAATAGGTGTGTGTGTGGGTGATGCTTTGGGTGTGCCAGTAGAGTTCACAAGCCGTATTGAACGCGTTAAATCCCCAGTGACATCAATGCAGGGTTACGGAACTTGGGATGTACCTCCTGGTACTTGGTCTGATGACAGTTCACTGACGTTTTGCCTAGCAGAATGTCTTTGTAGTGGGTTTTCATTGGATGCCATAGCTAATTCATTTTGGCGCTGGTACAACGAAGCTTACTGGACAGCCCACGGTGATGTATTTGATATTGGCAATACTACGTTTCTGGCAATTGTGAATTGGCGACAAGGATCTCCACCCCTAAATGCAGGGGGAAAGAGTGAAAACAGTAATGGCAATGGTTCTTTAATGAGAATTTTGCCAATGGCTTATTGTCACAAAAGCTTAAACTTCCTCGAACTGATCTCGCGGACACATCAAGTTTCTTGTATTACTCACGCTCATTTAAGGTCGCAAATTGCCTGTGGCATTTATATCAGTATTGCAGTTTCTTTATTAGAAGGGGCTGAGGATTTGCAAGCGGCTTATTTGCAAGGGTTAAGAAAGATAAATCATATTTACTCATCATCTGAGTATGCTTCAGAAATGCCACATTTTGCTAGAGTTTGTAGTGGAGAGATTGCCCAGTTGCCAGTAGAAGAGATTCGTTCTAGCGGCTATGTGGTTGATACGTTAGAAGCATCGCTTTGGTGTTTGTTAAATAGCTCATCCTATGCTGAAGCAGTACTCAAAGCTGTAAACTTGGGCGGTGATACAGATACCACCGCCGCTGTTACTGGTGGGTTAGCGGGAATTTACTACGGTGTGGAAAATATTCCTCAAGATTGGATTCAGCAAATTGCCCGGAAACAGGAGATTATCGATTTAGCAGCGCGTTTGGCAGCGGCTGTTTACGAAACTTAGTAGGTAAAGGTTTGTCTGTTGAAGGTGAAATGCTGTTATGTTCTGAAGCCACCTTCTGACTTAACCTCAACTCAAAATTGATAGACTAGTACATGACGGCGGAAATAACGCTACCATCTCAAACAGCCAAAACCTTTGTATTTCTAGCTTTTTAATTTTTAATTTTTAATTTTTAATTCCGCGAAGCAGTACTAGTAGACCTAAAGGTTGCATCTAGAGAAGCTGCTATTTGCATAAATACCTGACCTACTGTAGAAGTGGGATCTGTTAAAGTCAGCGGTTGTCCTGTGTCGCCTCCTGCACAGATGCGTGGATTGATCGGCACCTGTCCAAGCAACGGGACATGGAGTTCTGTTGCTAGCTGTTGACCACCACCACTACCAAAAATGGGAGTCGGTTCTCCACAGTGTTCGCAGATCAGGTAGCTCATATTTTCAATAATTCCTAAAACTGGAACCCCCACCTGACGAAACATATGAATGCTACGACGGACATCCGAGATTGCTACCTGTTGTGGAGTTGCAACTAAAATCACCCCACAGATAGGACTTTCCTGCACGATGGTGATTTGGGCATCGCCTGTACCTGGTGGCAGATCAATCAGTAGGTAGTCGAGATCGCCCCACGCAACTTCGTGAATGAACTGAGTCACAATTTTATGCAAGACAGGACCACGCCAAGCCAAGGGATGATCGGGTTCTGCCAGTAACCCAACTGACATGACCTTGATACCGTGGGCTTCTAAAGGTAAAAAACGTTGACCGTTTGGGGTGTCCAGCATGTTCACATCTGTTTGTCCCAACCCCATCATCTGAGGCACATTCGGACCATAGACATCAGCATCTAGTAGCCCCACCTTTGCTCCCTGTAAACTTAGGGCAACTGCCAGATTGACAGAGACAGTTGATTTGCCAACGCCACCCTTGCCGCTAGAAATTGCGAGAGTCGTTCTGACTCCAGGAATGGTACAAATATGAATATATGCCTTTTTACACCAGGATAAAGTTGACAAAGCCGACTGAATTTGCTCTTCTAACTGGTGTTGATGCCGTCCAACGTAAAGACGCAGGTAAATATAGTTATCTACAACTCGTAGATTACGAACCATCCCCAAACTGACAATATTGTTTTTAAGAATCGGTTCAGTGATTTGCTTGAGACAGTCAATGACCGCAAGTTGTCGATCGCCCACCTGCAAGTCAGGAACTTGCTCACTAGGAGAATCATCGTTAGGCATGGGCTGATCCCTGCTGCGCCTGAATAGCTTGAATTGCTCGTTGTGCGTGAATACAAACGTCTCGATCTGGGTCGTCTAGCGCTTGCTGGAGGGCGTTGAGCGCAGCGGGGTTCTTAATAATACCAAGCGCGATCGCAGCATCTCGACGCACATCCGATGATTCATCAGTCAACGCTTTCACGCATGCAGGTAAAAACCGAGTATCCGGTGTTTTCTGTAATACCTGAAAAGAAAATTTGCGGACTTGCCAATGTTCATCCTCTAGGGCAGTCCCAAGGACTGGCAATACTTCAGTCGATGCATGGAGTGCAAGGGATTTGGCTGCATTTCGGCGTACCTGCCAATCAGTATCCGATGTCAGCGCTTGACATAGTAAACTAACCACCTGTTCGTCTGCCAGATGTCCTAAGGTGAGAGCGGCAGCACGACGCACTGTTGCGTCTGAATCTGCCATCAACGCCAAGGCTGGCTGACACCGCTCTACTTGGTTGAGATAACGAAGCGTAGTAACGGCGGCTTCTCGTAAAGCTGCTTGTTCCGCATTAAAACATCCTAACACATAAGGTAGAGATTGAGCATCATGAATTTTCCTTAACAGAGTCAGCACACTTATCTGTACGTTTGGATTGTCTTTCTGGAAGTCCAAAAGCAGCAGGAGATGGTCAGGTGTAACTAACTCCCCCAAAGCTGACAATGCTTCTTGACGAATCTCAGCATCAGGTGATTCTAAGCATGTTAATAAAGCTGGAACAGCATTTTCGTTTGCCAACTCCCAAAGCGCCGTCACCGCCAACTTTTGTACTGCAAAGCTCTCATCTTGTAGTGCTGTAATCAATGGCTGTACCGCTGCCTCCTCACCCAAATGTTGCAGAGTTTTCACCGCAACTAAGCGATCGCTTAAAGAAGACGATCGCAGCATATCTAACCATTCGTTCAGATCGGAATCCGGATCGGCAACCATGTTTTCTCCTCTCTGGTAGATTACCGTAACAGAAATGGAATTTGCACCGTAATTGCGTTTGTCGGGCATTCTTTCTCACAGGGTAAGCAGAACCAGCACTCGTCGTACTTCATATACGCCTTACCTGTTTCAGGATTCTTCGCCAGCACATCTAACGGACAAACCTCAATGCAAACTCTACATTTTTCTAGACACTTCGACTCATCGACAATCACAGGAACATCAACTCTTTGGGTTGCTAAAGCCATAAAATTTGGTATCCTTCTGACCTTGAATTTAGTTAAAGCCTTGAGAGTAAACTACCCCTAATCCCTAGAACACCAATTCAGTAATCCTAGAAAGACCTCTCCCCTTACCCCTCCCCTACGAGGGGAGGGGAATTTAACTCCCCCGAACCTTGTAGGGAAGGGGGCTGGGGGGTTAGGTTTTTGATTACTGAATCGATGCCCTACCGAACCGCAACATCATATACCTCTCTCTCTAGATCCACTTCCACCACATATGGCTCAATCTGACGCTTAAAGAGAAACATTTCTCCCGACTCCTGCTTTTTCAAGTTAACGTGGCAGAACCATTCTTCATTGTTTTTCTCCGGGTAGTCTAATCGGTAGTGGTATAGTCCCCACCGACTTTCCTTGCGATACAGCGATGACCGTGCTGCCATTTCCGCACAATCCCGAATGAAGTGAACCTCCATACACCGCATGAGTTCGTGGGGATCGCGGGCACCCATCATGTCCAAGGTTTCGCTGTAGCGGGTAAAGTAGTTCAACCCAATTTCCATTTTGTGACCGACTTTAGGCGGCTGTAGATAATCGTTGACAAATCTCCGCAATTTATACTCCACTTGCGTATGTGGGATTCCATTCGGGCGAGTGAGCGGAGCATATATCCGCGTTTTCTCTGCTTCCAAAAAGTCTAAGTCAGGCTCCTCATGCGCTAAATCTTGGAGGTAGTCTACAGCATGAATGCCCGCTAATCGTCCAGAAACAAATGCCCCAATCATGTAATTATGGGGAACACTTGCCATATCGCCTGCTGCATACAATCCTGGTACAGTCGTTTCTGCCGAGTCATTCACCCAAACGCCAGATGCACTGTGACCACTGCACAAACCAATTTCAGAAATATGCATCTCTACGCCATGAGTGCGGTAATTTTCTCCGCGCCCTTCATGAAACCGCCCACGACTAGGGCGCTCGTTTGACCAAAGAATGGATTCAATCTCAGCGATCGTATCCTCATCTAGGTGGGTCATTTTAAGTTGGATCGGTCCTTTACCAGAGTTCAGTTCCTTCCAAACCTCCAGCATCATCTGACCGCTCCAATAATCACACCGGATGAAGCGATGACCTTCAGCATTGGCAGTGTAAGCACCAAAGGGACCAGCAACATAAGCACACGCGGGTCCATTATAATCTTTGATCAATGGATTGATCTGAAAGCATTCGATATTTGTTAGCTCTGCTCCGGCGTGATATGCCATCGAGTAGCCATCCCCTGCATTCGTGGGATTTTCATAGGTGCCGTAGAGGTAGCCAGACAGAGGCAGCCCCAAACGCCCACAGGCTCCGGTACAGAGAATCACTGCCTTCGCTTGAATGACGACAAAGTCTCCCGATCGCACGTCAAACCCAACTGCCCCGATGGCACGTCCATTTTTCACAAGGATGCGAGTTGCCATGACGCGATTGGTGACTCTTGCTTGATGTCGTTTCACCTGACGGGTCAAAATCGTTTTGAGATCTTTACCTTCTGGCATCGGTAATACATATTTTCCCACCCGATGCACTTGTTTTAAGTCGTAATTGCCTTGAGGGTCTTTTTGAAACTTAACTCCCCAGCTTTCTAGTTCTTGGATCACCTCAAAGCCTAGCTTACCAGTTTGATAGACTGTTTTTTGGTTCAGGATGCCATCATTGGCAACGGTTACTTCGCGAACATACTGCTCTGGGGTTGAATTGCCTGGAATAACGGCTGTGTTCACACCATCCATACCCATGGCGATCGCGCCACTCCGACGTATGTTTGCCTTTTCTAAAATCAGCACATCTCCATCGGGATTCGCTTGCTTCGCCTTGATAGCCGCCATTGTTCCAGCCGTACCTCCCCCAATGACTAGGACATCCGTCTGTATGCGTTGTGTGTTGATTTGAATATCCACCCCGAATTCCTCTTTAGTAAGGCACCATGACCACTTTTTTTATCGAACCGCCCTTCGGGTTCACCAGTCGCCTACGGCGGGAAACCCGCCTGCAGCGCTGGTTCACCAAGACGCCAAGAACGCCAAGAAAAGAAAGACTATATTTAATTTAAATATATAGCAATCCTAAATTTATTGTGAAAATCCCAAGCTTCAGAAACCGGGTTTCTTTAAGAAACCCGGTTTCTCTGCTTTCACGAATCATTTAGGACTGCTATAGTATGAGCAAGGTAAATACTGCTTATAGGGTAACTAATCTGAATCCATGTTTTTGAGCGTTTCTTCCCGAATCAACTCAAAAACTTGCCGATTCAGTTTGACAAATTCAGGCGACATTATAATATCTATATGGCGAGGACGTTCCAGAAATACATCAATCTCTGCTTTGATATTACCTGGATTAAAACCCATGACAAAGATTCTGTCACTTAGAAAAACGGCTTCCTCAATATCGTGGGTAACAAAAATCACCGTTGTTTTTAGATGACTCCAAATGGTTAACAATAGCTCTTGCATCATCTGACGTGTTTGGGCGTCCAAAGCTGCAAACGGTTCATCCATAAGTAGTACTGAAGGGGAGTTTACCAACGCTCTGATAATACTTGCACGTTGCTGCATTCCTCCTGAAAGTTGATAAGGGTAGGAATGACGGTGCTGATAAAGACCCACTCGATTTAAGTAATCATTCACCAACTCCTGTCGTTCTGATTTTGGCACTCCCCGAATCTTCAGCCCAAACTCGACATTCTGAAATGTTGTTTTCCAAGGTAACAAAGAATACTGCTGGAAAACAAAACCTCGGTCAGCACCGGGAGTCTTGACTTGTTGTTTGTCAACAAAAACACAGCCGCTTGTTGGCTTGATGAATCCAGCGATCGCATTCAGAATCGTTGATTTCCCACAGCCTGACGGTCCCAATAAACAAGCAAATTCACCAGGACAAAGTTGAAAATTGATAGAATCTAAAACCTGCACCGTCTGACTCTTCCGCTTAAAAGAGACAGACAAATTTTCAATCTCCACGAATCCCTTCAGCGATCGCATCGAACTTATATCCGCCACTATTGCCATTGTAGTAGACCTCTTAGGTATTGGACTTTGGACAAAAAGAGGTGTTCGCAGATATTTTTCGCGAAACAAGTAGGTAGTACAGGAGTATGAAAGGCTTACCCCTACTTTCTCAACCGAAAGCGCACCGGCATTCCATCGGAAGGATAAATCAAAAGGTTCTGCTGTAACTGTTCCAGAGATGAACGACCATTGACCAACTCCCAGTCGAAGTAGCAAAGCAGTAGTGCCAGCATTACCGTTGCTTCCAGCATTGACAGATGCTCTCCCAAGCAACGATGAGAACCTGAGCCAAAGTCTATCATTGGAAGTGGACTATTTTCCGTACTCTTCTCTAACCAACGCTCCGGCAGAAATTCCTCAGGACGAGAATAGACTTCTGGATCTCGTCCAGCAGCAAGCATTGACCAGAATACTTTCGTACCACGAGGAATCACCTTACCCTCAATAACGGTATCACGTTGAGCCTCCAATGAAGTCGAGCCGGAAGCGACTGAATAAAGACGTAAAGTCTCCTTGATAATAGCGCGAATGTAAGTCAATTCTTTGAGGCTTTCTATATTAATGCCGCCTCGACTTTGGTACGCTTGGTCAACGACAGCCTGTGCCTGCTGAAAAACTCTTTGATTTAAGGTCAACTCTCCTACTGCAAAGGATAAAGTATGGGCTGTTGTGTCAGTACCAGCTATTAAGAGTTCAATAGCTTCTGCTACCAATGTTTCCCGATTGTATTTTGGTTCTTTAGCAGCTATTTTCACTATCATTGATTCTTGAAACAAAGGACTTACCTGTCCAAAATCGGTCTTATTTTGTTCTCTCATCTGTAAAGCTAAGTCTACTGGGGGAGTAATAAACTCCTCTAAATATCGCCGGGACACCCAATAATCTCGTGAAGTCTTGATTGGCAAATATTTCATCCATCTTTTCTCGCCAGTAGCTACCCGTAGTAATCGATAGCCTACAATAGACATCGCCTCGTACACCTTGAGAACATCCAGGGATTTTCCTTCATGACTAGCAATCTTGCTATCCACAGGAATGCCCAATACTAGACAGGAAATCACCCTCATTGTCAGTTCTACAAACAGAGAATCTACCTGAACTTCTTTTGGTGGTGCAGCTTCCTTAAGTATCTCGATGACTTGTTCGCAGGCTTGGCTAATAATTTCAACATATTTAGAGAGACTGCTAGAACTGAATTCGGGGTTCCAAGCCTTGCGTCGCCACTGCCACTCCGTCCCGGTTTGACCCAAAAGAATGGGTCCACCGATGTCGTTCCAAGCTTTGCGCGATTGCTCTGACCGAACTAGGCTACCGTCTCTCATCCCATTTACAATGGTGTCTTCGATAACTTTTGGCTTACTGATATCTTGCACCAGCATCAAAAACCGGGTTTCTTGCAAATATTCAAGGCTGAGACCCTTTATTTGTGGTTGAGAAACCCGGTTTTTTAGGTCTTATTGAGAATGGTGCAAGATCTGAGCTTACTCAAAACGAGAATTGGATTGCCAGTCCAGTAAACATACATTGGACCAAGCTGCTGACTCCAATCAAACAACAATTGGAAGTATTTTTTCTCTTTCACTGCTGCTAAAACTTGAGGAATATTTCCTAATAGCCAGTGTCTCGGAGGAGAGGGGAGTGACTGTAGAGATTTGTAAGTGTTCTTTTGTTGCCACCAGCGCCAGCCTTGTATTCCTGCTATGCTAGTAACGCCCAAAATGGGGACTAAATATGGAAATGAGTCAGAAAAAGCAATCTGAGTAGCAGTTTCTTGATACATAAATCCGCCTTCGCCCAACAAAAACTTCAGATTATCCAGATATTAACGTATTCTGTTGTCTACAACTCCGACACGTAAGGCGACGCGCTTATACTTGTGAGCATTATAGGGAGTGCCTGTGTGCATGACTTGCGAGTTGTCCCAAAAAACAATATCGCCCGACTGCCAAACATGAGCGTAAACTGGTGTACGTTCCAGAACTGTTTGAAACAATTCTTGCCAAAACTGTTTTGCTGAGTCTGGTAATTTCTCCATACCAACAGGAATTGCTGTGTCCGCACCAAGGTATAATCCTTTTTGCCCAGTTACTTTATGGGTTGATACGATTGGATGCAATTTCATCGGCACATCTTGCCCAGGCTGAGGGGAAAATGGTGACGAATGATACATAGACATGGTTTCTAATTGTCGCTGATGTTCCGGTTCGAGGTTGTTGTAGGCTTCTATCATGTCGAGGAATTGCGTCGTGTGAGGCTGTCCATCGGCTCCTTCTTCTGGTATTTCTACTCCATAAAGCATCACCACATACAGAGCATTCATATCCAGTCCTTCTGTGCGTGGTAAGTGATCCTTGTCTCATGGCATCAGGTTTCAAATCAACAGGATTATCAGCAAGTTTCCCTGACGGTGAACGAGTGGCGTAAGGCACAGCAGGGGATTATTACTGGCTATATTTAGTATTTCATCCCCTTTTCTTGTGGTGTAGAACAAAATGGATATAGGTTTGTAGCCCAGTCAGCGAACAAAAACGGGAGATCCTCCTATGACAGCACTTACATTAAACCTCAATTCTGTAATTAAACTGACAAGAGAGCAGTTTTATCAATTGTGTGAAGCAAACCCCGATTTAAAATTAGAACGCAATGCCCAAGGAGAATTGATTATAATGCCACCTACGGGAGGAGAAACAGGAAAAAGTAATTCTACTATTAACGCTCAAATATGGTTCTGGAACGACCAAAATCAATTAGGCGAAGTTTTTGATTCATCAACTGGATTTACTTTACCTTCAGGGGCTGACCGTTCTCCTGATGTTTCTTGGGTGGAAAAATCTCGTTGGGATGCTTTGACTAAAGAGCAAAGAGAAAAATTTATTCCCCTATGTCCTGATTTTGTCATCGAGATACTCTCACCTAATGACAGCTTGAAAAAAACTCAGAAGAAGATGCAAGAGTATATCGAAAATGGTTGTCGTCTAGGTTGGTTGCTCAACCGAAAAAAACAGGAAGTAGAAATTTATCGTCCAGGACAAGATGTGGAAGTTTTAAAATTTCCTCAAACCATTTCTGGTGAAAATGTTTTACCTGGTTTTGTACTCAATATACAACGAATTTGGTAAAAGTTCGTAGTGGGGACTGCGCGAAACTGTTTTCGTTCAATTTTTAATTTTTAATTTTTTAAGAACTCTGCTTCTTTGTCACTCGCCACGGCATAAGCAACTGAGTCAGCTTATCGACTGCATAAGTGCTAGCAGCACCCATTAAACCAATCAGTAGCATTCCCATCACAATCGGGGGATAGTTCGATGTCACATACGATTCCCAAGTTATATAGCCTACTCCATAACGACCTGCGAGAATTTCAGCCGTTACCAAACAGAACCAGGCGTTACCCATGCCAATCACCAGACCACTGGCAATACTGGGCATTGCGCCTGGGACCACAATATCGAGGAACAGATGCCACTGCTTTGCTCCCAAGCATTGACCCACTCGCAGCAGTAATAAATCTGTATTCTCGACGCCTCGGATTGTGCTGATGAGAATAGGGAAGAACGCACCGATGAAGGTGATATAAATCATTCCAGCTTCTGAAGAGGGAAACATCAGGATCGCCAGAGGAATCCAGGCAACGGCTGGAATAGGTCTTAATAGTTCCAAGGGTAGAAATATTAAGTCCTCAAGCTGCTGGAACCAGCCGATCGAGATGCCCAAACTGATGCCAACCAGGGCAGCGATCGCAAAGCCAGACAGTACCCGAACTGCGCTTGCCCAAATGTGCAGCATCGGGTTTTTGGAGAAGAACTGGATGGTTGCTCCCAGAACTTCTAAAGGTGACGGTAGAAACGTGAAGTTAATAAAGAAGTTGAATTTGATGACGCAGAGAAATTGCCAAAGACCAAAAAATAATATTAGGGAAAGAACCCGCCTGAATCCCTTGGGGCTAAAAAGGAACTGGAAGGGCGATCGTTCACGGCGGTGGAACACATTCAATGAGTTGGCAATTATGGCGCTGAAACCTCCAAACACCTTGGTCTTAAGTGATGAACGCTCAGAAACTGGACCAGACATTGAATACCTCTAGATATTAGGTAACCCCAGTCTAGTTTCTCACAAATTTCGCTGCACTGCTTCAAAATTTCCTTGTTTCATTTATGACTTCGACGGTTGCTGAGTTTGAGCAGAGGATTGCTGTAGTTCCTTAAAATTCACAACTTTGACACCTGACTTTTGCGCAAAGTCTTGAGCCTGTTTCTGAGTTAAGAATGCGGAAACTTCATTGCCATTTTGAACATAGAAGGAATTTTCTGCAAGCAGTTTCCAGCCATGACTGCGATCGTGAACAAAGATTACCCCTTGATCTTGTTTACCTTCAGCCTTCAACTTTTGTAACATTCCCATCATGTTTTTGATTGAGGCAAAATTCATCACCTTATCGTTACCTTTGAGCCAAATTTGGGCAGCCATTTTAGGCTCTTTAATCGATTCCTTAGTTTGGGCATCTTCACCGGAAATCACAAAGTCTTTTGCATTGGCGACATCATCATAATTAACACCTATTTCTTTCATAGCTTGCCGCAAATAGCTATCGTCCGCCCACTTGGTCACATCTTCAGGATTGACACTAGTATCTAACCGACCTAATTGCTTCAATGTTACTACGCTATTTTTTAAAGCATTAAAGTTAACTTGACGAATTGCTGGATTAATTTGCTGTACTCCAGAAGGACCAAGAAACATGTAGACAACTTCACGCTCAACCCCACACCATTTCTCAATCTTAGTTGCTATTACTTCTGGCTGCTCTCGGAACATCTTATCTGCTTCTAATAATGCTTTAAGATAAGCTACAACAACTTCCGGATTTTCTTTAGCAAAATCTGAGCGGACTAACACTCCATGAAAGGTGGGAATTCCTGTCTGTGCTCCGTCAAAAATTTTTCTAGCAAAACCCCGAAAAGGAAATAGCTCACCGAAAGGAACAAAGTTAGCATGAGCATCAATTTGACTTGTCTTCAAACTACTTCCTCCGATTTCTGGACTTTGGCTACTTAGAGTTAAATCTTTCTGCGGATCGATCCCTACATCCCTTAAAGCTTTCAACAACATTCCGTGAGCTGCTGAACCAAAAGGTACAGAAACTTGCTTACCCCTTAACTCATTTAAAGTATTAATAGAACTATTTTTAGGAACCATCACTGCATTCCCCGCCCCATTTGGACTATAGGCAAGGCTGGCAATGTAAATGGTTTTCACCCCATTTCCCTTCTGCTGGAAAGTTGTCATATTAATGGTTGATGGAAAGTCGCCCATCATCCCGATATCAATTTGATTTGCCAGCATTTTATTAGTTATGGGAGGTCCTGATGTATAGCTTGTCCACTCGATTTTGTATTCTACATTTTCATATTTACCAGTTTTAGGTAAGTACTTTTCTAAAAGCTTCTCCTCCCGAATCACTGCACCTCCCGTTACCGTGTTAACGGTTTGGTCTTGGGTTCCGATCGCAATGCGAATGACTTTTTTGTTAGCAGCACTACTGGTACTATTGGTAGAATTTTTGTCAGAAGTCTGATGAGAACAGGCACTAGTAAAAACTAGAGAAACTACTAGTAAGCAAGATAGTAAGTTCCTACGAGACATCTGGTAGATACACATAATAATCCAAGTTGCAGTTGCTACTTATGTGATGCATGGTAATTGGTAATTGGTAATTGGTAATTGGTAATTGAGAAAAAGTTTTTTCTGACCATTACCCATTACCAGCCCTAATTATATAACTAGCAACTTACGTTAATAGAATAAATCCTTATTTCATGGAGTTAATTCAGAGGAGCAATGTAGGCAGGTATTCCCTGGTTAACGGAGGGTAAGTAGGTCGGCGAGAATAATACCAAGCATGTAAAGTTTTGTAAAATAGAGGAAAAAGGCTCGTAGTTGCGCGCGACTCGCGCACAAGTGCGCAACTACGAACCGCCGAGATTATTAACCACTGTGTGATTTTAGTCACCTACAAGAGCATTCGAGAGTGGTGAAAAAAGTTTGGGCAGCAATACGTCGATGAGATTCGCCGTTGCCGTCCACAACCAACTGCTCGAAGTCTTAACAAATTTATATTTTTGCAGTTTTTGACCCATTTTTTGGCTCGATTTGTGAGAAATACGGGTGAATTGGATGATTTCTTTTCTTGTTAGATAAAGCCAAGTTAAAGATTCAGTTAAATATGAAAACTTTTTAGCATCCAAAGACACTTGACGCGCGATCGTAGATCTTGCTACTGTTTAAACCTATACAGAGTGCATTTTAAAGCCAACAGATCTGATTTAGGGACTTCCAATTAAAAAAAATCTCCAATGTAGTGTAGGGTGCGCTCTGACGACGAGAGTACGGCACCATAACAAACTCAGACGGTGCGGTACTTTCCCAGAAGATCGCACCCGAAGGAATGGATAATTTATTTTTTGGTATTCCCTTAGCTCGATATCTGACAGAAGCATCTTCATATTTACTTATCTTGATCGGGCATGGGTAGAGACTCAAATCTAAGGATGTTTGCCCATATAAATGCATCTACCAAGCTATGGCTACTGATGTTTAGTTCTTAGAGTGTATCAGTTCATTTACGGGGGCAATCGGCGCTGCTACTAACACGAAAGCCGGATTTAGATTGAGCAGCTTTTATACCCACATCTCACTTCGTGTAAGTGTGGCAAGAACAGTCAATTGGGTCGGGAAACCTTCTTGAGAGCGCTATGTTCATGCATGCAAGGTAAAAACGAAAAGCACCTAGGGCAGTATGCAACTCGTTCCTAGAAGTGCTAGTAACTACTAACCAATCAACCTCATTTATTCCATTTGAAGCTATGGGAACCGTGCTAATTGTTGAGGATTCCTTAACAGATATGCAAATCTTGATTGGCTGTCTTCAGAAAGGGGGCCTTAATGTCCTAATTGCTCAAACTGGAGAAGAAGCCATTGCCACAGTTAGCCGACAGAAACCGGACGTTGTCCTCCTCGATGTTGTTCTACCTGGCTGCAGTGGATTTGAGGTTTGTCGTGAACTCAAGGGAAACGCCGATACGAATAATATTCCGATCGTCCTGTGTTCAACTAAAGGAGGCGAAATGGATAAATTCTGGGGCATGAGGCAAGGAGCATCTGCTTACTTGACAAAACCGATCGATCAACAAGAACTGGTGCGCACAATTAAACTGCTGCTCAAAAGTAGTAATGCCTAAAGCAATGATGACGAATTCCTTCCTGTCAAATTCAAGCTTATCTCCTGAGAATAGGCAAGACTCGGCGCTGGTATCAGTGTCAGATCGCGAACAATTTTTGCGGCTACATCTTGTGCTTGACATGACGGCTCTCTTACCCATCCAACAGGTAGCTGAGGTGCTGACGATTCCCATCGGCACAATTGTGCCGATTCCTCACATGCCGCCTTGGGTGATGGGAGTTTATAACTGGCGGGGTGAAGTTCTTTGGATGGTCGATCTTGGGCATCTGTGCGGGCTTGGTTCCTGGTACGAACAGGTGACTAGTCCTTCGGTGTATGAGGCGATAGTGTTACAAGTGCCACATCCATCTACACAGACTCAGCCTAAAAGTCAGACGTTGGGACTAGTCGTCGATCGAGTCGAAGATCTTGAATGGTGTGACTGGCGAGCTATTCAATGCCCGCCGAACTTTACGCTAAATCCTCAGTTAACACAATTTTTGCGCGGATATTGGTGGAAATCTAACGATGTGATGTTAGCAGTTTTAGACGGTTCTGCCATTCTGCAAGCCATGCCCCGTTAGTAAATAACTTGCCCATGCAATCCCTCAAAACGAATATACTACCTTTGATGGACGGAATTAAGCCGATCGCCAAGAACTTACAAACGCCTTCCCAAAACAAGCTGGTTCAATGGTGGCAAGGCGTTAGTGTGAAGGCAAAATTCACCTCTCTGGCGATCGCAATGAGTACGATTCCACTGTTAGCGATTGGGAGAACTGCCTATTACTTTGCCAATCAGTCCATTACCCAGCAAGTGGAAGCCTTTGGCAAAGCGAGGGTGGTTGACTTGCAACAGAAAGCGAACCTGTTTATGCGCCAACGCTTTGCTGACATCCAGGCGATGGCAAGCTTAGATGTGTTTACCGATCCTAAGTTGTGGTCACGGACGACAGCCCAAGCAATGGTGCCAGTTCTTACCCGCCTGATGAATAGCTATGGGATCTATGACAGCATTGCGATATTTGACTTACAGGGGACTGTCGTTGCTCAAACTCCAGGACCATTACTTGGGAACCAGCTCAACCAAGATTATATTCAAGCAGCCTTAAAAAACAACGGACCGAGCATCAGCCAGCCAACGCTTTCGGAAAACTCAAAGGTTTTTTGTCTTTATACAGCTTCGATTATCAAAGACAAAGCAACAGATCGACCCATAGGTTTCATTCGTGCGCGTGTTCCTATAGAATTTCTGGATGAGGTACTCCGAAATTATGGGACTCAAGGAGTACAGTATTATCTGATCAATGCTGATAACGAGGTTTTTCTCGGTCCAGAAGGCTCTACTGAAGGCACGAGAGTCATCACATTTGACCCTTCAAATATCGGCACAACAAAGCGCCGAGAGCAATACAAAAAAATTGTTACTGAAGAGATTTATCCTTTGTTTGAGCGCCTCAAGGCAGTCAATGAGGTCAGCACTGCTATTTCCAACAATTCAATAACTAAGACTGAGCAACTGCTCAGCTACAGTCCTCCTGTTCAGCTTCGCGGTTTGCCCAATCTCGATTGGCGGGCGATTGTTTCTGTCGATACAGATACTGCTTTCGCTACACAACGACAATACCTGCTGACGCTGTCCATTGGAACTGGTCTGACCGCTTTATTGGTGGCGGCGATCGCAGCAGTGATTGCGAACCGAGCAACTCGCCCGATTCTAGAGGCGGCAACGGCAGTAGAAAAAATTGGTCAAGGAGCATTAGGCACTCGCCTAGACTTTCAAGGAAAAGATGAAATTGCTTCATTGGGAAGCAACATCAACCAGATGGTAGGACAGTTGCAGGAGTATTTAGAGGCACAAGCTTTTGAAGCAGCACAAGAGTGGTTACTGACGACAGCGCAAGGATCTGGGGCACTACGGACACGGGATCTTCAAGATATTTTTGATCTCACTCTTGAGGGAACCCAGAATCTCCTGCAACTGGATCGGCTGGTGATTTATCGCTTCAATCCAGGATCGAGCGGAGGCGTTGTCTCAGAATCTGTTGCGGCAGGCTGGTCAAGTGCCTTGGAACTTAACGTCAATGATTCCTGCATTCCCCAAGTAGTCCGTGACGCCTACCATCAAGGTCGAGTTATGGTCGAAGATGACATCTCTCTGGCAGGGTTTCATCTCGAACATCTCAAGTTGCTCGAACAGTTACAAGTCAAAGCAAGTTTGATCGTTCCTATTCTCAGTGGTAGTGAAATTTTCGGGTTGTTGATTGCTCACGACTGCTCAGATAAGCGCAATTGGCAAGAATCCGAGATCAATTTCCTGAAGCGCTTAGGCAATGAACTTGGGCTTTCGATCAACCGAGTCGAATTGCTAGAGCAAACGATCAGCCTAGCAGAAGAGCAGCGTCAACTCAAAGAAAGGCTGCAAAAACGGGCAATAGAATTGCTGATAGAAGTAGACCCCATTAGTCAAGGGAATTTGATGGTTCGGGCGAAGGTGACAGATGATGAAATTGGCACGATCGCGGATGTCTACAATGCCACTGTAGCTAGCTTACGGAAAATTGTGCTTCAGGTACAGGAAGCAACCAATCAAGTAGTTGTCACAACGAACACAAACGATATCTCAGTGCAATCTTTGTCAGCAGAGGCATTACGGCAAGCAGAGGAAGTCACCGCAGCCTTAGAACTGGTGACAGCAATGGCGAACACGGCACGAGAAGTTGCTGCCAATGCGGCACAGGCAGAAGAGGCTGTGAAACTCGCAGATCGGACTGTAGCAGAAGGAGATGCCGCCATGAACCAAACAGTGGATGGAATGCAGGCAATCCGGGCAACTGTTGCGGAAACTGCGAAGAAGGTGAAATATCTTGGAGAGTCGTCACAAAAAATTTCTAAAGCCGTTGACCTAATTAATGGTATTGCTGCTCGAACCAATACTCTGGCAATCAATGCTTCGCTGGAGGCATCCCGTGCTGGATCGCAAGGAAGGGGTTTTTCCATCATCGCTGATGAAGTACGAACGCTGGCACGCCAATCCGCAGAAGCAACAGAAGAAATTAGACAGTTGGTTCTTAGCATTCAGGCAGAGACGAGGGAGGTGGTTGCAGCAATGGAATCGGGAACAGAACAGGTTGTGACGGGAACAAAGCTGATAGACGTCACTCGCCAAAGCTTGAATAAAATTACAGCCGTCAGTTCTGAAATTAGTCAACGGGTTACCACGATCTCTCTGGCAACAATTTCTCAATCCCAAACGTCTCTTGTCGTCACCCGAACCATGCAGGATGTTGCGTTGATTGCCAATCAGACCTCAGCAAAAGCTAATCAAGTCTCCGAGTCGTTTGAGCAATTGCGCCACGTGGCACAATTGTTGCAGGAGAGTGTCGGGCAATTCAAAGTTCAGTAGGGTTAAATTACCTATGGCAATCCCCCCTGAGATCCGTGACCAAGCCTACCCATTCTTCGTTGAAGAGGCATCTGAGTTACTGCAAGTACTTGAAGTTGGATTATTGTCACTCAAGCAAGAGCGGAGCATTGCTAAAGTTCACGAGTTAATGCGTACTGCTCACACCCTCAAAGGAGGAGCCGCTAGCGTTGGGTTAACGGCGATCGCAACGCTGGCGCACCGTTTGGAAAATATTCTCGGAGCTTTTTATGACGAAACATTCTTAATTGATACAGAGCTAGAAACCTACCTATTACAAGCTTACGACTGTCTGCGTTTACCCTTAATAGAGCAAATCACAACAGGGAGTTTTGACCCAGACGCAGCGTTGGCTATAGCTGAGCCGATCTTTACCCAACTTGAGGCACGTTGTGGAGACGCTCTATTAGACACAGATCGATATATTCCCAGTTCAGCCGATCTACGTGTCAATTTGATAACTGACATTTTTACTGTAGATATTGCTCAAGGGTTGGAACGGCTGGCTCTAGTTGTGGCTTCACCCGATCGGTATCAAGTCGCAGAAGAGTTACGGGCACAAGCAGAAGTCTTTGCCGGATTTGCCGAATTCCTGAACGTGCCAGAATTTGGAGCAATTGCCAACATGGCTCTCCAGGCTCTAGAGGCTCACCCAGACCGGGCGCTGGAAATTACACAACTGGCATTGGCTGATTTTGAGCGCAGTCGAACTGCGGTGCTGTCTGGCGATCGTGTTCAACCTCTAGGTGCTACGTCGCGGTCCTTAATTGCCTTGGCAGACGCCACAACGACGACTCTATCAACCTCTGTTCAAGATACTGCGGCGGAGTCAATTACGCCTGCGGTTCCATCCGATCTCGGTAGTGCCCTTCAAGTAAGTCAATCGACCGAGCTAAACCAGACAATTCCCCCGTTCTACGTTCATCAGGTTGAATTGCCGACCCGTCCAAGTCTGACCGTTCGGGTTGACTCAGAGCGCCTAGAAAGCATGAACAACCTCGTGGGTGAGCTAGTCATTAGCCGTGAAGGGCTTTTCCTTCAAAATGAGCAGATCCTGGGAGCGTTGCGAAACTTGCGGCAGCGCTTTGCTTGGCTTGGGAGGCAAATGAACGACTTGCAGCAACTGTGCGATCGAACGCCGATCGCGCCAGAACACGATGATTTTAAAGAGAAATCGTCAAGTAAGTTCCCGAATGGTGAAGCTGTTCCACAACAAAGCGACCTCTCAAAGATGAGCGAACGCGCTGCTGCGAGTGGGGATCATCTGACTACGCCTGAATTTGATTCCCTAGAGATAGATAGGTATGGAGCTTTGCACTCCCATGTCCAGGTGATTCTTGAGGAGATGGTGCAGCTAGAAGAAATTACTGACGACATGGACCTCTTTGCCAAGCAATCGGAACAAATCCTGGCTCAACAGCGACATATGTTGACACAATTAGGGGATGACCTGCTCCGGGCGCGCATGTTACCCTTGGGCGAACTTTTGAATAGTTTTCCTCGTGTATTGCGGGATCTGTCCACAACCTATCACAAGCCTGTTACTTTAAAGTTGACTGGTGCAGATGTATTAGTGGAAAAAGAGATCCTCGAAAAACTTTACGACCCATTATTGCATTTGCTTCGCAATGCCTTCGATCACGGGATCGAACTACCAGAGATCAGACGACAGCACTCTAAACCAGAACAAGGGCAAATTGAAATTTGTGCTTATTATAAAGGCAATCAAACAATTATTGAAGTGAAGGACGATGGTCAGGGTCTGAATTTAGAACGGATTCGGAGTCGAGCGCTAGAACTTGGCTGGTTATCAATAAAAGAACTCGCTAACACTCCTTTAACTCAGATCTACGAGTTAATTTTTGAGCCGGGATTCTCCACAGCCTCTCAGGTGAATCAGCTCTCAGGGCGAGGCATCGGTCTGGATATGGTGCGATCGCAATTGCAATCAATCAAAGGCACAATCACCGTGAAGTCTCTTCCCAGACAGGGAACAAGCTTTACGATCTATTTGCCGCTGACTTTAACCATCGTCAGATTAATGATTTGTAGCAGCGGCTCAACCACCATTGCCCTGCGCACTGACAGTGTGGTTGAAATATTAACGCCTGAATCTTTACAAATCAGACAATCTGGAACACAGCGTTTTCTATATTGGTCAGAAAAAATTATTCCACTTTATCAACTGGCTGACCTTTTAGACTATGCCTGCCCACTACCAGAAACCCCTCCCTGTCGGATATGGGCTTCTACTTTTGCACCTGAATTTTGGGAATTGCCAGTACTGATCGTTAGGCAAGATCAGCAGATGGTTGGTTTGCAGGTTGCTCGCTTGCTGACCGAGCAAGAGTTGGTCGTTAAACCCTTCGGCGCTGCGATCGCGCCTCCCAGCTATACTTACGGCTGCACTATTTTGGGGGATGGCAGTCTTATTCCTGTGATTGATGCTGATGCCCTCCTGAACTTTGCTCAAATGCAAAACAGAGGTGCGGTTAACAATACATCTGGTTCGCAAGCTGCTGCCCAAACTAAAAGTGCATCAGTTCGTCCGTCCTTGACTGCCAGCAAACCCGTTCAAACACCGATGGTTCTCGTTGTCGATGATGCAGTCACTCTCCGGCAAACTTTGGTTCTTTCTTTAAAAAGATCTGGTTTTCGAGTCCTACAAGCACAAAATGGACAAGAAGCAATCGAGCTATTACGGCAAAATTCGTCAGTACAACTCGTAATTTGTGACATCGAAATGCCGCGAATGAATGGCTTTGAGTTTCTCAGCTACCACCGTCAAAATCCTCACTTTTCGCATATTCCAGTTGTGATGCTCACGTCTCGTAGCAATGAAAAACATTACAGATTAGCAATGCAATTGGGTGCAACTGCTTACTTCGCCAAACCTTATTTGGAACAAGAGTTGGTCATGACAGTAAACAATATTCTTGCGGACGCTGTGCTGAGAAGTAGAACATGTTGATTGCTAATTGCTAATTGCTAATTGCTAATTGCTAATTGCTAATTGCTAA
>CAXTSI010000037.1:0-30336 GCA_964246695.1 uncultured bacterium
GCGCACCAGGCGATTATCATTATCATTTTCAATTTTTCAATCCATGCACTTCCATTTGTTGGCGCTTTTTCGTAGCTTTGATGGTAAGTATCTTGACACCACTCCCAAACGTTCCCGTGCATATCGTATAATCCAAAGGCGTTGGGTGGAAAACTTCCTACTTCTGTTGTTTGTTGACGATATTTGCCCTTTTGCTCAGAAGCATAGGTGTAATCTCCATTGTAGTTACCTAACTCAGTAGTAATAGTCTCACCAAAGTGGAACGGGGTAGTCGTTCTAGCACGGCAGGCATATTCCCACTCAGCTTCGCTTGGCAATCGGTAGTCGCGTCCGGTTGCTTTTGCTAGTCTAGCACAGAATTCATCTGCGTCATACCAAGATATTGTTTCTACAGGTCGGTCAGATCCTTTAAAAAAAGATGGATCGGGGTTGAGTTCGCGGTTAACTTGAGGGAAAGCAGCAACAGCTTGCCATTGTGCTTGAGTGATGGGGTATTTGCCCATAAAGAAGGGTGGAACGGTTACTTGGTGCTGGGGTCGTTCGCTGTCACGACTTTCCTTTTCAGTTTCGGGTGCACCCATTGTGAAGGTACCGCCAGGGATATCGACCATTTCCAGAGTGACACCGTTACCGAGGTCTTCTGTAAAGTATTGGGCTTGATGGGGACTGCGACTGATTGTAACTTGAGGATTCTTTCGCGGTCCTGACTGCTTGACTTCTACTGTTGCTACATCAAATTCAAAGGTCTGAAGGGGGATCGTAAATACCTCTACGGAATCAGTTCGCTGCCAATTTTTTTCCAACTCTTCAGCAAAGCGAGTAGATTCTCCCCCTAAACGTTTCAATACCTCACATCTTGCACCTGGGTGAAAAACCGGGTTTCTTGAGAATGACTAATGGTCAAACCCTTAATCTTTGGTTGAGAAACCCGGTTTTTTAGGTCTTGTTGAGAATGGTGCAAGATATCAGATACTTTTGCTGTTACCAATGCAAAAGGTTTTATATCAAACCCCTCAATGGCTGTTCCTGGTTTTTTCAGCAAGGCGTAAAAATCTTTCATACTCTTCCCTAGCCGTTTGGCAAAATCTTGAGAAATAGCATCAAGAACCTGCGAAGAATCGGTCAGGGGTGCAGCTTTAAGGAAAATATCCCGTATTTCCTCATCAATAAAAGCATACTGTATCTGATCGGGATTTGATTCTGGTGTGATGGCGGAGAGGGGTTTTAATATTCCACCGAGGAACACTTCCGCGACGTGGACTTGTTGGGAGTCAGGAAATATATTTCGCTGGATTAAGCGGACGATGGGTAAGGTAATGATGGGTGCAGCAGAGAGCAAACTAGCTAGGTTTCGCGCTATGGGGGAAGCCGTCAGACGAAAGCTATTGACCCGTTCTTCATTATTTTCAGAACTCTGTGATTCGGAGTCTTCAACTGGCTGAAAGTCAGACGAAAACACAAATCCCCCTGCCCTACTATAACTTTTTCCTGCTACCATTTCACTCCAAGTTGCCGCTACATCTGGTTCTAGGGTCAACACTGGAATCTTAATTCCGGTGGCAAAATTAACGTCATCCCAGAGCAAGATTTCTTTAATCAATAAGCTTTGATTTGCTATTCCTGGGGTTAAGCTTCCTAGCTGTACCATTGCACCTAAACTCAGTCCGGTTCTCAGCCATAGCCATTCCGGTAGCATCTGCACAATGGCGACCGGACTCTGCTTGACCCAAGTCTTGAGGACGGATAAAGCTTTCCCATTGCGCCAGATGGGAGAGACACAATCACTCACTACTAAAATTAAACGCTGACCAGTGGGGTCAATGAGTTCACGGGGATGAGATGAACGGTGAATACGGGCTTTTTTACCTGTTCCCTGTCGTAGGTAAACCTTTCCGTGTTTATCAGTCACCAATCCCCAAGTCCGCACATCCCGAAAAGCCCCATAGTGTTTTAGCAGTTGTTGTAATTCCTGGATCGTCTGTCGCCAGAAAATCATGGAGTTGCTTTCATCTACCACCAACGCCAAGTCTAACCAAGGTTCTAGGGTGGGTTTGAGGACAGGAATACGGATGAGTTCTTCAGCAAAGCGATCGGCGGTCGCCTGTTCGTCTAGTACTACTTCTTTCCCAGAGGAAATCTTTTGCATCAGGGGACGTAACGCCCTTGTAAGTTTTAGGGGTTGGCGCAATGACGGTGCGTTTGGGACTTTGATGGGAAGGAGATTACCTTGCTCAGAGGTTTGATGACCTGTTTTAGCGTAAACTTCTCCGTAAGGCGTGGTTTTAGGGGGAGCAATGGGGGAGGGTTGGGAGACGGAAGCAGGAGGTTTGGAGGGTTGTTTTGTGTTGTCTGGTTTTGGTTCTAAGGGTGAGGAAGCGAACTCACCAGACTCTTGGCGTTGTAGCGCCAGCCAGAGAATATCGGCGATTTCCGTACCTGTGAGGTTTAATTGCTTTCCTAAAGCCGCAATGAGTTGATCGAGTTTTGGTGATGGTTCATTGGTCATTGTTTTTCTCCCTCACCGCTAACAATGGGTTTCTAACTCTGGCGATCGCGCTTAAGTTTTGCCATAGTTGATTGGTCATGTCTTCACAGTTCATCCGTAGTAGACAGACTCTTCCACAATAAAGCTTTTAAGGTAACTGCATCTGCGGCTTCAGGACTGAGATGCTTGGTCAGTAAATAAATTGTATTCAATAACTGATCTGTAGAGCGATCGCCTTCTTTGAGAAACTCATTAATGAGTTTAGTCAAGTGTGTTTGGTTTTCTTCAAAATCTTTGTCACCAAAATGAGCTTTCACAATAGTTTTCAGGGCTTCTAACTGGGGATCTGGCATTTTGACCCGCAGACATCGGCGGAGAAACGCTGGCGGAAATTCCCGTTCTCCGTTACTCGTCATGACAACCATCGGAAACTCAGCACACCTTACCCGTCCCCGATCAATGGAAGCTTTAATCCCTGGATCTTCAGTGCGAACTTCGACGCGGTTAGCATCGCGATCTTCTTCTTTAGCTTGGGAATCTTTTGCTCTCCGGACTAATTCAGGGACTTCAAATTTTCCCTCTTCAAAAAGATGTAAGAGATCGTTAGGTAAATTGATGTCACTTTTATCAATTTCATCGATTAAGAGGACTCTTGGTAACTGAGAAGGTAAAAAGGCTGTCCCGACTGGTCCTAATTGAATATATTCCCCAATATCTTTTTTTTCTTTGTCGTCTTGTAATCGACCTATGGCATCATAACGATAGAGTCCATCCTGGAGGGTAGATCGTGCTGTAATTGGCCAAGTTAGCACTGGTCCTAAGTTTAATTCATAGGCGATCGCATAAGCTAAAGATGTTTTTCCCGATCCAGGGTTTCCAGTAACCAACAGAGGTCGTCGTAAATACAAAGCTGCATTCACTGCATCAACGACCTCTGTCCCATCTTGTTGAGTTGCTGTATGAATCCGGAAATTTTCGCCCTTTTTTTTGCCTCGCTCATTCTCTTCTGAATCTGCTAATTTTTTAATAGCTTCCCAGCGGTCTTTTATTTCCTTTTTTTCTTTCTCATCCATCTTTTCGATGTTCCGAAATTGTCGCCAAGGCGGAGAATCAGGAAACTTTTCAATATTAGCTTTACCATCAGCCTTGCCTTCACCGTTAAAATATCGCCATTCTTTCATGAGGTTCGACTTTTGACTCTTAGCGATCGCTCTCTCAATTATTGCACAATACGTCATCAGGTATCCGTTCAGGGGAGGCGATCGTCAGAAAAACTCCCCTGAACGGATACTTCATCAGAGAAACCGGGTTTCTTAAAGAAACCCGGTTTCTGTGCTGGTACTTAACAGCATCTGTAACGAATTATTGTAGGGGCTTAATTCTGGGAATTCGATTAGGATTATCACACAAAAACCCTAAATGATAGCCTAAATAGTCTTGAGGATTTTCTTGAACATAAGCATCCTTACGAATTTGCCAAATTCCTTCGATTAATTTTTGTAAGTTATTATTTAAGCAGTCTACCGTCAAATAACAATCGATTTGTTCTTCTAGCTTGAGACAAGGAGGAGTTTCGTATCTTGTCCAAAAAGCGATAGGTACTCCTCCACCAAGAATCGTTTTAAAGAAAATATCTTGGTCTTTGCTATCGTTTGAGAGAGGTGAATTTAACTTTAAACCTATTTTCTTTTTTAAGTCATCAGCTAGTTTCTTCCAATTGCGAGAATCTATCTGACTAATTGGTTGAATCTCTTTCATGAGAATATCTTGACTAGGATTTTTGTCTAAAGTATCGCGTAACGTTTTCCATCCATTTTTTAAATTTTTAAATGAGTTAATTCCCATCATCCGCTCAAGTGGATGTACTATCAAATTATACTCGATTACAACAGGAGCACGTTCATATACCTCATGTTTTATCTGCCACATGTGGTCTATGTTTTGACTCAGATATTTATAAGGCAAGAATATTTCGATTGTTAGGTCAAATGCATTAAAATCCAAAAGATATTTTGAAATAAAAGCAGGAATAATGCTTCCTAGTTGCTCAGAAATTTTTTCAAAAGAATCACAGACAATTCCTTTTCGGTCATTATCTTCTTTACCCAGATTTAATATTTCTTTTAAATCCAAAGGTTCTGGCTTAGGTTTTTGTCTCTCATCTAGAATAAATTCAGCTTCCAGACGAAAATTATTACCCTCAGGATAAACTATAATCAATAGATAAGACTGTAATTGTTCAGATTCATCATATTCTTCTTCAGAGATATCGGGAAGTTGAATATTCAATTTTGCTGTTAATTGCCTTACCCAAGTACGAATACCTAATTCTTGATTGGCAAGTCGGTGTGCAAATTCTACAATACTAGGAATACTACTACTTGTTTTTGGGTAATCCTCAAATAAAATCCGGATGATATTATCTGTGTCTGTTGGAATACTTATTTTTATATTATCTATTGTTGAGCCATCAGGCAAAGTTTTTAGATAAGCCTTTTTAACTAACTGAAAATCTATTTCACTTAACAGAGATTTTAGGTTACTTAACTCATCATATGTAATAGGATTTAAATAATCTCTGATAAAGTTTAGTAACTCTGGATTGCCAGGATTAGCTTTTTGTGCTGCATTTATAAGTTCTTTTATTTTATTTTCAGCTTGAAAATCATTAATCAAATTAAATACTTTTTGCTCATAATTTTCCCCTGTAGCAATTTTCTTATAATCTTTGTTTAATTCATCCTTCAACATCATTTCAAACTTTCCCTCAGTTGGAAAAGCATCCATAAGAGCCAGACGTAATTGTTTATCAAATGTCATTATGCTATCATTAATAATTTAGTTATTTAGTAATAATAAATATACCTGAGCTAACTTTGGATTGCCGGGATTAGCTCTTTTTGCAGCCGTTAAGAGTACTTTTGTTTTTCCTTGAGCTTCAGCCCATTTAATTAGCTCAAACACAATGTCTTGATAATTGTTACCACCAGCAATAGAATTTAAATTCTCATCTAACTCATCTTTCAGCATGATTTCCAAATAATTCCTGCTAGGGAAAGCATCCATGAAAGCTTCACGCAATTGTTTTCGTAAAGAACCTGTTAAGACGAGATTAGGACTGTTGTTCTGTGCGGGGACATTTTCGTCTTCCCGTTTAGTTTGAAATAAGTAACCATCTGGTACGCGCATGAAGATCACAGGCGTAGCAAAATCACGTTTACGATATCCAGTTGGACTCAAAGCTATAGTTCGCCGCCCGGACTGTGCAGCTATATCCACAGGATCGTCTTTGACAAGTTGTTCGTAGAAGCGACGGGTAAAACGACTTGCTGTGCTATTAGAAACTTCATACTGCATCGCCACAACAACTGGAATATTCTGCTGCACAACAGAGGACGCAACCCCAACAAAAGCCTGCGATGCAGACAACATTGCTCCTTCACAGGCTTGTAGCATAACAACACCAGGACGATGCTGGTTAAATAATTCGCCAAAGTAGTCTGCATCAACCCACATTGCATCGCCCCAGTCTTCGACAAATGCTATTTGCCCAACTTGCTGATTATTTTCGTTCTGAAAACGACCGTGTCCAATAAAATGAAAAATATGTGGTTTTTTAGCCAAGACAGCATCAACAGTTTCAGGATTCGCGGGGTTAACGATTGGTAGCAACTCAACCCGTTCTGCTTGTTCAGCAACTAGTTTCTCCAAAGCCTCTTGTACTGGCTGATAGTCAACTTTAGGTAAATCTGTAGGTGCAGACACAACCAAGGCAATTCTCAGCTTTTCATTTTTGTTTAGCTGAATTGGTTTTGCTGGAATCCACTGCGAACGACGGCGGGAAAAGACCAACTGGGGTACAGTCGCCATCCAAATGATGCCTAAATTAGCCCTTTGGGGTACACACATAAATTCCCAAGGAAGCGCTGCTACTTCAGGCATTATTTGCTCATCAATATCCAGTTCAACCCGCAGGAACTGCTGTTTGGTCTGAACAACGTCATTGTAAAAAACAACAAAGTAGTGGAGAAGGGAATCATCAAACAGCATATCAAACAAAGCTTCTCCCAGCGATCGCGACTTGCTGGAGTCATTAAGTTCACCGTTACGGCTGATTTGCAGAAGTTCTTTGATTTCTTCAGTCAGCTTTTCCTGGTAACGAAATTTCCCAGAGGGTTGACCAAGGGATTGATTTTGGTCATCCCACTTTTCAACCTGCACAAGTTTGTGGTTAGCAATACGAATGTGGTAGGTGTAGTAGTTTTTGGGCATAAATCACTGTTTGATGAACTTCAGAAACCCGGTAACTCTTACGAAACCGGGTTTCTTTGCACTATGTCTTTTATACACAACTGCCACCTCACATTCCGAACAATCCTCTGAGAATTAATATTTGGGTAGGGTCAATGTCCATTTCTCTTTGTCGCCAAGGGCAAACTGACTAGCAGCCTCATTCTTACGTTGTAGCAGGTTTTTGAATCTATCTGCCAACTCGCTAAACACATCGCGGATATCGGCAAACAGCCAGTCCATATTTGCTTCAACCCATACAGTACCATCTAAATCAATAGAGTGACATCCTTTGGGAACTTGGAAAACAATAGCAAATTTTACCGTCGTCATTTTTTGAATAGTAGGCTCTTCAATACGCCAGTAACAATTGGAGTTACCTTCACCTTGCGCAACAATTTCAAACCCACCGAATTCATAAGCGTAGTCAGGTATGACAATAAATGCCTTAAGCTCGTTCTTACTAGTTATATTAGCTTTGAGATTCCCAGGAAGATTGAGAATTTCAGAAATTTGAGTTGCATCAACCCCAACACTCCAATCCAGGTTTTCGTTTAAACCCAAATCCATGCCAATCCCCAATTTCATCAAACTTTCCCATTTGCTTTGTGGGAAAATGGTGCGGATAATTGGCTCCTGCTCACCTTTAGGACTGAAGTCAAGCTGACAATACAACCGCCAAAACTGTACACCAGGTTTGGGACGCAGATCGACACTGACAGTCATATAATAGAAGTCAGCATTCTGCATCTGTTGTCGATAACTGCTAGTTAATTCAATCCCAACTTCTTTGAAGGTTTCTTCTGTGAGTAATATTAACCTATCTTTGGGGTTACCAAAGCTAACTTTGGTTTCCTTTAGGCTTTGAACGGCTGTTGCACCTATACCCAGCTTTTCGCCACCAGCCAGTGTACCTTCCTTTATTTTCACCTCCTCAAATAGATCAGCCAATAGACTTTCAGCTTCTTGGAGATCTGGTAAAGTAAGTTTATCAGTCATTAACTTTAACTCCTTTGTTCTCTGGAAAATATCTTGGCGATCGCTGGCAGTATTTAATTTTTATAAATAATTGCTTATATAAGTATAAGGGATTTTTAGTTTGCTATATTATCCATAATAAAAAATTATTGTTGTAAATTAGAGACAACAATCTCTCCTCAAAACTCGCACTATGGCAAAAATAACCCTTGAAGTCTCCGACGAACTATCAGAACAACTGGCACAAGTTGGCGATCGCCTCCCAGAACTCCTTGCACTCAGTCTCCAGCAACCACCGATCCCGGCTCGAATATATCAATATATTGTGGATTTCCTTGCCAGCAAACCTACTCCAGAACAAATTTTTGATTTCCGTCTCACTTCTGAAATGCAGGAACGACTGCGATCGCTTCGGCACGTTTGTTGCTTGTAAACTCAACTCTGGGACTATGATCGCAGCACTTACAAAACGGGGTTATACCCTAATACCGTTCAGTTAACAGCCAGCAAGCCTGCCAAAATAATTACAAGTGGTAGAATCAATTGCATCATCATAATGTTGGATTTTTAATTTGGTATTTTAACCGCAGACGGACGCAGACGAACGCAGATAATTGACTATTATATTTCATATCAAATCCGCGCTTCTCCGGAATAATTTCTCCTGACTCTGACACTGTGTCACGCCAGTCGCCTAGGTCGGGAAAACCGACAACATGCGCGCTGGCGTCTCTGCGGTTTTTTTATCATTCAAATGCTACCGGATTCGATATCAATACCGTTTAGATAAGCATCAACCTAGAAACCCGGTTTCTCAAAGAAACCGGGTTTCTGGTCCTCAGACTATCCTTAACTGAACCGTATTGTGTTATACCTGCGTCGAGGGTGCGGTTGCAATTTTATATTCAAAGTAATCGCCAAAATTCTACTTTGTTAGTTCTCGAAGCAGCTGCTTAAGATTTTCTGGACTCAGGTTAACTTTCACTTCTAACTGTTGCTTAGCATCCTTCAGGGTAAGAATGTAGTTTTGCCCAAATTGATTGTATGAGTACTGAGGATTTGTTATCGAAATAGTCTGATAGGGTATGGACGGCAAACCCACGCGAATCACAACTTCTTTTTGAGACTGGGGGAAAATATATAAAGACTGACGGAAGCTATCCAGTATAAGTTTGTGTGGTGTAGTGTTGCGTTCTTGGATAGAATCGGGTTTGCGCCAGTAGAGAGTGATGCCTCGAATTGCTGAGTCAGCGATCGCAAACACTTCGTCAAACCGTTGTGGTTCCCAATCAAGTTCCTCTACTTCGCCGCTTTGGGGAATTATTCGTTGTCGCCAGGTGATTTCTTTGCCATTAAGGTTTTCCCACCATTCGCGGATGGTAGCTAGGTGATTGGGATTTTCCGGGTTGCCGCTACCTTGTTGCCAGACAATTTTCTGTTCCATGATCGGTGAAAAAGTGTTCTCGGCTTGTTTGTTATTTTCTCCTGTTTGGTTACAGTTTAAACAAAACTTCCGTCTGTGATTTACAGCAGTTTTCAATTGAACCCG
Source organism: uncultured bacterium (assembly GCA_964246695.1). GTDB lineage: Bacteria > Cyanobacteriota > Cyanobacteriia > Cyanobacteriales > Nostocaceae > Stigonema. The sequence continues at coordinate 9,303 of CAXTSI010000037.1, forward strand.
TGCCACATTGACCAGAAGCGGAGTAAGGGCGCGGAGTAAGGGCGCGGAGACCGCGCCCCTACGGTTATATTGTGGGGCAGGCATCTTGCTTGCCATATAGCGATCGAGGGTGGGCAGGATGCCCACCCCATAAGATGTTTATAGAGCTTCCAGAGTCAATATTCCTGATGGCATATCTGCAACTAACCGCATAGTTTTTAGCCACTGACTACCTAGTAAAACTTCTGTAATATCATTGCCAGCATAGACGGGAATTTCAAACTCCTGTCCGTCTAAGCGTACTTTTCCCAAATAAATCTTAAAAATAGTTATCCCCTGTGCTGTTCGCAGCTGTCGCTTACGCAAATAACGCCAACCTAGCGCCTCTAAATCCTGGGAATTAATGGCAAGTAACTCTGTAAACCCGGTATCCAGCATGGCAATTGCTGGTAGTTCTAATCCTTCTACAGCAATCAACTCAATATCAAAAAATAGTTCACCATCACTACCAAAATTGCCCTTGATCATATTCTACCAGCTACCCCTGTTTCATTGATAACGAAAATGAAAGGAATAGCATTTGGGTGTTTCTGTAGGCACATTTGGGTTACTACTTCTTCATCTTTATCAATGAAATAATCTCCAGTGTCTGGTTCAACAGCCATAAACCAGTTATAGTGAGTTTCGATTAACTCTGGCTGGACGCGATCAAAAATCACTTTGCAGCGTTGGTAAGTTGCTTCTAGTTCAGATTGCCATTGGACTTTGTGTTCTTCTGTCCACTGGATTTCCGGAAATATTCTTCCCCGACGCACTCTCGCTGTTGGCTTTGTTTCAGTCATTTTTTTCTGTTTCCAAGTCAAATATTTCACTCTCACTAATTATCTCTGCTTTTTCACAAACTGTGCTATGTGGTAGGTCGGGCAACCGTGAGAGATATCCAAGCTTGCCTGCTATTTTGCTATTTTCCCCTGTTTGGTTACAGTTTAAAGAAAACTTCTGCCTGCTACAGCAGTTTTCAATTGAACCCGCGCCACATTGACCAGAAGCGGAGACCGCGCCCCTACGGGTTGGGGGTTCAAAATAGATAATATGGACTTGCCAATTATTTACCACCCTGACTACGTTGTCTCACTGCCTGAAGGTCATCGCTTCCCGATGCCCAAGTTCCGGCAACTTTACGAACTGCTGTTAGCTGATGGCGTTGCGCTACCAGAACAATTTCACACACCCGTCAGCCCACCACAAGAGTTGATCGAGTTAGTTCACACTCCAGATTACGTTCAAGCTTACTGTGAAGGAACGCTTGATGCCAAAGCGCAGCGGCGCATAGGGTTGCCGTGGAGTCCTGCACTGGTAAATCGTACCTGTGTGGCGGTTGGTGGTACTATTCTGACTGCCAAGCTGGCACTAACTCACGGTTTAGCTTGCAATACTGCGGGCGGTACTCATCACGCCTTTCCCAGTTATGGGTCTGGTTTTTGCATTTTCAATGATTTGGCGATCGCCTCCCGCGTGTTGCAAAAACTTGGTCTTGTCCGCAAAATTCTGATTGTGGATTTGGATGTTCATCAAGGAGACGGTACTGCTTTTATCTTCCAAGCGGACGATAGCGTTTTTACCTTCTCTATGCATTGTGAAGTCAATTTCCCTGGTACTAAGCAAAAAAGCGATTTGGATGTTTCTCTGCCAGTGGGGATGGAGGATGATGCTTATTTGCAGACTTTGGCAATATACTTACCAGATTTATTGTCAGAAGTCAAGCCAGATTTAGTATTGTATGATGCTGGTGTTGACCCTCATGTAGGCGATCGCTTGGGAAAATTAGCTTTAACCGATGCTGGGATCTTCCGCCGAGAAATGCAGGTTTTGAGTACCTGTGTGGGTGGTGGTTACCCTGTTGCCTCTGTTATCGGCGGTGGTTATGCTGATGACCTTAAATCTCTAGTTTGGCGTCATTCGTTGCTGCATCGTGCTGCTAGTGAGGTTTATCGGCAGTACGGATTGTAGTGAATATTACTTTACAAACCGCCAAGACGCAGAGAACGCCAAGAAAAGAAAGAGAGGATTTTACGAATCTGTTAGGACTGCTATATCATCCAATAATAGGGAAAGCATCACACCGTAGGGGCGGGGTCTCCCCGCCCTGACAATCTAGTACATGACGGCGGAAATAACGCTACCATCTCACTCAGCCAAAACCCTTGTATTTCAAGCTTTTTAATTTTTAATTTTTAATTTTTAATTCCGCTACCCGGTACTAGTCGATACAATTGAAAACTGCTGTAAATTGAAGATGTTTTCCCTCGCAAAAATTTGGAGAACACCAGAGTTGGAACACTTTGTTGGCAAGAGTAACTGTGCATGAATAACGGCAAAGTCAGAATCTACGAACTTTCAAAGGAATTGCATTTAGATAACAAACAGCTTTTAGCAGTTTGCGATCGCCTGAAAATTGCAGTAAAAAGCCATAATAGTACGATCGCTGAAAATGACGTAGAGCGCATTCGGATAGCGACGAAGAAACTGGCGGCAGTCGCTACCTCTTTCAGAGGAAATTCTTTAAAGATTAAAACTGACTCGGAAGATTGGGGTTATGTGTTTGTAGGTTCGACAATTGATAGTTTTATCCGCCATTTTGAAGGTGAAGCTGCGGTTGAAGCATATCCGGAATTTTCGCAGCGGCGGGAGTATGCTAACAAGTTAATGTTTGAATGTGTGGGTCAAAAGCCTTGTCTATTTTATGTTCGGCGCAAGGGGGCTGGTAAAGAGGCTGGAGAAGAAATTTGGGAGTTGACAATAGCAACGGATCGGGATGATGTTCAATTACCTGCAAGGCTTGAGAAGTTAGGAAAAACTCTGAGTTTGCTGGCAGCTGTCTCCCAAGATGGAGGTGGTGGTTTACGGTTGCTGTCTGCTAAGTTGCTACAAGGTGTACAGGGACACGCTGATGCTTTTGCTGTACCTTGTCGCTTGCGTCTGTTGCCCAACCATCGGCATCGAATCGACATTCCAAAAGCGGCATTGGTACGGATGGCAGCTATGCCGATCGGTGGTAACCATGTGCCTACAGAAGATCAGCTGAAAGCTTGGAAAGCGTTTTTGCAGATAGAGGAAAACATCGCCAAAGCACGTCAGTTTTGTGTGCGTTTTTTAGCTCACAACTATGGCTCAGGGACAAGGTGGATTACCTTTGAGATTGATGTAGCTTCTGCTACCCTTGATGGCTCTAGTGAAAACGGACTTGAGGGCGAAAACTTTTGGGAACGGGTAAAAAGGGCAAAGAACGAAGAGGTAAAGCTTTTTGAGACTGCTCCCACAGTTAAAAACTGGCGCACCAGCAAACAACTTGGGTCTATTGAAGAAGTTGACCCTAACCGTTGCATTATCCGTGTGAGGCTAGAGCGCGATTTAGCTGAATATATGGCATCCCAGCGTTACGATCTGCCAGACAGGGGATTCTTATTTTTTGAGGCGGCGGGTGATATCCAACAAATTCGGCGCAAAAAAGAAGCTTTGGAACAATTAAAGCAAGGATACACCCAAAATCCCTATTTGGGCGACTTCTTGTTTGACGCTTCCCAAGCAAGACCGATCCAAAAAACTTTCCAACTTCAACCACAGGATTTGTTGTTGCCTTCTGCTAATCCAGGTCAGAAAGCAGCAGTGGAGACAGTGCTGGGATCTGAGGATCTTGTTTTGATCCAAGGTCCACCTGGTACAGGCAAAACCACTGTGATTGCCGAGATTTGCTATCAAGTTGCCCTCCGGGGTGGACGCACTCTGATTGCTTCTCAAGCTAACCTAGCAGTTGATAATGCCCTCAGTCGATTAGTTCACAACCCAGTTATCCGTGCTGTGCGAAAGGGACGCGCCGAGAAAGTCGGGGAGGAAGGACAGCCATTTCTAGAAGATAATGTGATTTCTACATGGCTACAAAATACCTCTAACGACTGTGAAAAGAGTTTATTAAAGCGTCAGGAAAATGTGGAAGTTTTCCGTCAATTGGTGACACCATTACAACGATTTGCCGCCTACTTAAAAACTGAGGAGGAATTCCAGCAAAAACAAAAGCAATTACAGAAGAGTCAGGCAACCCTAGAGGCAAAATATAGAGAGCAAGAAACAGTTTATCAGGAAAGCGTAACACAAAAAAGTGAGGTTAAATCTCTCATAGACGGGTTGGATAATTTGCTAGATGCTGCACCGAATGTAAACTGGGAAGCTTCAGAAGTTGCAAATTTTTTGCCGCGTCTTAAACCTTATACAAAAGATAACGATTTAGTGCAAAACTTCGTGGTAAATGTTAGTAAAGCTATTAAGGAGGCTACTGAACTTGGCTTTGTTCGCCCTTCGTATGGTGCATTTGGGCTGGCAGTTTGGTTGCGTGAGAGTGTAGCGACTGGATTATCTGAATTTAGGACAGCATTCGGTTTTGCTGAGGATGCGATGACAGCTATGTCTGAAGTTGCTGTATCGGTGCAGGTTTACAGACAGAATTCTGCATCTTTGACTCAGCTACAAAAAGATGCTCAGCAATTCCTTAGCAAGCAGCAAAGCCTAAAGCAAACAATCCAGAATTGTGAAAACCGCAAACGAGAAATTGATTTAATTATCAACGCAGTGAAGGAATGGAAGTCAACAGCAAATTCCCGACTGGATCAAGTTTTGAAGAATTGTCTGCAAAGTGGTCAGATATTGACAGACGAAGCAGTGCAGTTACCATTAGAATTGCGGAAAATCGCTGGTTCATCTAATTTACCACTCGTGCCAGCAATTTACAAAGTTAACAGGATTGATTACCTGCCAGATTGGGAGAAATTGCGAAAAGCGTTGTCTTTTGAGGTAGAGTCCGGTTTTATTGATTTACAAGGTAAGCAGTACAAATTTGGTCATTTTATATATATAAGTTTGACGCAGACTCCTGTGGTTTTGTCAACAAGCGATCGCACACAGTGGCAGGAAATCGCTAAAAAATTTCTTAACTATCCGCAACTGAACACAAATCAGCGGCAACTTCTAGTTAAAAATACGCAGCAATTTTTAAGCAATATGCAACAGGTGTATGGCGGATTTTGGGAACCAAATAACATTGAGTCTACCCTCAACCGTATTGCCCAAGAATTGCTAGACAGCATCTTGACAAATGCACGTCAATATGTTTTGCCTGTCAAGACTCAAACAGATCAACAGCTTCAGCATTTACAAAACCAATTAAACGAACTTCCGAAAACGGGAATTAACCAACAGCAAATATCGGCTGCACAACATCAGGTAGAAATAGCCCGTCAAGAAACTGACATAAAACTTAGCCGAGTTATTCATCTTTTACAAGAACTTACCCGACAGACAAACCTACCCGAACAATTACGCATTCTAGCTGAACAATATCTCGCGAATCAATCGCATATATGGGAGCAACCCCAACAATTCTCAACTTTAGTGCATGCTTGGAAAAGTCAAAGAATTGGGCTGGAGACGTTGATTTACTCAGTAGAACCTTTCGCTGTATTGTCAAATATCAAAAACTGTCTAATTGAGCATCTCTCTTGCCTAGAAAAAGAAAATGAAAATGCAATAACCCAACTCCAAGAATCCCAAATAAAACTACGTGAACTTGAGAGTCAAATACAACCGCAGCCAGCAGAAACTTTAATAAATGAACGGAATTGGTGGCAGCAGACGTTTGAGCAAGTAATACCTGATAAATTTAAACCTGATATTCCCGCTACAGGTTTATTCACTCTGGAACTTTTACGCAAATTAGAGCTACAATTCGATTCGTGGCAACGGGAATTAGAGCAAGAAGAAACTTATCTTAACCGATATCAAAACTTTGTTCAAGATTGGATTGACAAGTTACGCAACCCTTCAGAGGGCGATCGCAATGATTTGAGGCGAGTTTACTTGGATAATTCTAATGTGATTGGCATCACCTGTGTTCAAGCTGCAAATCGCGGTTTCTCCGAAGAATTTAAATCCTTCGATGTCGTCATCATTGATGAGGTGAGTAAGTGTACTCCACCAGAGTTACTCATCCCAGCTTTGAAAGGCAAAAAGTTGGTCATGGTAGGTGACCATCGTCAATTACCACCGATGCTGGATACGAGTACTTTAGAAGAAGTTGCCCAAGAAATTGGCAGCACACGAAAAGAACTGGAATTTTTAGAAGAATCATTGTTCAAAAGTCAGTTTGAATCTGCTAATGAAAGCATTAAGCAAATGCTAAATACGCAGTATAGAATGCACCCCATGATTATGGGCGCAATCAATCAGTTTTACGACGGTAAATTAGAATCTGGGATTTTGCAGCCTGATACTAAACGCGCACATCATCTGGCGGGCGAAGTTATCCAAGAACATCACCATTTACTTTGGGTAAACATGCCTCGGGGAGATGAGTTTGAAGAGATACGTGAGGGGACTTCGCTGTCTAATATTCGGGAAATTGATGTGATTGAAAGTCTCTGTCAGCAAATCGAGAGTGCTTGGGTTTCTCGGGTAGCCAATGGTGAACCGAAAAAAGAAATTGCCGTGATTACATTTTATGGTGCTCAGTTAAGAAAAATTGATGAGCGCCTGAAATCAGAACTTTTCCCTTCGCTGCAAATTCGTACTGGCACTGTTGATAGATTTCAAGGTATGGAACGTCCCGTTGTGATTGTGAGTATGGTTCGCAACAATGACAATAGAGATGTGGGATTTGCCAAGAAACCGGAACGAGTGAATGTTGCTTTCTCCCGTGCGCAAGAACTACTGGTGATTGTAGGTTGCCACGATTTATTTACCCAACAAGCTGGCAAGGTTGGAAGTATGTACTCTGAGGTGGCAAACGTTGTGCATTCTCAGGGAGGTTTTGTGGATGTTTCTCGCATCCTCTGCTAAATCAATAGGGACAATAGCGATCGCTTAAAAGAGGTGGACATTTATGAAGGCAGAGGAGTTTGACGCAAAATTTGATAACGGTGAGGACATCACTGAAGTTCTGGATTTGTCAAAGGCAAGCCGACCAGGACATGAGCAGAAAAGAGTGAATGTCGATTTCCCTATATGGATGATTGAAGCGTTGGACCACGAAGCACGGCGACGGGAGCGTGACTCGCCAATCAATCATTAAAGTATGGATTGCTGAACGCCTTGAAAACATTCACAGAACTACCAGGAATGTCCCGTTGTGATTGTGAGTATTGCTTGTGGGATTTATTTTTGTAAGGCTGCCCCCAAAGATTTTTTGAGGGACTGATAGATGAAATGAACTGAGTTATTCTGCTGTTGGAAAGTTTTGTCTAATGAAGAGTAAGCATATGTCAATCCATATTTTTCTTTCAAGATAGGATTAAAATCTTCCTTTAAATTTCCAAATCGAAATCCATCGGGGATAAAGTGTGCGGCGATAGATCTCCTTCTTAGGTCTGGATTTGTTCCGGGAGTTGAACCATGAACAATTCTCGAACCCCAGAAGAATATATCTCCTTTTTGAAGCGGAGGAGCATACATAGTATACTCTCCCGATTCTATGAGAGTGGCGATTTCTGTAGTAAAACCTGCGTAGACATCATCTATCGATTTTATACTGGTATTATTGTACTCGGCTTTTGGATAAAAGTTTTGAGTTCCTGGGTAGACAAAAAATCTGATTCCTTCGGGATGAATATCTTCTAGAGCAACCCATGCTGCTATGAGATGTCCGTTAGGTCTAGAGTCTAAATAAACCCAATCTTGGTGAGCATTGGTACTCGTGTGATCGAAAAACATTGTTTGGAAAAGTTTAAAATTTGCAGGTTTTCCACTAATTTCAGATAGCGCTTCCTGAATCGCATTAAAACTTAAAACCCGAAGAATTTTATCTGAAAACTGGGCTGGTGTCCCTTGCTCGAAAGAGTGAGGATTTAAAAAGCAATTAACTATTCCCCCTACCGGACTTTTTTGATTGTATTCCCATTCGGCTGTCTGTCTTAAGTATGATTTATTATATCTAACAATTGATTGATTATAGAACTCAAATAAGTCATCAATCGGGTTGAAATCAGTCGCGCCTCTGCAAACTACATAATTTTCTTTTTGAAAGAAGTTCAAAGGATCTTGTACTGTGCCTGTATGACCAAAGTATTCAAAACGACTCATAAAAGCTAAGACTCCGTGATTTTGATGAACTTAATTTACACTGGACGTAATTTTACATAAATTCAAAGTACTTTTCAACTCTTTTCCCACCATTTTAATATATGATATACTGGTGGCGCTATTTATTAATCGATGTCAGCACCCCGCTCTGATGCCGCTAAAGTTGCTGTACCAAAGCGAACCTGTTTCCAAAAAAATATTTCCCACTTCTGAAAACTGATATCTTGCACCATTCTCAACAAGACCTAAAAAACCGGGTTTCTCAACCAAAGATTAAGGGTTTGACCATTAGTCATTCTCAAGAAACCCGGTTTTTCACCCAGGTGCAAGATGTGAGAAAAGAAAAAATCTGGCACTAAAAGTGTATGGCTGCTGTTTAACAGGCGTGAAGTAAAGCAAAGCGATCGCTCAGATAAAGGAAATCCTCCCTGAGAAAATCTTTTTGAGTGTAAATTAATACGTGAATAAACCGAACTATTTTACAAAATGTCAACATTGATGTTTCTCGCGTCGTCTGCTAAACCTGTATAATATATATGCCATACAACAAATTCGACCTTCAAACACTTGTTGCTGATTTCAACTTAGAAATTTCCGAAAATACTAGGTTATTTCCAAATATTCAGCCTGTGGAACCTAGCGATTTACTGGTAACTATCTTAGAGGAAAATTTACCTTTAGCGACAGCGATTAACACTGAGAAAGCGCGTGGCGAATTAATTATTTTTCCCGTATTACTAGAAGTAAAACGGAGAATTGATTTTCAAATATCTGTATTTTCGGGAAAAGAATTTAATGTTGATGTAGAACGTGGTTTAAATGGAAATCCTGATTTTTTGATTAGTCGCAGCCGCGAGCAATTTTTTATTACCGCTCCAGTGATGACGCTAGTGGAGGCAAAGAACCAGGATATTAACAGTGGCTTAGGTCAGTGTGGTGCGGAAATGATCGCAGCACAAATATATAATGCTAAGAATAATAACGCTATAGATGTTATTTATGGTTGTGTGACAACTGGTGCGTTATGGAGATTTTTACGTTTAGAAAACAAAACTTTATATATAGACAGAGTCGAAATTCCACTTGAACCAGTAGAACGGCTACTTGGTATTTTTTTACAGATTGTGAGATGAGTATAAACTCGCTCAAACAAGCGTAGACGCAGAGCGGCTTGTCATCAGAAGTTTAAGCAAGGTTCGGTTGTGCATTAATATGTTGCTTAAACATTCCAAAACTCCTGCGCCATTGCTTCAACCGTTATTTCTAAATCTGGTAAATACCTTTCAATTACACTCCAAACAATATCAAGGTCTACATTCAAATATTCATGAGTTAATCTATTGCGAAAACCAGCTATATTACTCCATTCAATCTCAGGGTATGCGTTTTTCCAATCACTGGGTAATTTTTGCACTGATTCACACATTACTTGAAGATTCCTTAAAACCGCATCTTGGGTTTTAATATCCTGAACAAATAATTCTTTACCTTCAACTGTATATTGCTTAATTCTGTTGATACAATCTCGAATATGAATCAAATAAACCCGACTATCTTTCATAAAGGGACAGCCTCATTAAAAACTTTATCCCGAATTAAATCATGTAAAGATTGAGTTGTTATTACATCAACTTTCCGATTTAACAAAGTTTCTAAATCTAAAATTAACCCACCAGGAAACCAAGCAGAAATTTTCTCTAAATCGTAATCAATTAAAAAATCAATATCACTTGCTTCTGTTTCCTCACCTCTAGCCACACTGCCAAAAACTCGCAGGTTATAAGCTCCATGTTTAGCAGCAATGCTCAGGATTTCTTCTCGTTTTTCTTGCAGTAATTGTTTTAACCCCATTTTCGTATCCTCTCGTATAGCGCCACATTTGAAGTTACAGGCTGAACTGTAACTGTAATTTCTAAATCTGCATTATTTAGCCCTAGAGGAACATCTAAATGTAAGATGCCATCCTCACCAACACGATAATTTAACATCCCAATGAAACCGAAAATGAGTTCTCGCAGTTCGCTGACTAACCGTGTTCGATTTCTTGACGAGTCATGGCGATCGCAGATTGATTTACTGCTGCTACGTTCTCGGTTAGTTGCTGAATGTTCGCTACCAGAACATCAATTATCGCACTTTGAGCGTTGACGTTGGCATTTGTTGTAGCAATAGCATCATTCTGAGCAAGTACTGTCTCACCTACGTTGGTGAACAGCGTTTCTAGACGGCTTAAGCGTTCTTCTATAGTTGGTGGTTGGTTTATGGTCATAATAGCGTCAAGTGTTCGTATTGATAAGAATTGTACCCACTAGAGCAATTCTAGTGGGTATTTTATTGGTTATTGGTTTGAAAAAAAATCTCCCTAGCTTGTTTATCGACTTCTGTCTGGCAATCTCTTCTTTTTAATATCTGCTTATTTGCACCTACAGGATACAAGAGAAAATCTAAACTTCGATTGCGTCTATCGTGTCGCATCGGACTCTTGCTTAACTCGACAATTACATAATTGCACCTGCGTATTTGAGTTCAGCCTTGAGTAATTTGCGTTCAGTGGGACAACTGGTTGAGTCCGTGAGAACTCATGACCGCCAAATTCAACAGATATTGCAATACCTGCGCTTCGGCCGCGAAGCGCGGCTTGCCGTAAACGGCTCGCAACGGCGGCAGTAGTCCACCTGCATGAAGTAACAATAATAATAGAGATGTGGGATTTGCCAAGAAGCCGGAACGGGTGAATCTTGCTTTTTCCCGCGCCCAAGAACAAAAGAGTGATTGTGGGTAGCCACAATTTATTCACCCAAAAAGCTGGCAAAATCGGAAGTATGTATTCCGAAGTTTCAAACGTTGTGCGTCGTTACGGAGGTTTTGTTGATGTTTCTCGCGTCCTCTGCTAAACCAATTGATCCCGATCTAAAAAACTTAGTAGATCTTACATCTTGTACCTGCCCGATATTCCGCCAAGGACTAAATTCCCTGGCATGTAGAGACGCAATTGATCGCGTCTCTACACTCAAGTGGACTAAACATTTTTTTACAGTCCTCTTCAGAGGACTTGGGCTATTAGCCTGCGATTTCAATCGCAGGCGGGTGAGGTGCGTGGTGCAATCGTTACGGAGGTTTTGTTGATGTTTCTCGCGTCCTCTGCTAAACCAATTGACCCTCAACTAAAAAAGTTAGTGGACGAAATCGAAGCGCAAAGTCCTGGTTTATCAGTTTTGGCAGCGCGTCAATTCCGCTATAGTTTGGTTCAAAATCTAATAAAAGTAACTATCAAGGAACTCCGCCAGTTCAACGTACTAGAAGAGTTTATCATCCGCGCTGGTCTTGAAATTGTTCCTCCCCCAACTGAGGATGAATTAGCATCTGTACTTGGGCTTGATCCTGTCTTCGTGCGTAGTACCACTGCAACTCTGCGGACGTTACAAACTCTGTCAGCAACATCGCCAATTACAGTCACTCCTGAAGGGCGTTCATTCTATGAGAAAGGGTCTGTACCACAGCCCCCATACTCTGTACAAGTTTATGCTATTACAGACCCTTTATGTGGAAAAATTACCTTTCAGTCTGAATCCTTAAACAATGCATTGGTAAACAAACCTGACTTGGCAGAATTTATAACTATTGATCGTACAATTACGAATATTTCTGACTTACCACTTGAGGAAGTACAGCAAACTATTCAGGCTTCAGGTTTAGCACTTCATGTGCCAGAAGAGGGAAAAATTATCACTGATTATAAAGTAGTAGGTCCGACTGAAACAACTTGGAAAACAATATCGCTTTTCGTTTTCTTCGATGTACTTGAAGATAAATTGAGCCTCCAGTTAAGAAATGGGAAGCAAATTTTAGAGTCAGCGTCAAACTGGTTGTCAGCGCAGCAAGCTGAAGGTAAAGTCTCGTTGCCAGCATTGTGTGAATTGTCAGACGAAACCATCATTTTTGAGCGGGAAGCTACTCTCAATCAGAAAAACGCAGAAATTGAGGCTAGACTTGAAAAGATTCGGCAGCAGGCGCTGGAAACTGCAAGATTGAAGAGTGCAGAACAGGAAAATACCACCCCGTCAGGCACAGCAGTGCAGTTACGTGATGGACAAATTCCTCAAGCTTTCTCAGAAGTCCTCAATTGTGCACAACACGAGATTCTCATATATTCACCTTGGGTGAGTCAAGCAGTTGTAGACGAACAATTTCTTCAGCAACTTCAGCAATTGGCTAATCGTGGGGTTTGGATTTTGATTGGACATGGTATTTCGCGGCAGCAAGAAAATGAAGACCGACCGATACCACTAGAGGTGGAGGAAAAACTTCGTTTGGTAAAAACTCCTAATGGCTTGCCAGCTATACAGGTTTTTTGGCTGGGAGATTCCCATGTCAAAGAAGTCATAGTTGATCGGCGAATCCATCTTTGCGGATCTCATAACTGGCTTTCCTATCGCGGCGACTACTTACCACGAGGCGAGTCAGTCTATAAAGTTACAATTCCCCATCAAGTCCAGGAAGCCTATGAATTTCTCGCTCATCGCTTCCAAAACCATGCTGAGAAATTATGGAACAATGCTGTACAAAACTGGGATTCTCAACTAGCTGTACAGCCTTTGTGCGTGTGGGGTGCGCTGGGTATGGAAGACTTGGCACTCACAGTGATACAGCAGAATAACTGGCTGGAACTTCTGACTGTATGGCTGAGTGTAGTACTTCCGGGGCTAAGGTCACAAAAGGTATCAGTGGATTCAGCAAGTTTGAGAACTGCACTTTCTTTGTTGAGTCAGGTTTCTGCAGAAGCGACTTTTATCGAGTCTTTACAGTCGGGATGGCGTCAAGTTATGGGGGCGATCGCCACTAACAATCGTCAGGCTGCTATCAAGTTAATCAGCGATGAAGTTTGGCACGAGTTTCTACGTCTCGCCATTGCACAACCACCGATAAATACCCCTGAGGATTTTATAAATGAATATACCGTAGCCGAAACAAAGCGCATCCTACCTCCAAGCCACAAACCACAAATCCTGAAAAACAGAAAGCCAAAACCTCAAAAATAGCTGTAAGTGCAAGTGTTGACTAAGAGCGCGATCGCCAGAGACGCATATCCGTGGGTGTGGCTGATCCGAACTATGGCACGAATTCGTATTTTTACTGACTCTTCATCACGTCTTCTCAAAAAAATACAAAATAATAGATTATTCTAATTATAGCAATTAGAGTAAATAGGTCATATTGTAGGGGCGGGGAAACCCCGCCCTTACGGCAATCTGTGGTTAAATAAACAGAAAATAACTGTAAGTGCGGAATTAAAACAGTCAGTTTAATTAGTAACTTTTAATATTTACTTGTTCAACAACTGTCTTAATAGTTGGAATATTTGTGAAATCCTCTGTTAATATGCTGATTAAAAATCTTTTGAAGACTTTTGCAACTGCCACTGTAACTAGTGCGGCTTTCTTGTGTGTTGGTGTCCATAACGCTTATGCGGCTTCTTTTGGCTCCATTTCTCGCATCAACGCTTTTGGTGATAGCTATTCAGATAATGGGGCGTCACTGAGGATTTCAACAGCAGCAGTCAAAGCTGGTGTGACAAACGCATCTATCCTACCCCCGTTTTTACAGGTGTATGACGCCGATGGCAGATGGACAAATAATCCAGGGTTAACGGCGGTTGAAGTATTAGCTAAACGTGAAAATTTGCAGTTAACAGATTATGCCGTGGGTGGTGCTAAAAGCGGCAATGGCAATTTAAACAGTTGGCTTGATACATATCAAAATACAGGTTTATTCGGTCAAATCGAACAATATAAAACAGAAGTTAAGGGAGTAGCAGATCCTAATGCACTGAACTTTATCTTCATTTCTACAAATGATTTATTAGAAAAGTATTTTAACAATCAGCCCGGTTCAGTTGAACAACTTGCTTCTCAGACTGTTAACAATATTACTACTGGAGTATCAGAACTTGCAGATCTGGGAGCAAAACAGTTTTTTGTGGTAAATTCCACAGATTTAGCTGCATTACCGCTTTTTAAGAACAACCCTGAAGAGGCAGCTAAGTTTAGAGATACAATCAATGAACTTCTTCCTGGTAAACTCGATATTATTGGTAAACAATTAGGTGTTGAAGTTGCGCTGTACGACCACGTCGCAATTAGCAATAAAATCCGCTCCACACCAACACAATATGGTTTTATGAATGTGAATGATGCTTGTCAACCACTATACTCACCTTTGGGATTTCAGCCTGGTTGTTCAGCACCTGATAGTTATTATTTCAACGATGAGATTCATCCCACTCGCCGCGTACACCAAATAATTGGTGAAGATATGGCTAATTACTTAGACACACAAAAATCAACAACTGTTCCTGAACCATCAAGTATTCTCGCTTTGGTAGCTGGTATTGGCGTGATGGGTTTTAGAAAGCGTAAAGCGTTATAACCAAATTGCCTTAAGTCAGTTGTATCTGGTTTTAAGAAGGTGTTTAAGAAACGCAATTTTTGCCTTGAATGCTATTATCGCACCTTCTCATAATTCATCAGACTCTGTGAAGGAGATCTGCCCAGTCGCGCTCATAAATTAGTTCAAGAGTGGGCAACTTTATACCAGCCAGATATTTTGCAAATGTGGAATACTCAAGAGTTTCGTAAACTCCCGACTCTGAAATAGAGTAAAAATAATATGAAATGTCCGGGAATTTGTAAGGCAAAAGTGATTAACGATCGTACTTTGATGATTGAATTTACTAATCAAGAAGTCAAGAAATATGATATTCTTCATCTTTTAGAAAATCCCCTGTTTGCGCCTCTTCGTCAACCTGCATTTTTTAAGAACTTCAAAGTTGAAAAAGGGGGTTATGGAATTGTGTGGAATGAGGATATTGATCTCAGTGAGTATGAGCTTTGGAAAAATGGGATAACGGTGGCAAAAGGAGATCGCAGCGTTGCCTTGTAGGAAAGATTTGATGGCGCGTTACACCTGCCTAGCCAGGATCGGGCGCTCGAACTTTCTCTGATCTCAGTTTGTCTTCAGTGTTATGTCTATAAAGCTTACTGGTATATCTCTTATCTTGCGGCACAATTCAGGGGCAGCGATGGTAAAGTCAAATATATGTGGAGGTGGTAACTATGACCCAAACCCTACCCAAGTTAGTAACCTTTGAACAATTTATCGAGTGGTATCCCTCAAACGGGGTGCGATACGAACTACATAAAGGAGTCATTGTAGAAATGCCACCCCCAACTGGTGAACACGAAAATGTTGTTGGATTTTTGGCGGCACAGATAACCTTCCAGTTCTTGCAAATGGGACTTCCGTTTCGCATCCCCAAAACTGCATTGGTCAAAATTCAAAGCAATAACTCAACCTATTCTCCCGACATTTTGCTATTAAATCATGACAATCTCGTTAATGAACCGCTGTGGAGCAAGCAATCGACTGTTATTCAAGCTGCATCTATCCCAATAGCAGTTGAAGTTGTTAGCACCAACTGGCGAGACGACTACTACGACAAGTTCAGGGACTACGAAGAAATGGGGATTCCTGAGTATTGGATTGTGGACTATGCCGCCCTCGGTGGCAAAAGATTTACTGGTAATCCTAAACAACAAACCATTACAATTTGCGAATTAGTTGACGGAGATTATCAAATGACTCAGTTTAGGGGAAATAATTTAATTGCATCGCCTTTATTCCCCCAACTCAACCTGACAGCACAACAAATTTTTGATTCGGCTTTGTAAGTTTCGGTGTACGCACAACATAACAACGAGTGCCGCCATTTTCCAAGCTTCCTACTTTTTACCTACACCAAACTGTAGATGCAGAATTTCGTAACCTCCCATACACTTTAAAAAGACAGACGAGGAGAACGAACAAAGTGGTGCTATCAAAAGGCTTTGAAATTGAGATGTACACTGGTACGCCTAGTGGTGAGATCGTTGGTCTCTCCGACAAGATTGTGGCATCTTTGGATGGATTTGAGCGGGAGCCAGATAGCCGAAATGTAGAGTATATAACTCAACCATCCCACGATTATGACCAGTTACTATGTGCCTTAGTGCGTCCTCGGGTGACTCTACGAAAATATCTCAAGCAATTAGGCGATTACACTTTAATTCCAGGAAGTACTCTGTCTTTGGGTGGTAGCGATCGCTTTTTTCGATCCGCTCCAAATAATCCCTACCATACCTATATTGAGCAAACCTACGGTACTAAAGTAGTTACAGCCAGCGTTCATATCAATATCGGTATTAGCGATCCAGAATTATTGATGCGGGCATGTCGGGTTGTACGGGTGGAAGCGCCTTTGTATCTTGCCCTCAGCGCTTCCTCTCCCTTCATAGATAGCAAAGCTACTGGCTATCACTCTACCCGTTGGGGTGTGTTTCCGCAAACGCCTGCCCATGTACCGTTATTTGAAAGCCATGCCCACCATATTGAGTGGGTAGAAAAGCAGATATCTGCTGGCACAATGCAAAACGTTCGCCATCTGTGGGCATCAGTACGACCAAATGGCGATCGCCGTCCCTATGACTTAAATCGTTTAGAACTACGAATTTGCGATTTAGTGACAGACCCCATTGCCTTACTAGCAATTACTGCCTTGTTAGAAGCGCGGCTGTTGCAAATCATCGAAAATCCCAGCATCGATCCTTTAACTCAAAGTGTCTTCTCCCCTGACGAACTGATCTCCCTCACAGCCGCCAACGAAGCAGCTGCGGCTACTTCCAGTTTGGATGCCCAACTCAGGCATTGGCAAGATGGCAGAAGTATCTTAGCTAGAGATTGGATTAATGAAATTAACTGTGAAGTTTGGGCTAGAGCTAAGCAACATGGCTTTAGCTGTTTCCTGTCTCCCTTGCAAAAAATCCTTCGCGAAGGTAATGAAGCCCAGCAATGGCTGCAACTACACTCGGTCGGTTTCAGTGCCAACGACGCGATCGTCCAGGCTATTAGTGCCACTCAAGAGCGCGAAAGAGAACTAGAAGAAAAATTATGTTCGTCTGTGGTTGCTTAGGGACTTCCAATTTAAAAAATCTCCAACTATTTCTTGTGGGATGGGCATCCTGCCCGGACTATGAACTGGGCGGGCAATCCTTTCCACCCCCACAATATTGGATAATTTATTTTTTGGTATGCCCTGAAAGTTGCCTTAAATCTTAATAAAAAGTTAGTAATTTTCACCAGTCATCTACCATTGTAAATAAAAATTAATATTTATTGACATAAGTCTTAAGCACCCTCAGTTAATATTTTGAGAGTCATTTAGCTATGTTTTAAATTTCTAATCATTGCGGTGTCGAGGATATTAATTAAGAAAAGCTATAGTTGACCTCTATATTGAGATATACTAGAAATATTTGTTACATTGATTCCACCGCTAATGCCTCAGGTAGTTCTAGTTAACCCGGTTATTCCCCCTAATACAGGTAACATTGCTCGGACTTGTGCAGCTACGGGGACTGAATTACATTTGGTTGGACCTTTGGGGTTTGAAATTAGCGATCGCTACCTCAAAAGAGCTGGTTTAGATTACTGGCCTTATGTGAAGCTGCACTATCACGAATCTTTGGATGTATTTAAAACCGTACATCAAGTACGCGGAGGAAGATTGTTGGGTTTCAGTGTTAAAGGTAGTTGCAATTACGTCAGCTTTCAGTTTCAAGCTGATGACTGGCTGCTGTTTGGCAGTGAAACTACTGGTTTACCACCCGAAGTATTGACAAATTGCGATCGTAGCCTCTACATTCCTATGACCGAAACCAAGGTTCGCAGCTTAAATCTTTCAGTAAGTGTGGCGGTGAGCTTGTTTGAAGCCCGTCGTCAGTTGGGTTATTTACAATAAGCCGCATAGACACAGTAGGGGCAGCCGTTCGCCCCTGCTACGTAAATCTACCCAATTATGAAGAAGAGATGAATTTATTCATTAATTGTTTAAAGATTAATTTTTTTTTATCTAAGCAATAATCTATGGGAGTATACTCTTGGGTAGAATTTTCAGCAAATTCTGACCAAAAATACTTAGGAGTGTGGGTGGGATAATATAAGAAATTCATATAGAAAGTTTTGGGAAATAGCCAATTTGAATGATAGATTTTCATAAATTGGAGCGATCCCAAGTCTGGAAACCTCAGCATTAAAACCAAGTCAGATCGTGAATTGGTGTTTTTGTTTTTACTGTATTACATTGCTGGGGATGCAAAATTACCAGTAGGTGAATACGGTTGTTTCTTAGGGAATAATCAACGTGAAATCTCGTTTTGGGAAAACGGATTGAGTAGAGAAACCTAGAAGATATATACAGCAGGGTGCAATGGTTTTGGTGTCAACGCCGCAGTTGAATGCTTGTAGCTAGAGTGGACTAGGCAAATGTGTGTTATTTCTATTAATGCTTACTAAGCAACACAAGCACACTACAACGGTAAAGAGTAAAACATAAAAAAACATCTAAGGTTGTGAGGAGTGGAACAGACAAGTAGGCACAAAAACTTTATTTTTGTTAAGTGAACGATGTGAACTTGTCTAAATCACCAGAAGCAGGTTAATGTTGCCTAAGTATCTCTGGTGAGTGTGATCTTGATCTATAGTTCTTTGTGATCTAAATCATTGACTATTATTCGACTGAAAAATCGAGGTCAGTTAAGCGCTAGTGATCGTAGGAGGTCGTCTTTGAAACGAGCATTGAAAAAGATGGAGAAGGCTGTGCTGGAAAACACCCCAAGCGAATATGCTCCGGTGGAGCAGTTAAATGTAGTTCATCCACGGGTTAACCGCCGGGTGCCGACAAAAGCCGCCATGATTGGCTTGGCAATCTCCATGGGAGCAACCAGCCTTTTGGTGACTCGACAAAGCGACCAAGCCTTAGCAGCGGAAGCAGTAGGCAACCAAAATACTGCCTCCACACTTCCTGCAGCTTCTGATACAGAAGTGAAATTTGCGAGACCGAAGTCGCTCTTGTCGCGAGTCTCACCAGTGAGTGTGCCGGAAAATCATGCGATCTTGGAACCAACAGCAATTTCACACGTGGCAGGAATCGGAGCTAAATGGCAAGTTGCGGCAAGTGGAATGTCTGTGCCAGTATCTGCACCAGTAGTAGTTCCAAGCTCCCTCCAAGTCGCAAAGCAACAAAGCATTCCCTTGGCACATACTAATTTGCAACGGTTCAACAACCCGACACAGACAGTACAAACACTCTCTAGTACTGATAGTGTGAAGAGTGCAAATCGCACATCCCTCACCGTTCAACCACAAACAGTCAAAGTGGAGCCGGACGTAAATGCTCAACTGAAAGCACAGCAAGAGTTTGCGCTCAACAGCTTACAGGAAAAATCGAATCGTTTAAGAAAAAGTCTTGCCAAGTTGCGGTCTGGGGAAACCAAAGATTTATCACAAGCTACAACCCCTTTGCTTTCTCGGACGACTGTAGTTCAAACATTGCCACAGCCAAGCACATCGGAAACTTCCACCGACGCAAGCAAAGCAAGGCTGGTGGCGAAGTTAAAGCAAAGATCTACGGGAATGGTGGCATCACCTATGCCAGCGACATCAGCAGTTGTTGCACCATCAGTTAAGCTTGGAGAAGAATCTGCTGATATTGCTAGCAATTACGGTACTTCAGTCTCAGAACTAGTCATGGCAAATAGTCTTGCCAATCCTAATCAACTGCAAATCAGCCAAAAACTGACTGCTCCTGCATCTGTTGACCGCACTAGTGTTATGCAGACAACTGTGGCAAGTAACACAGATAGTGTCGTATCCAGTGGTACAGATCGGGTCGCTAACACAAACGCGAACTCAGTTATTGCCAACACCATTCGTGTTAGCGTTTCAGTACCGACAGCGGTGAACACCCAGATTCAGCCAATTACTGAATCTACTCCAGTTAACATATCCAATGCAAGTACTTCTGTAGCACCAGAAACTACCGCTTATGGAATGGGTGGAGACAGCCCAATACCACAAGCGATCGCCGAAATGCAGGTGGCTACAAAACAGACTGATGCGGCGAAAAAGGCAAAAGTCAAACAAAATCCGCGTTTGCGCAGCCTACAAGCGGAAATCGAGAGATTACGGGAAAAATATCGCGCCCAGCAGTCTGGTAACTCACTTGCAACAGAGGTTCCCCAAACCAATACTGCATCGGATCTGATTCCTGTTTCTCAACCGAATAATCAAGCGGTGACGATTCCTGTATCCAGACAGAATAATCAGGTAGTGCCGATTCCTGTTCCTAAACCAATAGAGCTTAACTACAGCACTCAAAAAGTTTTGCCCCAAGTTCGTCCTAATCCAGCCATTGAAGACAATGCAATCAATCCAGAGTTCTTACCAAATCCTAGCAATAAGGTAGCAACTCCTCCAGAAACTGTAGATGCCTCTCAATCTTTGGGAAATTTGCGAGGAACCACAGTTTCTCCAAACTTACCGCCTCTGGCTGCAGTAGATAGATACTTACCCAAACCGATTGACGAAACAACAACCATTGCCTCAGGTTACATTTGGCCTGCAAAGGGTGTTCTCACCTCCGGCTTTGGTATGCGTTGGGGCAGAATGCACAAGGGAATTGATGTTGCTAACTCCACAGGTACGCCAGTTTATGCGGCTGCTGATGGTGTGATCGAAAAATCAGGATGGAACAACGGTGGCTACGGCAACATGGTGGATATCCGCCATGCCGATGGCAGCATCACTCGCTATGGTCACAACAGCAAGATTCTTGTGCGGGCAGGTCAACCAGTTCACCAAGGTGAAACAATTGCTTTAATGGGTAGCACTGGCTTCAGTACTGGTCCACACAGCCACTTTGAAGTTCATCCATCTGGCAAAGGAGCCGTCAACCCAATAGCCTTCTTACCGCGTCTATAGTCTTGAATGTTGTTGGTTGTTGGTTGCTAATTGCTAATTGCTAATTGCTAATTGCTAATTGCTAATTGCTAATTGTTAA
>CAXTSI010000038.1:0-14118 GCA_964246695.1 uncultured bacterium
ACTCCCCCTACTCCCCCTACTCCCGCAATCCCCTGTGCCATACTCAGATCGAACTCGTGCAATTTACCACGCCAGTGAAGCTTAAACTTCAGACGTTGCCAACCGGGAGGTAGATGTGGTTTGGCTACTGGTCCATTTTCTGTTAACTGGACACCACCGAAGCCTAAAATTACAGCCTGCCAAACACCACCGGCACTTGCTCCGTGAATTCCTTCGTTAGCATTACCTCGGACATCTTCAATATCTACCATTGCTGCCTGCATAAACCGTTGGTAAGCCTCTACTGATTTGCCCAAGTCGGAAGCTAAAATGCCGTGAATCGCTGGTCCGAGGGATGAACCGTAGGTAATATCAGTGCGGGGTGCGTAGTAGTCCCAGTTTTTCTGTAATGTTTCTTGGTTGTAGGGAAATTCTTGTGATTGACGCATAAGATATAGAAGCATCAATACATCTGGTTGCTTGAGTACTTGGCGTTTGTTAGCTCCATCAATACCCAGGATAGTTTGCATAGAACGGGTGCGGGGCTCGTAGTCAGCTAGGTTAATATCTTCCAATTTAAAAAATCCCTCAAACTGCTCGACCAAACTTGTCGATGAGTCGTAGGGAATCCATATATTTGTGATAATGTCTTGCCAACGCGATATCCTGTTGTTGGTAAGTTGCAGTTTCTGCTCTAGTTCCTGAGCTTGGTCAGGGAAGGTTTTGCGTAGCCAATCGTGGACTGAGAGTGCTTTCTCCAAATGCCATTGTACCATTCGATTCGTAAAGGCATTGTTATTTGCGAGTTCGTGGTATTCATCCGCTCCAATCACGCCACGAATTTCGTACCGTTCGTACTTGGTAATGTACTCCACCCGACTACTCCAGAAGACAGCCGTATCCAGAATAATCTCAGCACCATAGTCCCGCATCCACTCGTCGTCGCCAGTGACGTACCAGTAGTACCACACACGGTAGGCGATATCAGCACTAATGTGGATTTCGCGATCGCGACACCAAATCCGGATATCTTCACCGTAAGGATCGTTAGGAGGTATCCAACGGGGTGTTACCTCATCGCCTGTGTCAGCACTTTCCCAAGCATACATTGCTCCTTTATACCCGTAATAAGCTGCCTTGCGCCGTGCCCCATTCAAGGTATGGTAACGATAAGTCAACATGTTACGAGCGAGTTCTGGTTGGGTGAAAGTGAAAAAGGGCAGTATAAAAATTTCTGTATCCCAAAATACATGACCTCGATAACCAAATCCCGAAAGGGTTTTCGCTGGGATACTCACCTTATCATCATGTCGTGAAGCAGCAATCAGCAGCTGAAAAAGATTGTAGCGGACAGCAAGTTGCGCTTTGATATCTCCCTCTATTAAAATATCACTTTTTTGCCAAACCTCATCCCAAGCTTGTTCGTGAGTATTCTGAAGCACCAAGTAAGAATCCAGTTCAGCGAGTTTTTCACAAGCTGCTTGGACTGGATTTTCCACCTCTCGCGAAGTAAAAACTGTGACAAATTTCTCCACCACTACGGTCTTTCCTGACGCCGCCATGAATGTCGTATTCAAGGTAGGATAGCCTGGAGGGTTGGTGACTTGCAACGATGCGTCAGTTCCCGATATTTTCATTCCAGCAGCCATACCTAAAGCAATACGGGAACTCCGGGTACGCAGGTTTAACCAGATCCCTTGATTATTCTTACCTTGATCTAGCCATTCCCAATGGTTAAAACCCTGATTTTCGGGGTAACCGTTGATACTAGCTTCAACTTCGATCAAACTTTCACAATCTACTGGTGTTAATTGACAGCGCAGTACTAATACATGTTCATCCGCTAGACTAGCAAAGCGTTCAAACTTGAAGTCGATAGTTTTCCCGCTAGGACTGCGCCAACGCACAAAACGGCTCAAAATACCTCGGTGCAGATCAAGCTGGCGTTCATAGCGCAATATCTCACCCCGATCCAGGCGGAAGCGATCGCCATTGACAATAACTACAAGTGGTGTCCAGTCAGGACAGTTAGCAAGTTCGGTGTAGACAATAGGCACCTCATCGTAAACACCGTGGATCAAGGTAGCTGCCAATGCACGAGTATAGCCTTCCTCAAAGCTACCCCGTGTTCCCAGATAACCGTTGCCGATTGTGAAAACTGTTTCTCTGTGGTGAACTTGGTTAGGGTCAAACTGGGTTTCGATTAGTGTCCAATCTGTATAAGTAAAATTGTTTGTATCCATCGGCACTGATGATTGTTAGTTGTTAGTTGTTAGTTGCTAATTGCTAATTGCTAATTGCTAATTGTTAATTGCGATTAGCCATTAGCTATTAGCTATTAGCTATTATCTTTGCATATGCTGTTGGAGGATGATTTCAGCCCTAGGTTTGTAGACTAGATAGAATAATGTTTCCAGATAGCAATCCCTAGCATCGCGATTTTCGCTGTTAATAAAGTTCCAAAAACTATAGATTTTAGCGATTAGTAGTAACTGCTTGGTGTGCGACTGCCAGTTGTATTTGTTACGGACTCGCTGACTCACCCAATTTGATATTTTATACCAGCGTTCTGGCTCAGTATTGCACTGAGCAATAAAGTGTAATATTTTATTGGCTGTTTCTTCTAAGTCTGTAGGGTTAAGATGAAATAAATTTTCGCTATCTTCGATAATTTCTAAAGAGCCACCAAATTGACTGGCAAAAGTTGGCAACCCAGAAGCCATAGCTTCGAGAATGGTTCTTCCGTAAGCTTCATAACGCGCAAAGTGGACAAAAATTCCTTTGCGATCGCCGATTGCACGGTAGGCTTCTCCAAGTTCAACCATCGGCAGCTGCATCCCCACCCAGCGGATATGACCTTGAAGATGATACTGATTAATGATGTCGTGGAGTTTTTTTATTTCCTCGACTTCTTCTGGATTTGTGGCTTGTTCTGGATGCAGTTTGTTTGTCACGAGGATCAAGTTACACTGCTCTTGCAATGCCTGACTTTTGCCAAAGCATTCCGCTAAACCGGTGAGGTTATCGATATTCGTACTCGAACCAACGGCAAAGATTGGTCGCTTACTTGGGTCATCTAACAAGCCAAGAATTTGGGGGTCGAGGCGGGTAAAAAGTAAGTCATGAACCCTTGTGCGAACGTTGTTATCTCGGTCTGCTGTTTGGCTATAGGGGAAGAAGATATTTTCATCTACCCCTGGAGGTACCATGTTGAATTTAGGACTAAACAGATCGATGCCATTCACAACATGATACAGTTGGGGCATAGTAAAACATTTGTACGACTCATACTGACCCATGCTGTCGGGTGTCCCCACAATTTCCTGATAGGTCGAGGTGATGATGAAGTCAGCGGCATTCATGTTGATCAAATCGGCAGTATATTGTGCCGAAAAGTGGAATTGCTGCTCTAATTCTTGCCAATGTAGGTTGCTGAACAGGTATTTAGGCTTTTCCAGAGAGTGGGCAATATTGCAATGGGTCACTTTGAGACTACGAGCTAGCAGAAAGGCTACTAAGTTACCATCACTGTAATTACCAATGATTAAATCGGGTTTACTCCGAAATTGTGCGACTAGTTCTCTTTCTGCATCAATGGCAAACGTTTCCAGGTAAGGCCAAATCTCAAATTTAGAAATCCAATTTTGCGTGACTTGAGGATTACGATCTTGGAAAGGAACCCGCAAAATCCAGGCATTTTCAGTCTCCTCGACTTTTTCGAGACGCAGGTGGCAAAGACTCCCTTCGCAGTTAGGGATGAGGCGGGTTAGAATGATGACTTGGGGTTGAATACCCAGAGTGTCGAGTCCTGCAAGTTTTATTTCTTCGCGCAGTTTGTTTTCTAAACTGCGCGCTTGCTCCAGAACGTACATGACTTGACCCGCTGTTTCCGGTCTTCCTAGGACGCCTTCTTGGGAAACCCAACCATGTATGGAAATGAGGACAACGCGAAAGACTGAGGGGACGCGCTCTACAAAGGCTTCGAGGATGGCTGGCTGTGGGGTGTCAATCAGTCGCTCAAGAAGTTCCAGGGTTTCGCGTACTCGCGACGCCGTGTTACCCCAGCCTGGTTCTAAGCCAAGTTCAAGCAAATCCGAGCGAAATTTTTCATACTCTTCGCTTGGGGAAAGCTTTTTGAGGAACTTTAAGGCATCTTTAACTTGTTGGGATAACTGGATACCAGAGTGAATGCGATCGTTAATCAACAGGGGAATGCCTTGGTATTGGCGTTCTTGTAAGACCTTAAACAATACCTCTAACCAATACTGAGGGTCAGTCAAGACTTGAGAACACAGGTGACGGTTGAGGAATGCTAGACCTTGACCAATGTTTCTGGGGTCGCTGATTGTGGGGTAACCTTGGTAAAAGGGGTTGAGGTCTATTTCTAAAATTCGAGGTTGGTAGCGGTTGACTAGGCGATCTTTTTCATCTAGCAACGCCTGTGGTGTCATTATCTCGAAGCTAGACAGGTTTGCGTTGATCCGCCAGACTTCTTGGCTACCAATCCTTGGTCGCAGCAAGAACCAAGTACTTTCCTCCTCTAAAATCATTTCATGGGTGTATTGAACGAGTTTGCCCACAGAGGAAGAGTGGTAAAAGTAAGCTGGCTGTTGGGATTGGTGACAGTAGTCAGCAAAAGCTTGCAAAATCTCATTTCTCAGGAAAAACTTTTTACCTGAGGCACTCAGCGCCAAGACCAATTGACGCAGAGCAATTTTTTCGTCACTGTTTAAGACGGCTTGAACCAGTTCATGCATGGTATTTTCCTGAACTCTAGCTAGGTCACAACGTCATTTTCTTTCCTCAACAATTGTGTCTTATATGACGTGACAACAGAGTGTTCTCCTCCTCTACATTAGCGCATACTCTCGTCAATCTAGCTGTATTAACAGCAGTTTTTTGATCGGTAGACCACAGTCGTAGGGGCGCGACTGTCGTTCGCCCTGACAAAGGGTGTGGTTAATTTATGTAAAAACGGCTGTAAGAAAGCGAATCGCACATAATTTAACATAGAGGAAGTCAACCAGGCAAAAGCTATGACGCTTACAAACACTGAATATAAATATGTGCAACTCGATGAGCGGAATGTACCAATCATTACTGGGACTACAATGAAAGTAGTTGAATTAGTCACAGGTCAGATAGCTCACGGTTGGAGTCCACAAGAGTTACATTTTCAACATCCCTATTTAAATATGAGCCAGATTTATTCTGCATTGGCATATTACTGGGATCATAAAAAGGAGCTTGATGCGGATATAAAGCAGCGAGAAGAGTATGCTGAAAAGATGCGTCAAGAAGCTGGGGAATCTCCTCTAGCTGCTAAACTACGAAAAATGGGGCTAATCAAAGAGCCGTGGAAATAATCAGATGGCTATAGCCCAATACATGGATGAACATGTCCGTCGAGCAATTACAATTGAATTGCGTTTGCGAGGTGTAGATGTATTAACAGTTCAGGAAGATGGACGTACAGGCTTCCCTGACCCGATCGTACTTGACCGTGCTACCGAACTGAGAGCGCGTCATCTTTACACAAGACTAGGATTTTCTAGTTGAAGCTAGTCGCCGTCAGCAGTTAGGGGTAAGCTTTCCTGGTGTCATTTACACCCGTCTATTGGGTATCTCCATTGGAGATTGTGTCAACGACTTAGAAATAATTGCTAAAGCCTCCAATCCTGAAGATTTAGCCAACAGTGTGCAATATATACCGTTGTAATTCTTAACGTATAGTTTTTGGCGATCGCCTCTTTCTTCGCGCCGCTCAATAAAGTCTGCCCAAAGTTACCCATAAATGGATAATGCTAGACTTACCGAAGAGATAGCGGTCAATCTCTTCTCCCTTGAAGGATTCACGCCTTCACTACCTGATGGAGAGAATTGGACTCTCTTGCTCGTGCTGAAGCTTTGCCCGTACTTTTAACCATCTCTTTGATGGTACGAACGGTGTTCACCGAGCCGTCACCAGTAGACCCTGTTAGAGTAGGTAATCCAAACCAAGCATTACGCGATCCTAGCTTCATGTAATGCTTATTGAATCTCTGCCAGTGTGCAAAGACGTGCTGACGAGCTTCAGGGTGTACTGAAGTCTGAAAGGCGTATCTAGCTGGCATTCTCTCATGGTAAATTCCCATCCCACGACGCGCTACAACTAAAGCAGCTGCGCTATCGCTACCCATTCCATAACGACGCATATATTTAATAACGCCGAGCTGACTTGAATATTTGGGACTAACCTCAATAATTTTGATTCCTAATTTTAAGCATCGAGACTTTAATAATTCAAAAAACGAAGCATAGGCAAAACCAAATAACATCCGATTGTGTTTGCGACCACTTAAAAATAGTTTTTTCTTTGATGAAAAATCTAATTTCTCGATTACAATTGGCTTTTTAGATGCTAATGCTCTAGCAGTTATCTCTGTAACGGCATCAGCTAGCCGTGCTTCTGTTTGTTCTGTCGAACAAGAATGCAAATCTAAATTAATTTTTCCTCTTGCTATTGGATTACCATGATTATTAGTAGCACACCACCCAACAGAACCAGGATTAATATCTAAGCCAATACATCCATTGGATTTATCATTACTCGTAATAACAAAATCAACTAAACATGTAATTGCTACTACCCATTTACCTTTTTTATTCTTACTGAAAACATATGTGAGAGCGCGATTTAATGCCCACGCTGTAAGTATCTTATTCTGACCATATTCATTAAACTTATAAAGTGGTAGTTCAACATATTCCCCAAACAAGTACTCTAAAAAATAAGGAACACGAATTTTTAACTGTGGAATAACACCAGGTGTTAACTGACATATTTGATTACTGTTAGTTTCGTTGGTACTACCAACAAAAGCAACTTTACCCAAATTACCTAAATTTACCTTAACGCCTCGTTTAATTACTGCTGACTTACGATCTAGATACATTTTTAGCTGGCGCTTTTTTTGGTGTAGCTGTTGTTTGGCTAGCTGTAAATAAGTCTTGCCATGAGACGAACCGTTGATGGGGCAGGCATGATCAAACTCAGGCAATTTCAGTAAATCTCGTGTCTTCTTTAGCTTTCCGGCTTTAGTTTTTTGAGGATATTTAATAGCTAGTTGCACCTTTTCAACTGCTTTTACATATTCCCGATGGGATTTTAATCTTTTATTCAGATGCGCAATTGATTCGTTAACTGATTTAATTTTTGCATCTATTGTCTGAATATGTAATTTGTAACATTCTTCGGCTGACTTAATTTCACCAGCTACAAAGTTTATAACACTGTTGGCATGGCGCTTATTAACATTGAATGTTTGTTGAATTTGAGAATTAAGTTTTTCTTTTTTTATGCTACTTTGTAAACCGACTAATGCCACTAAGGACATAGATGCGGCGACGGGCGAAAAATGTTCTAATAAATTAATAGCGAGTAATTCATTTATGTAGTTATTAGAAATTTGAGTAACGTAAGTTTGATAAACTTGTGGCATAGATTGACTCAACATCTTTACCAGTGCTAAGTGTATGTTAACAAACAATAGCTTTGAATGTCAATGACTTTCCAGAAAAAGAATAAATTGGGAGCTAAACGGATCTACGCGCAGCCAGTAGATTCCAAGGTAATAGCGTTTAGAGGAAGAGTAGGACAAATAGAGAAGTTAAAAAAAGTGGATAATTGGCAAGAACGGTTAAGAGATTACGTAGATCAACTGATAGCAGAAATAGAATCGGGACAAATTGAGTAGCAATGGGTAACAATGGGTAGTAATTAGCTAACAGCTTCTACCCCTCTGCGCCCACCGAAGTTCTGATGCCTGCGGCAAGCCGCTGACGCTACGAGCGTCGCTACCGCTTCGCGCTTCGCGTCTACGGCGGAAGCCGCTGCTCAGACTTCTCTGTGGCGGTTCATAAAAATTCCTACTCCCCCTCTCCCCAGGCAAAGAGGAGATCGGGGGGTGATGGTTCTACCTACATCCTAAAGATTCACGAGTTTCCACACCAGTTTTAGAATTAACACCACTTGCCTTAGCGCAGAGTTTTTTCACTTCCTGAACATCTAGAATAGCATTCGTGAAATCAGTACCTGTGACATCTACATCATCAAACCGAGAACGCAACAGCATCGCATCTACAAAAATTGCATCACTTAAATCAGCACCCTTAAAATCCGCCAAATAAGCTATGCCATTCGAGAAATCTGCACCATGCATATTCACGGACTGCAATGCGGAACCGTTAAAAACTCCACCCCGTAAATCAGCATTACTGAAATTACTTTTCTCCAAATTGACACTGGTAAACTCAGTTCTAATTAAATTTTGACCAGAGAAATCTTTGCCAATGAGTTGTTCATTGCCTACTGAACCTGTGACACTGGAAGAACTTGCTGCTTGTGCCGCCAAGGGAAACAAAAAAAGAACTACAGCTAAGACAAACCCAGCTAAAACTTGCCAACGCCTAATCATCATAACTTAATAAATCTCAACACGTACATAACTAATTATTAAGCCCTCCAGGCACTTCTGCTTCTTTCCTGCGACTCAATAAACAAAGGAATAGTTTAGAACAGTGGTAAAAAAAAGTACATATGCTCTGAAATTTGTAGGGTGCGTTAACCGAGAGTACGGCATCGTCTGTATTCAAAGCTGTTGTTAACGCTTCCCAAAGTAATACCATATTGGAGCATCAAAAATTATGGCTTTGGTTTTGGAAGTAAAGATTATACATTTATGCGGTTAAGTAACTGAAATAAACTTCGCTGACATCTTTATATGGAGCAAAAGATAGGAACATTATATGCATCTATTTGGAGAGACGTTAACGGCAAGCACTGTTTTGCTGCTCGTGTTATCTGTGGGACTGGCGCTTTTTTTTGAAGCGGTCAACGGTTTTCACGATACCGCAAACGCAGTTGCCACAGTCATCTACACTCACTCGCTGAAGCCAACTGTCGCCGTAGTGTGGTCAGGGATTTGTAATTTGCTGGGCGTACTGACGTCAAGCGGAGCAGTCGCTTATACCGTGGTAGCGCTCTTACCAATTGATTTGGTAACGACTGTAGGTTCGGGTTCAAGCTACGCGATGATATTCTCTATTCTGATCTCAGCGATCGTTTGGAACTTTGGAACCTGGTACGTAGGCTTACCAAACTCCAGTTCACACGCTTTGATTGGTGCAATCCTAGGTGTCAGTATAGGGCATACATTGCTGTCGGGTCATGCCATAAACGAGGGTCTAAACTGGAAACCAGTGAGGGACGTATTCACCGCGCTGTTGGTTTCGCCAGTCGTGGGATTCGCTTGCGCAGCACTACTGCTGCTAGCTGCGAAGGCGTTGATCGGACGACCAGAGTTGTACCAACCCGCAGATGAAAAGAAGACACCACCGCCT
This sequence comes from uncultured bacterium, assembly GCA_964246695.1. Classification (GTDB taxonomy): domain Bacteria; phylum Cyanobacteriota; class Cyanobacteriia; order Cyanobacteriales; family Nostocaceae; genus Stigonema. The sequence continues at coordinate 9,361 of CAXTSI010000038.1, forward strand.
TGGGTTCGGGCTTTGTTAATTCTGACATGTACTTCTGTCAGCTTCGCCCACGGTTCAAATGACGGGCAAAAAGGTATGGGTTTGTTGACGCTGATCCTGGTTGCCGTACTTCCAGGTGCGTTTGCACTGAATATCCAATCCACAAATATTGCTCAAATAGCTACTGCGTCACGGTCTGTCGCACCAATCATTGCACAGCATGTGTCTGGAGTGGCCTTGAACGACCAACAGGCAAACACTGAATTGACAAACTTTTTGAAGCCGAACAGTAAAGTCAGCAATAAAATCTTTCCAGCACTTGCTGCCTTGAATCGCACTATTACAAGCAAGCTGTCTGGCAAGACGAGTTTCCAAGATTTTTCTTCTAGCGATCGCCGCGTACTACGAAATGATATGTATCTCATCTCCTCAACAATTAGCAAGCTGGACAAAGGAAAACTGCTGACCAATCCCCAAGAAGAGAAGGCTTTGACAAGTTACGAGAAAACATTGGATCAAGAAACCAAGTACATTCCCACTTTCGTGAAAGTAGCCGTCGCCTTGGCACTAGGTATTGGCACGATGATTGGTTGGAAGCGGATCGTTGTGACAGTGGGTGAAAAGATTGGTAAAGAACACCTTTCCTACGGTCAGGGCGCATCAGCAGAAATAGTGGCGGCGGCAACAATTTCTGCTGCCGATCGCTTCGGTCTACCTGTTAGTACCACCCACGTGCTATCCTCTGGTATAGCAGGTACGATGGCAGCGAGTGGTTCTGGGCTACAAACGGAAACGCTTAGAAATATAGCGCTATCGTGGATTCTGACCCTGCCGGTTTGCACGTTCCTTGGTGCCGCTTCGTTCACGGCAAGTTTGTACCTCATCCTGAATATTTTAGGCATAAATTAGAATCGGCAGCGGATGTGGTAGCGGATGTAGCGGATGGTTGGTGGGTGAGGATCGCAAGGAAACTCATCCGCTACATCCGTCAACTTCCGTTGCCAGTCTTTGCAGCGGATGTGGTAGCGGATGTAACGGATATAGCGGTTCTCGTTTGAGTCACATACATACAGCCCTCACCCTGCCCGCTTCGGGCATCCCTCTCCCAAGTTTGGGAGAGGGGCAGGGGAGAGGGCCGATAGTGTATGGGATACAACTGAGAACCGCTATAGTTGGTTGGTGAGGATCGCCGATCAAGGAATCCGCTACATCCGCGCTTGTCATCCGTTGCCAGTCTTTGTGTTAGCATGCGTTCAATGTGAGGTATTCTCGGTAATACTTAATAAAGATGTTTACCTCAGACAGCAAAACGACTTGTGGCTAATCAAGAAGAAATCCCTTTATCCCTGACTCGAACACCTCTATATTCCCTTGCACAAGAACTGAAAGCGCGGCTTACCAGCTTTGGCGGTTGGGAAATGCCTGTACAGTTTGTTGGCATTAGCCGGGAACACGAAGCTGTCAGAAATGCAGCAGGAATGTTCGATATTTCCCATATGGGTAAATTTATTCTTCAGGGAAAAGACCTAATTTCCCAAATCCAGCCTTTAGTTCCTTCAGACTTGAGTCGGTTGCAATCTGGTCAAGCGCAATATACCGTATTGTTGAATCCCCAAGCAGGAATTATCGACGATATCATTTTTTATTACCAAGGTGAATCCACTGGAGAACACCGGGGAGTGCTGATTGTCAATGCTGCAACTACTAGTAAAGACAAAGCATGGCTATTGCAACACCTAAACCTAGATGAGGTAAAATTTCAAGATATTTCGCCCGAAAAAGTCTTAATTGCCGTGCAAGGACCAAAAGCAAGCAGTTTCCTTCAGCCCTTGGTGCAAGAGGACTTAACCCCAATCAAAGCATTCGGTCACATTGAAGCAACAGTACTAGGTAAACCAGCTTTTATTGCCCGCACAGGTTACACCGGGGAAGATGGATTTGAGGTGATGGTAGATCCAGATGTGGGTGTAGAATTGTGGCAGAGTCTTCTTCATGCTGGTGTCGTTCCCTGCGGACTTGGTGCAAGAGACACCCTGAGACTAGAAGCTGCAATGGCACTTTACGGTCAAGATATCGACGATACTACTAACCCGTTAGAAGCTGGTTTAGGTTGGCTGGTTCACCTGGATACCAAAGGTGATTTTATTGGTCGGTCAATTTTGGAACGGCAAAAAGCAGGCGGAGTCCAGCGCCGACTAGTGGGTTTACAAATGCAAGGACGCAATATTGCTCGTCACGGTTATCAAGTACTATCAACAGGTGTAGTCGTTGGAGAAGTTACTAGTGGTACACTATCACCTACACTCGGTTATCCCATTGCCTTAGCTTATGTTCCTACACCGCTTGCAGTTGTCGGTCAGCAGCTATTCGTGGAGGTTCGTGGCAAAGCTTACCCAGCAGTTGTCGTTAAACGTCCGTTTTATCGGTCAAAGAATCGGTTGGCTGATTGCTAATTGCTAATTGCTAATTGCTAATTGCTGATTGCCTCACTACTATTAGTTATTAGTCATTAAGCATGATAATTTTTGTAAGGTGGAAGAGGAAGTGCTATGTCTTTGGAATATCCTTCAGATTTGAAGTACCTGGATACTCATGAATACGTCCGGCTAGAGGGTGAAATTGCCACCATTGGCATTACCGCCTTTGCAGTAGATCAGTTGGGTGACGTTGTATTTTTGGAACTTCCAGAAATCGGTGATGCTGTAACCAAGGGAGACACCTTTGGCAATATTGAATCGGTCAAAGCCGTTGAAGATTTGAATTCACCGGTAACCGGCACAGTCATAGAACGCAATGATAACATGATTGAATCTCCCGAACAAGTGGCAGAAGACCCCTACGGAGAAGGGTGGTTGCTAAAAGTGCGCGTCAACGATCCTGGTGAAATTGATGATGCAATGACTGCCGACGAGTATAGTTCTCAGGTAGAAGGGGAGTAGAAGAGAGATGAGGGAGATGAGGGAGATGAGGGAGATGAGGGAGATGAGGGAGACAATTTAACCTCCTGATCCTCCTCATCCCCCTCATCCTCCTCATCCCCCTCATCCTCGCTCGCGGAAGTTGTCCGGAAAAGCTTTATGAAGTTTAGATGAACAAACCACAGAGAGTTCACGCCTTAAATATACTTGTTGCAAAATATGAAGTAGTAGCGTCTGGAGAGCAATAAGTGGTAATTAATGCCCCTCGTCCTAAGTCACAACATCAGCAGATGCTGGGGGAAAAGAGTCAGAAGTTAAGTTCTTTTCAAGAACGGCACATTGGACCATCAGATGATGATATCCAGCAAATGCTGGAGGTATTAGGCTTTACGAACCTTGATGACCTGATTGACCAAACAGTACCGCAGGGTATCAGGTTATCTCACCCATTAGAGTTGCCACCTGCACAAAGTGAGTACGCAACCCTTGCCAAGTTGAAAGAATTAAGCGAAAAAAATCAGGTATTTCGCTCATTCATTGGCATGGGATATCACGACTGTATCACCCCCCCGGTGATTGGGCGCAATATCCTGGAAAACCCCGGTTGGTATACCGCCTACACTCCATATCAACCAGAAATTGCCCAAGGGCGACTGGAAGCACTGCTGAATTTCCAAACCATGATTATCGACCTGACAGGTTTGGAAATTGCCAATGCTTCGTTACTCGATGAAGCCACAGCAGCAGCAGAAGCGATGACCATGAGTTATGGTGTTGGCAAAAATAAAGCAAATACTTATTTTGTCTCTCGTGACTGTCATCCCCAGACCATTGACGTGTTGCAAACACGGGCTAAACCTTTGGGAATTAACATCATTGTAGGCGATCGCCAGACCTTTGATTTTTCTCAACCGATTTTTGGGGCAATTTTGCAATACCCCACCACTGATGGCACAGTTTACGACTACCGCGCTTTTGTAGAAAAAGCCCATGCTGAGGGTGCATTGGTAACGGTAGCCGCAGACCCCTTAAGCCTGATATTGCTAACACCTCCAGGGGAATTTGGTGCTGATATTGCTGTAGGAAGTACGCAGCGATTCGGTATCCCCTTAGGCTACGGAGGACCCCATGCAGCTTACTTTGCCACAAAAGAAGAATACAAGCGGCAAGTTCCAGGACGGATTGTAGGTGTATCAAAAGATGCTCGCGGCAAAACTGCATTGCGTCTGGCGCTGCAAACCCGCGAACAGCACATTCGTCGCGAAAAAGCAACCAGCAACATTTGCACCGCGCAGGTGCTGCTTGCGGTAATGGCGAGTATGTATGCTGTCTATCATGGTCCTGCTGGATTAAAGAGAATAGCCGAGAACATCCACCAGTTGACTGTACTCCTAGCGTCCGGACTCAAGCGGTTAGGTTACCGCATCAGTTCGGAATGTTTCTTTGATACGCTACGGGTGGAATTAGGAACACGCCCTCTAGAAAATATTCTAGAAGCATGCGTTGCTCGAAAAATTAACCTTCGTATTTTCGACGCCACTACTGTAGGTATTTCCCTAGACGAAACCACCACAGAAGAAGATTTAATCGACCTCTGGCAAATTTTCGCTCTTGACGATCGCCTACCCTTCACCCTAAAAGAACTAGCAACGGATGACATCACGGATGTAACGGATAATTTAATTGTGGGGATCGCAGATAACTCATCCGCTACATCCGCTACAACATCCGTTGCCCGCACATCCACTTACCTCACCCACCCCATCTTCAACCGCTATCACTCAGAAACGGATGTAACGGATAACTTAATTGTGGGGATCGCAGATAACTCATCCGCTACATCCGCTACAACATCCGTTGC
>CAXTSI010000038.1:14218-30300 GCA_964246695.1 uncultured bacterium
TTCAACCGCTATCACTCAGAAACTGAGTTGTTGCGCTATCTGCACAAGCTAGAAGCTAAGGATTTGTCGTTAACAACATCGATGATTCCGTTAGGATCGTGCACGATGAAGCTGAATGCGACAGCTGAGATGATACCAGTAAGTTGGGCTGAGTTTAGCAAAATACATCCTTTTGCACCGCTGTCGCAAACGCGGGGTTATCAAATCCTGTTCCAGCAGCTTGAGGAATGGCTAGCAGAAATCACTGGATTTTCAGGAGTTTCGTTGCAACCAAATGCTGGTTCTCAGGGCGAATACGCTGGTCTTTTGGTAATTCGTCAGTATCACGAAAGTCGCCAAGAAGCACACCGCAACATCTGTTTAATTCCCTCCTCAGCACACGGGACAAACCCTGCAAGTGCGGTGATGTGCGGGATGAAGGTAGTTACTGTTGCTTGTGACGCTTTCGGTAACGTTGACCTCGATGACCTCAAGGCTAAGGTAGAAAAGCATAGTTCAGATCTTGCGGCATTAATGATCACATATCCCTCGACTCATGGTGTCTTCGAGGAACAAATTCAGGAAATCTGTGCTGCAGTTCATGCCCACGGTGGACAAGTTTACATGGATGGGGCGAATATGAACGCCCAAGTAGGACTTTGTCGTCCCGGAGATTTCGGCGCTGATGTCTGTCACTTGAACCTGCACAAAACTTTCTGCATCCCCCACGGCGGCGGTGGTCCTGGTATGGGACCAATTGGTGTTGCACAGCATCTGGTGCCTTTTCTCCCCAGACACCCAGTAGGGGCGGGGTTACCCCGCCCGTACGGGAGTGGGGAAGAAAACCCATTCCCCATTCCCCATTCTCAGCATATGGGTGCTGTTTCTGCTGCACCTTGGGGTAGCGCCAGCATCTTGGTAATTTCTTGGATGTACATTGCTATGATGGGTGCAGGGGGTTTGACGGCAGCAACGAAAGTCGCAATTCTCAATGCTAACTACATCGCTCGTAGGCTTGAACCCTATTATCCTGTTTTGTATAAAGGGAAAAATAGTCTAGTTGCTCATGAGTGTATTTTGGATTTGCGATCGCTCAAAAAGTCAGCTAGCATCGAAATCGATGACGTAGCCAAGCGCTTAATGGACTATGGCTTTCATGCACCGACTGTCTCCTGGCCTGTTGCAGGTACAATCATGGTGGAACCAACAGAAAGCGAATCCAAGGAAGAGTTGGATCGTTTCTGTGATGCGATGATTGCTATCCGCGCAGAAATCGCGGAAATTGAATCAGATCGGGTGGATAGCCACGATAATGTCTTGAAGAATGCACCTCACACTGCAGAAAGTTTAATCGTCGGAGAATGGAATCATCCCTATTCTCGGGAACAAGCTGCTTACCCCGCACCTTGGACTCGCGACGATAAATTCTGGCCTAGTGTTGCTCGCATTGACAATTCCTATGGCGACAGGAATTTTGTTTGCTCTTGTCTGCCAATGGAAGCGTATTCACAAGAATAGCTAATTGCTAATTGTTAATTGCTAATTGCTAATTGCTAATTGTTAATTGCTAATTGCTACCATTAACCATTAGCCATTAGCCATTAGCCATTAGCCATTAGCAACATTAATTCTTCTTGCAAAGACAGAGGTTTATATCCCATGGCAAAAGCTTTGGAACTATCCAAAGAAACATCAGTCGGTCTGGGGGCTGCCATTTTTACATCTTGTTGTCGGCAGGCTTTAAGTTTGGTGGCGGGAAGTTGAAAAACGTCTACTAGTAGGCGACCAAAATCATAACGTGAAATCCGTTCGATTCCGCCCAAGTGAATGTGTCCGTTCACGAGTTCCAATGCTAATAATAATCCTTTTGCCGCAGTGAGTCCACTAACTGGTGTACGAAATTCATCTATAAATAAATTTAAGTCTTTTCCCTCTTTTATCGTTTGCATAAATGGCTGGATAAAGCTTGTAGCTGTCGGTGTTGCCATACCAAACATTAACGGCATTCGGCAGATTGCTGTCATGGGATAACGTTCTAGCATACCTGACTCAGCCTGGACTTTTTGCTCACCATAAATGTTAACAGGACATACGGGGTCTGTTTCCTTGTAGGGAGCGTTTAAACCATCAAAAACTAGGTCGGTTGATGTAAAAGCGCAGGGGATAGAATAATCAGCGCATAGTCCGGCGATATTGCAGGATGCGATCGCGTTGATTGCATGTGATTCTTCAGGGTGGTTTTGACAAAAATTGGGTTGAGATAGTGCTGCTGTATGAATAACTGCTGCTGGCTGAATTTCACTAAATATCTGTTTAAGTTTTTGAAAATCTGTTAAGTTAACTTTTAGTAATTTTGTATCTGTAATTTCTAAAAAATGGGAGAAATATGTCCCGTAAACTTCCCATTCTTGCTTTGCTAACTGGCAAAGATGCCATCCTAAAAAGCCGCTGGAACCGGTGATTAATAGTTTTTTCATGTTGCTGTCTTATTTATTTCATTGAATATTTTAAAACCGCAAAGGCGCAGAGAACACAGAGAAAACTAAAGGTTAGCGTTCACACCCGCAAATATGTATCTTTTCCCTGATTTGGTAACACTAAGAGCCGCTGATTTTTCAAATCTGGCTCTAAACCTAAATCTTCTAAAGGAATGACACCTACCAAAGGGGTTTCTCCTGCTGGTAATTCCACACAATTGTATGTACCTTCCCGCCCTTCTATGGAAAGCTTTACACCATCGAAGAGCCGAGATTGTCTAACTCCTACGGCAGTATCTCCCTCTATTTTCCCAACGAGTCTCAAACCCAATTGACTGATAATTTCTTCAGGTAAGCAGAGTCTTGTTGCACCTGTATCGACTAAGACGTTATCTATTGTAATGGAACGGACTTGATCTTTAGGAATAAATCCCCTTTCGGCTAGAATCTCATCTACGTTGTTAGTGAGTTTTATTGTAGTGAAAACTTGACCCATTTTTTGGCTATTTGTTTTTAGCATGATTAACTCCGTTAATGTGCATTTTCCCATCCGGTCTTCACAATTCAGTAATCAAACTTCATTTAGCCATTGGAAATACTCATCTCTAGAAATTCCGGCTGTTTTCAAGTTATTTCTGATGATTGAGACGGGTATTTCGTCATAAGTAGGAATTACAACTGGTCTAGAGATGCCCGGTTTGATGTAGCAACGATGGCTTCCTTCTTGTCTAGCAAATTCAAAACCAGCAGCAAGAAATACCTTTTCTAGTCTTTGCCAGGAAATAGGTGTTATTCTCGGCATTTTCAGACACCTACTGTTACAGAATGCCTTTCAATTGCTACCCAATCAGGGCTTACCCAGTTTCCATTTTGCAATTTGTAGCCAGTTTCTTGAAGAATTTCTTCTAAAGTACCCATGTCGGCGGCGGTGACTAGAAAAAGGTGAACTGCTTCGTCTAAGGCAATTCTTGCCGCCTCTGGTGTCTGCCCTGAACTGATCACATCTAGTGGCATAGCGTGAGCTACAAATTGCGCGTCTTCTTGCCAAATTTGAACTGTGTAGTCAATGTGCATTTTCCTAATCCTGTCTTTAGATTTATCGGAGAGAGACTTACTAGAAACATCAGACTATTCAATTAATTCTTGAAACTGCTTGTCATTACGAACTTTGTCAAAATCGGAGTCGGTTTTTGCTAACTTCTTGTACTTTTCAGGAACCCGATTTATTGCCTTTTGCAAATTCTCAATTGCTAATTCAGTATTTTTTTGCAAAGCATAAGTGCAAGCTTTGTTGTAATATGCTTCGTGCTTGTTTGGGTTGATAGCCATCGCTTTGTCGTATGATGCTAGAGCTTCACTGTAGCGTTGTAACTTTGCTAGGGTAATGCCTCGGTTAATCCATGCTTCATACTTGTTTGGTTGAATGGCTAGAGCTTTGTCGTATGATGCTAGAGCTTCAGTGTAGCGTTGTAACTTTGTCTGGGTATTGCCTCGGTTAAACCATGCTTCATGCTTGTTTGCTTGGAGAGCGATCGCTTTGTCGTATGATGCTAAAGCGAATTCATCATGTTGCAAAGCTGTTAGAGCATTGCCTCGGTTAATCCAAGCTTCAGCAATATCTGGTTTAATGCTCAGAGCTTTGTCGTATGCTAATATAGCATCCTCGTAGCGCTTTGAGTTGAGTAAATTGTTACCTTGATTAAAAAAATCTTCTGCCTTTTGGATAACGTTCGCTTCTGTAAGCAACTTGGAAACATTAGTTTCCTGTACAACTTGCTGACTATTTTTTCGAGCTGAGTTTGCCTCATCACCACAGCCTAATACGAATAAAGCGATAAAACCAGAGGCGACAAAGCGGCGCCAACAGACCATTTTCTCCAAAACCCTCAATATAATGTCACAGGCTTTTTATCTGGATAAAAAAATATACAGACATATTGATGTTACCTTAATTAATTTCCCAAATTTATATTTTAAATTTAAAGTTTGCGTTCACACCCACAAATATGTATCTTTTCCCTGATTTGGTAACACTTACTCGCGCTGATTCTTCAAATCAGGTTCTCAACCTAAATCTTCTCAGCAGATAAAATTTGTGGAACTCTAAGTCTGCTGGTGTCAAAATATAATCATGCCAATTGAATCCAACTCATCCCACACAGATCCCCCAAAACCCGGTGCTGAAAACAACTTGCAACCAGATAACTTTGATGGTGTTCCAGAAACCCAAACACAGAAGTTTGTCACTCAACAAGCCGACTCTGCACCAGCATCACTGCGATCTTCGGAAAATAAAGCCGCTTTACAACAAGCGTCCAGTATAGAAAAACACCCGCTCGACACTTTGACAGTTAAACCTAGGGCATTGTTGTCGATCTTAGTAGCGATCGCCATCACTTTTATTGGAATTGCCTTAAATAACTTCATAATCGGCGTCTTGGGAACGCTTTTTGCATTGCTACTATCCTTGGCGGTATTATTGCCTTGGTTACAAATTGTCCTAGACGAATGGCTTTCATACCAAGAGCGATCGCTGGTGATTGCCTTTTTAGGATTAGTAGCAAGCGCGATCGGCATCGTCAAGTTTAGCGGTTTTGGTTCTAGCCTCTTAGTTTGGGGAGCTAAGATTGATTGGAACGCTTTTGGGACACTAGCGGAATGGTTTGGGGCTTTAGGGCAAATTTTCATTGCCATCATCGCCGTTTACGTTGCTTGGCGACAATACGTCATTTCCAAAGACTTGACAATTCAGCAAAACCTGCTGACTGTGCAGCAAAACATCATCACTCAGCAGCAGACAATCGATGCTTATTTCCAAGGGGTCTCTGATTTAGTATTAGATGAAGAAGGATTATTAGAAGATTGGCCCCAAGAACGGGCGATCGCTGAAGGACGTACAGCAGCAATTCTCAGTAGTGTTGATGGCAATGGTAAAGCAAAAATTATCCGCTTTCTCTCACGCGCCAAGTTGCTGACACCCTTAAAACGCGATCGCCATCTTGGTCGAGCCATTCTTGACGGTTATGGTGGTTACGCCGAAGACCGTCTGGAGGGTTTGCGCGTCATCGATTTGGGAGTTATGCTTGCAGGAGCCGACTTGGCTGGTACTGATTTGCGTTGGACTGACCTGTCGGAAGTAAATCTTGTCCGCACTAACCTTAGTGGCTGTGACTTGGTAAAAGCCAATCTCAGCCGCACCATCTTGTATAATGCCAATCTTAGTAGTGCCGACCTAAACAGCACTCTCCTATTCTATGGTTCCTCTGAAATCGCATCACCTCGCAGTCGCACCGAACCACCAAACTACCAAACTGGCGAACACACTGGCGCAGTTGTGGAAAATGCCAATTTTACTCATGTCGAGCGCATGTCTGAGTCTGTGCGTTACTACTGCTGCGCTTGGTGCGGCGAAAAAACCAGAGATACTGTTCCTGGTGGTTGTGAAGGAATTCCTAATAAGTTGGGGCGCTAAAGCTTTGTCGCGAACATTTAAAGGCAACAGGGAACTCTTAACAGGGAACAGTGTAGGTTTTGGTCGGGGATATTACCCACGAACATAACTTACCGCCTTCCACTGGCGGGGGTCTCCAACTCCCACTTTCCTGAGGGAAATCCGTTCCTCATAACGGGGAACACGAGGTTCCTCACTGTTAAGAGTTCCCCGTTAAGAGTTCCCGAATTGATCAAACTAAATTACGGGAAATATGCCCAGTTGCTTCGTACTGAAGAATGATTCTAGAACCCAGCTTTTTGGCAGGAGGTCAACGAATTGTCTGTATCTCGACAGATAATGATAGATTCGTCCAAGCGGTGTCAGCGGTAAGAACGGGAAGATTTCTGGCGATCGCTAAAGCAAGACAAGAACGATCTCCCAGAGAAAGCCCAAACGCTCTTGTTTGATGATACAAAAAACCAGACAGGGCAACCAGTTCATTGGTAAAATCAACGATTTGACAAGGAAATTGTCTTAAGATTGCTTGGATTGTTTCCAGCGGTGCTCCCTGTCTCGCCAAGTACGTTGCGACCTCTGCCAAATTTATTGTCAATACAAGTGCCTGACTCAATAAGGCTTCACCCTGCTCGTATCCCCTTTCTTGTTTGAGGATAGCAATCAGAACCGAACTATCAAAAACAATCGCAGTCATTTTGCTTTAAAGGCCCGATTCATTTTATCGTCTTCGGCTGTAGCTTCTTCCTTACGCCATCTCAGAAAATCATCCACAGTATCATCATGGGTCAAATATTGATTCGCCAGCGCTCGCGCCTGTGCCAACGCTTGATGCTGTGTAATAAGCTTGATATCGCCATTCTCTTCACGAATGGTCACAATATCGCCTTCCGCCATATTCAGCTTTTTACGGATAACAGAAGGTATTGTGATCCTACCGCCTTTTTGGATCTCTGCACGATAGTCCATTTTTTTGCTTTTCTACAAACTTACTTAATTTGTACAAAATTATTTTAATCCAAATCCATCCTAAAAATCAAAAAATAATTTGCATAATATGAAATACCGGGGCGAACACCTCTCCCAAGTCCTCCAAGTCTCCCTTGTCCACGCCATAAAGCTTGGTGCAGGAGCAACTGCGCAGGAAACACTCGTGTCGGAACCATTACTCATTACCCATTACCTATTACCAGGCACACTGATAATATAATTATTAGACATAGCAGTGAAAATGATTGTAGAGACGTAGCACTGCTACGTCTCTACAAGGGTTTCAGACAACGAATAATTAAATTCGGTCGATGTCTATTCAACCGAACATGATATTAGTAATTATTCGGTCAGTACCTTTAGGGCTGTATTCAGGATGTTGTTATATTAGTTTTTATTGGAAACATCACAACTTTCTTAGCTAAACCTAAAGTTTGCAAAATTTTAATTGCCCACCAAGTCATATCTACTTCCCACCAATGGAATCCGGCTTTGGCTACATTTGGGTGAGCATGGTGATTGTTGTGCCAACCTTCTCCATAAGTTAAAATTGCTGCCCACCAAAGATTACGAGAGCCATCATCTGACTGGAAATTCCGATAACCGCGCAGGTGAGTCGCTGAGTTAATTAGCCAAGTAGAATGCCATAGTAATACGACTCTAAGCACAAGACCATACACTACAAAAGGCAATCCTCCCAAAGCATACAACAGAACCGCAACGGGAATTTGGAGCAGCAAGAAGTAGCGATCTAGCCAACGATAGAATGCGTCACGGTGTAGTTCAGGGGCATATTTTTTATAAGTGTCGTATTCAAAAAATTCCGGACGCGGGTACAAAACCCAAAGCATATGACTCCACCAAAAACCACGCTGGGAAGAGTAGGGGTCTTTATCCACATCCTCTGTATATGCATGATGCAACCGATGTGTAGCTACCCAAAAGATTGGTCCTCCTTGCAAGGCGATCGCACCCAAGGTAGCGATCGCATATTCCAACCACTTTGGCACATGTAAACTGCGGTGAGTCAACAGTCGGTGATATCCTAAACAAATACCAATGCTGCCAAACAACCAGTGGAGAAATATCATTACTCCTAAAGCAGACCAAGAAAAAAACCAGGGAGCTAATAAAGTCAAAGCATGAACTGAACCAAAAAATGCTACGTTGATCCATCTCAGAGTAAGCGGCTGCTTATCAACAGCCGCTGCTGAGTGTATAGTCGTCATAAATCTTTCCTTGAACGTGAGTGCTATGGAAGGAGCCGGGAAGAGACGTTCCGGCGGAACGTCTGTACGCGCAGATGCAAGTGCTACTTACACGACATAGCTTAGCAAGGATAGAATTAAAATGCAAGTGTCACTTGCATCTTTTTCCTGATGTTTTTATATATGTCTGAGCAAATAAATTCGACTCGACAGCGACTGATTAATGCAGCTATGGAGTTATTCGCTGCGCAGGGAGTCACCGAGACGACAACAAAAGCAGTGGCAGAATTAGCAAAAGTCAATGAAGTGACGCTATTTCGACATTTTGGCAACAAGCACGGATTGCTCCTAGCAGTCATTTCCGAATCGCCAGTGTTTAAAGAGCTAGGAGAATCCTTAAAAATGCAAGCAAATCAAACGACCAGTGTTTACCAAGCTTTAAAAGACTATTGCGAAGATCGTTTACAAGCTCTAGAAAAAGTCCCAGACCTGATGCGCTCTTTGGTAGGAGAGGCTGGAAGCTATTCAGTAGAATATCGTCAGGCACTAGGACGAAGCTTAACCCAAGCAAACCACTATGTTACCGAATATCTAGCAACAGTTATGGAGCGTGAGCAGTTACACACCCAGATGCCAGCCCAAAAACTAGCAAGTTTGCTCAATAGTATGTTGTTAGGGTATGCCGTGATTGAATTGACCAGCGAATTTCACGAACTGTGGCACGATCGAGATGAGTTTTTAGAGAATTTAGTGGCACTTTTTTTAAATAAAGCTACCAACAGTACAAGTTTAGTCAAAATTGAGTCGAATCCGACAGAGAAGGTGATCGATCTACCAGCCAACTCAGTCCACTTGATTCTCCAACGAGCCAAAAAATCGGGAATCCGAGATTATGCCTTGATGTATGTTTTGTTTGGCGCAGGTTTATCTCCAGCAGAAGTCGTCAATTTAGAGCGATCGCACCAAGTAAACGATGCCAATCAGCACTTGTTGCAGATAACTCAGGGCTGCGTTCGACAAGTGCCAGTTAATCAGTGGATCATGGGTAAGCGGTATGGTTCTTATACTCGCAATCCATTAACTCAATGGCTAAAGGTCCGTAAAGATGACCGCTGGGCATTATTTCTCAACGATAATGGAATGCCAATATCAGAGGTAGAAATTACTGAGCGCTGGCAAGTATTAACTGAGGGATTATTAACACCTGAGGGTCAACAGCCACTCTTACTACACGCTCAACAGACGTGGTGTGTAGAAATGTTGACGAAAGGAATGAATTTAGAAGATATGAGTATAATTACAGGCTGGAATTTAACTAAATTACAACTGTATGCTCGTAGAGCCAGAGAAAAATTAGCTCTAGAGCAAGCTATTCGCCTCGATCATAAATCTTAAATTGTTAATGGCTAATGGCTAATGGCTAATGGCTAATAGTACTTCCCCAATTAGCAATTAGCAATTAGCAATTAGCAATTAGCAATTCCCTATTCAAGCAAAGTCAGGATTTCAACACCGTCTTCAGTCACAGCTAAGGTATGCTCAAATTGAGCAGTTAGCTTGCGATCGCGTGTAACAGCAGTCCAACCATCACTCAAAACCTCGACTTCCCAAGTACCTTCGTTAATCATCGGTTCGATAGTAAAAACCATACCTGGTCTGAGACGCTTTCCTTTACCGCGTGTGCCAAAGTGGGGAATCTCTGGCACAGTGTGGAAAACATTGCCAATACCGTGTCCGACAAAGTCTCGCACTACAGAAAAGCCTTGTGCTTCGGCGTACTCTTGAATGGCTGCACCAATGTCCCCGATGCGGGCTTCTGGCTTAACTTCCGCAATGCCTTTTGTGAGGCACTCCTGTGTCACTTCCACCAGCTTTTTCGCCTTTGGGGAAGGCGTACCGACGAAGAATGTTTTGGATGTATCTCCGTAATAGCCATCCACAATCAGTGTCACATCTATATTAATGATGTCTCCTTCCTTCAGGATCTGCTTGGCATTAGGAATGCCGTGACAGACGACTTCATTCACACTAGTACAGATCGATTTGGGAAAGCCTTTGTAGTTAAGAGGTGCGCTTTTCGCGCCTTTCGCCTGCGTCCACCGTTCCGCTTCGTCATTCAGCTCGAGGGTGCTCACCCCTGGCTTGACCATCGGTTCAAGATGGTGTAGGAGTTTCGCTGCCAAGCGTCCAGAGTAACGCATTTTCTCTAGTTCTCTTTTGGATAAAATAACAATCGTTTCAGTTTTCGTACTTTCGGTTTTCATGAAATTTCATCTAAACTATCTGCTAAAATTATAGTTTGTCCTGTTTCGGCAGATCGCCTAGCCGCATCTGCAACCTTAAGGGTATAAAAGCTTTGTTCTGCGGTTACGTATAAAGGAGTGCCATCGATCAGATGGTCTAAAACTAAAGTTGTATCCAGGGCGAGCATTCCCCGACGACTACCAACTTCTATCGGCGTCGTTCCGCTTACGTCTACCATGACTCCTCGATCGCCATCAAAAATTAATCCCCCGTTTTCGCCATGAACTTCAAATTTACGTTCTGGCTGCCACATGGTTTCACCTTTACCATAAATCACTTCCGCTAACAACCCACTGCTAAAGCACAGTTGAGTGACGCACAAACAGCTTTGGTAGTATTCTGTTTCTGTCTGCCAAAATCGATTATGGCAGTTAACTGTTAAGACTTTACCAAACAAATCTACAAGACGGTGTAATCTTGAGAGCGCCCCAATCAAGGGAAAGCCGAAAAGCTCGTGATTGTAAGTCCATTTGCGGGGTGCGGGATGCTGGGGATTAATGGTGTTGTAGCGGACATAAAACGCCTGACCAACTTGTGATAGGTGTTGCTTCAACGAGGAATGCATACCACCCAAAAGTTCAATGTGTTCGACGTGGAGAAGTTTATTTTGTGCTTTTGATAAGGCGATCAGTTCTTCTGCTTCAGCCACGTCTAAAGAAAGCGGATATTCAACAATAACGTGTTTGCCGCTCTTTAATGCGGCTCGGGCGATCGCACCATGTTCTTGATTAACAGTGCAAATTGCTACCAGATCCACATCGGGTCGCTCCACGAGTTCAAGCCAAGAACTCATCGCCTCAGTCTGATAGTCTGTTGCAAAGGCTTTTGTCCTCAAGAGTGTATTGCCGACAACTGCTACTAGTTGCGATCGTTCATCATTAAGCAATACCTCGGCTCGTAGCTTTGCTACATAGCCTGTACCAACTAAACCTACACGCACAGGTTGTTCTGCAAAACCAGCAGATCCCTCAGACATAATTGTCATCCCCTCTATTTGTTAATTTTTTTTAGGTGCACAGACGCGATCGCGTCTCTACTCGTTAAGTTTTTGGCAAAATCCTGTCTTTTTCCGCGCCTATAACTTTTCTTAATAAACTGACTTTGAGTCGCTGCTTTTTATAAGGAAAACTTATCCGTATTAACCAACCAAATCTCATTACTAATCGGGGTGAATTTTCAGTTACATCCTTTTGTTTTTCTCGTAGTATCAGAAGTGAAGCAAATTTGAACAAGCGGCTAATCCGAGCGGATCAGCCGTGGTATTTGCTTTAGGATAACTTATACTCCCGTCTGTAGAAGAGAGGATTACTGAAATGGCAACTTTTAAAGTCACACTGATCAACGAAGCTGAAGGTCTAAACCAAACAATTGACGTTGAGGATGATACCTATATTCTAGACGCTGCTGAAGAAGCTGGTTTGGATCTACCCTACTCTTGCCGCGCTGGTGCTTGCTCTACCTGTGCTGGTAAACTCGTATCTGGTACTGTTGACCAGTCTGACCAGTCATTCTTAGACGATGACCAAATGGAAGCTGGATATGTGCTGACTTGTGTCGCCTACCCAACCGCTGACGTCACCATCGAAACCCACAAAGAAGAAGAACTTTACTAAAAGTCGGCATTTCCAACTCAAATCTCTGACAAGAGGCTGATCGAGCCGCCTAATTCTTTGTGAAAATGTAGCAGTAAAAGAAAATAAGCAGCATAGTCTGCTTCTTGAATCTACTTCGGCAAACAGTCTATATTACGTTATTACGTCAAGCAGGAATACAGGAAAGATTGTATTCCTGCTTTATTCATATGCTTCTATAGCAGTCCGATCAGATTAGGACTTTCTCGTTCCTACGCTCTGCGTGGGAATGTATTCCGGGAGGCTCTGCCTTCAAAGAAAGCAAGCAATGAGGCAGAGCCTCAGCGACTGCATTCCCATGCAGAGCATGGGAACGAGCAAACAACTGCGGGTTTCAAAGTTAAGTTGACACCGGCTGGCTCCCCTACTCCCCAATTTCACGAAAAAATCAGGTTTTTGACGAGTGTTTCTTGAAAGCGCCTCACGGGCGGCGCACCACCTGTTATGAATGAAACAAACACCACCACTCCCCATTCCCTACTCCCCACTCCCCATGTTTCTTAAGAACGTTGCTGTTGAATTTTTATTTGGGTGCCAGGATAGTAAAACTGAAGAATTTTCGGAGTTGACCAACCAAGCTTGGCTAAATTTTGAGCACCAGTTTGACTCAAACCAACTCCATGTCCTAAACCACCGCCGATAAAGGCGTATCCCCAAAGGTTCGATTCACCTTTGTTCACAGGTTGTAGGTAAAAAAGCGTACTTATGGGAGCGGCAAAGGCACTGCGCACTTCGTCTTTATATAAAGTAAAAGTGCCAATATCAGTTTTCACCTCCAGTTTGAGAATGCGTCCGCTCTTGCTTCGCTCTACTACCCTCATTCCTTCAATAGTTTTAAACTTTGCATAAGGACTGTTTTTCACCTTCAGAAATTTCTGCAACCCCTTGGTAATATCTTCTAGGCTACTTTCTTTGTGCCAACGAAACAGACTTTTATCGCTTTCATTAAAGCCTTTGTGCAGATTGATAAACCGCTGGAAGTTATTTTCATCTGCTAAACTCTGCTGAGACAAGTTCCAAATCTTACTTGGGGCATCCACCATCGGTTGCAGATAAGGACGATCGCCACCATTCCAGACATCGCTAAAGGAAGCAGTCACACCACCAGTAGTAGAAGAATAGAGGGCGTCCACTAGCTCGTTTTGATATGTTAGTACCATACCCCGTGTGGTGGCGATCGCTCGATCTGTATTGGCTGCCACGCCATTAAGTCCATAATAAACTTGGCAATGAGTATTGGCACATAACTGGTAGTCATCTATGGCAAACCTATTTAAATTTCGCAGGACATAAGTCCGAGCAAGTATTGCCTGTGCTTCCAGCGCCGCTGTCGGTGTGGAAGTACCAATTTCATAAGGTACGACTCCACGCAGATAAGTTTCCAAGGGGACTTGGTTTACTAAAGTATATGTGCCGTAGGCATTTGGCTGCAACTCCATAGAGCCAGCGTAAAGACGAGCAGACTCTTGTTTTTGACCTTGATTCACCCGAATTAAATTTTTCAAGGTGCTAATTTCTAGATGACTGCGGCTGTAGCGGTTGCCATTCACTACCCAACTGACTCGTGGCACTTGTTGCAAAATTTTAGTGTTAAGGTAGGCGGTGTTGTTTCCTGCAGCTTGCACATTTTGCAACAGCAAGCGTCGTAATAAAGGAGTGTTGTAAACGGACCGTTTTGCCCAAACTTGCCAGCGTTCTGGCTGGGCTATTTCCACCTCGATTCCCGATTCATGCCAGCTTTTGGCGCTATCTTCAGCAGTTTCATAAGTGCGGTAGGTTCCTAGCACCACCTGTTCTTCAACTACTGGTTGAGGTAAAGCTTGCATCACTGTTTCCAGTTTGACTGGTTTGGCAGTTACTAGGGTTTGCTCCCCATTGCCAGCTTTAAATCTCAGTTGTAAGCGATCGCCTGGGGTGGGTTCCAGTAGCAGCTGTTCAGTAGGTTTATTTCCAAATCGCTGCACAATCCCAATCCTCAGATCCATATTCTCTGTTTGACTTGCAGGATCTGATGCACTCGTTAGCCCCAATAAACAAAATGTTGTCAGTACCGTGTAGGAAAAACGCCAGAAGGAGATTTTCATCTTAGTTGGTTTTGCCGCCAGTGCTGTTTTGGAGTGGTTGATAAATTCGTTTTTTTAGTGTAGTGGTTTTTTGGCTTGACTTGTCAAATCATGTCATTATCTGTTGGCTATTAGTTGCAAAATAAAGTCATAACGAGTACTCTTTATCTAGAGTGACAAAATGTGATTAGTCAACGATACTTATTATGGTTAAGGTTCAAGAAATTCCATTGAATCAGATTAAGCGTCCTTTACCGCGCCAGAACGATCCACAGAAAGTACAAGCTTTAATGGAATCAATCGCGGCGATCGGACAACAAGAACCAATCGATGTTTTAGAAGTAGATGGGCAATATTACGGATTTTCTGGATGTCATCGTTATGAGGCTTGCCAGCGTTTAGGCAAAGAAACAATCTTAGCCAGAGTTCGCAAAGCACCTAAGAGTGTTCTGAAGATGCATCTAGCTTAAGAGAGAATTGCGGCGATCGGGACGTTTTTTAAACAGACAGTACTTGCTTGGCAGTCACCTGATTTTCAATCGGTTCAACAAGCCAGCATTCAGGGTACCGTAGGGGCGAGGTTTCCGCGCCCCTGATGATGTAGTCAATTCAATTGAAAACTGCTGTGGCTGTATTTTTCTACGAGTCCTCGCAGTAATGATCGGTTCCACCAAAGCTACAATGCTTGGTTGATGATGATTTGTTTGTAGTGAGGACTTTAGTCCTCAAGAACACGAGGGCAAGAGCCCTCACTACGAACCCTTCAAAGTTTCCTTGGTGGACTACTAGTACATGACGGCGGAAATAACGCTACCATCTCAAACAGCCAAAACCCTTGTATTTCAAGCTTTTTAATTTTTAATTTTTAATTTTTAATTCCGCTACGCGGTACTAGCCTGATCCTCAAGAATATCCAATTCAACTGAAGAAAGTTTTTTGGGCTTCATCTGTTGCAAGTCACACAGCACAATTTTGGCATCTTCAGTATTAAATTTGTAGTATTCTGTTAAACTACCGATAGGATAATTAAAGTCTTGATAGCGGTGTTTGAAATATTTCTCTACATTACCTCGGTGTGACCAACTTGACAACACCTTAGTAGCAACAGCTTGATAGTGTGCAAGCAAATCTCTTTCTACTTCTGCTATCCGCTCTCCAACAGATCGCTGGGTGACGCCTATCTTGTACAAAGTTCCTTTATTTGTTTGAATTTCCAAAAAGTATAAGGTACAAGATAAAATCCGCCTAAGTTGAGTACGATACAGTATTAAATCAGTGAATCTGTGTGACAAATCCAGAGCATTTTTATGCTTGGCATGTTCTACTGCTAACTCCAGCTTCAGCAGCTTTTTCAGTAATAGTGGCTCCTGCACTTCGTTAAATAGCATTAACTCCAACGCTCGAACAGGGATTTTACCTGAATTCGTAAATTCATACCCAACTGGGACTGTGTAAACATTTTTTTGTAACAAACCCGCCTTAATTAAACCAGGGGAAACTAGGTAATCACTAATCGGGTAGTTTTTTGAACCGTACTCCTTCCAAAGCAGTTTTAGTTGCTCTAAGTCCTTACCAGATAAATGAATGTTGAAATTGTCATACAATGGCAGAACCGGAAATTTACAGGTAGCTACTGGACGACAGGTTTCTTCATTATGGGCAAAATGATGCTCTTTTACCTTGCCTTTTTTGGCAGTTAGCCCACTGCTGCAATAGGGACACTTAAGGGTAGTCTTCCCTCTGTGGACATCTTCAATACATACCAATGTCCCATCTTCATGCACACCATACTGTAACCACATTGACGCACCACTGTTTAAGAGCTAAAGTTGCTTTTACTAGTTTGCTACAACTTCTCAAAAATGTCTCTATACTTTAGGTTATTAAAGACTGACTAGATGTAGATATACTGAAGTTAATTTAACAAATAAGTAAGTCGTGGGGAAATTTTCTAAGTATGTAACAAATAATTAAGGAGAAAA